>JBAXCN010000019.1:0-43104 GCA_037141455.1 Bacteroidota bacterium
TTTGTTCATAGATTTGACTGATTAGCGTTCGAATATATATTTTGTGAGGGATTTAAAAAGTGAGAAAATTAGGATAATAGAAAATTTTCAAACCCGTCTGACGCCTTACCAACGCAAAAGCTTTTTAATCGTCTGACGGGGTGTGAGCATTTCCCAAATTACTTGTTAGCCACTCTTCAATTTCTTTATTTGCTGCTTCGTTTTCAATAAACAAACCATTTCTTATTTCATTTTGACCATTTAAAATAGCTTGTCTTTGCTCTTCTGAAAGTTTATAGATTTCTAAATCATTATTTTCAATAACAAATAATCTATATATTTCTCCCAACAATTTTTCATCGCTAGAATTTTCGATGCTTTGAATAATTTTTTTTAATCAACTGTTTACATGATTTTGTTTTTATAAATCTAAAATATAAATAATTAAATGATAAAAAAATCACTTGCAATTTTACTTGAAAGGGATTTTTTTATTTGTATAAATTTTTAACCAGTCAACTTTATCAACCAACAAACTTACTTATACAATGGAAACTTAGCCATCCAAGTATTGATATTTTTTCTAATATCGGCAAGCATGGTTTCGTTTTCGTTGTTCATTAACGCAGTATCTATATAATCTACTATTTGTTCCATATCGGCTTCAGCCATTCCACGAGTGGTAATGGCAGCAGTTCCTACGCGCATTCCACTTGTTACAAATGGCGATTTATCATCAAAAGGAACCATGTTTTTGTTAATGGTAATATCGGCTTTTCCTAAAACGGATTCAGCTAATTTTCCTGTTAAGTTTTTGCTACGCAAATCAATTAACATTAAGTGGTTATCGGTTCCGCCAGAAATAATTTTATATCCACGGCTTACAAATGCGTTTGCCATAGCTTGGGCATTTACCGCTACTTGTTTAGTATAAGCCTTGAAATCATCGGTTAAGCATTCGCCAAATGCTACTGCCTTAGCAGCAATTACGTGCTCTAATGGTCCACCTTGAGTTCCAGGAAAAACAGCGCCATCAAGTAACGCACTCATCATTTTCAATTCACCTTTTAACGTTTTTTGTCCAAATGGATTTTCAAAATCATTACCCATCATAATAATTCCACCACGAGGGCCGCGTAAAGTTTTATGTGTAGTTGATGTCACAATATGGCAATATTGAACTGGATCGTTTAATAATTTTCCTACTATTAAACCGGCAGGGTGTGAAATATCTGCTAATAAAATAGCACCAACACTATCGGCAATGGCACGAAGGCGAGCATAATCCCAATCGCGACTATAAGCCGATGCACCACAAATAAGCATTTTTGGTTTTTCAGCATGTGCTTTTGCCTCTACTTTATCCCAATCTATTAAGCCAGTTTCCTGCTCCACACCATAAAAAGAGGGCGAGTATAATTTACCCGAAAAATTAACTGGAGAGCCATGTGTTAAATGTCCACCGTGTGAAAGGTCGAAACCTAAAATTTTATCACCAGGATTTAAGCAACCTAACATTACCGCTGCATTTGCTTGCGCTCCCGAATGTGGTTGAACATTGGCCCAAGTAGCGCCAAACATTTGTTTTAATCGATCAATAGCTAAATTTTCTACCACATCTACCACTTCGCAACCGCCATAATAGCGTTTTCCAGGTAAACCTTCCGCATATTTATTGGTAAGCACACTTCCCATAGCTTCCATAACTTGTGGACTAGTAAAATTTTCGGAAGCAATTAACTCGATGCCGTGTTCTTGTCGGCTTTTTTCTTGATTAATTAAATCAAATATAACGGTATCTCTTTGCATGATTTTTAAAATAATTTTACAAAAGTAAATTTTAGGAAACAATATACCAAAGTTAAATAATACAATAAAAAACTATTTGAAAACATAGGAGGAAAATTGTTTTTTTTATCTTTTTTTTACCACATAGAAAAACAGAAAACATAGTTTTAAATTTAACAAATAATGTCTTTATTATTTTAAATAGGAAGGATTATTTATTTTGTAAATTAATTAAAAACAAGGTTTTGCGCTCTATTTTCTAAGTTTTTATATCGTTCAAATAAATATAAAATAGTTTTAAGCAATTAGTTTTAGTATTAAAGGCCAAACCATTATAAAAGCAACAATAACAAATACAATCCCAATAATGTGATTTAATACATGCTGCATTTTAATCGATAAAACATGTTTGACTTTGTTGGCTGAATAACAAATTACAAATTGCGTTAAAAACATAGCACTTAAAGTAACTCCAAAAAATACTGTTACTTCTGTATAAGTAGGTAAATTACTTTTTACAAAAGCTGCCATACCCAGCCAAAACAATAAGGTTAAAGGATTTATACTATTAAGCATTACACCTTTCATTATATATAAATATTTGCCTTTAGAAGGAGCAAGCACTGCATCGGGATTACTAGGTTTTTTAAAATAGGTTTTAATACCCAAAACAGTCAACGCAATAAAACCAACAAAACGAATTTCTGTATCCAATTCTCGTATTTGATTTTCGACAAAGCTTGCTGCAAAAATGCATAAAGCAATAAACACCAAATCACTTATTATCATTCCAAGTGCAATGTATAATCCTTTTTTATATCCTTTTTCAATACTGGTTTGTAACAACGAAAAAAAACCTGCACCAAATGACAGTGCCAAAATTAATCCTGTTGCTGCACCTTTTAATATTGTATCAATCAAAATGTAATAATTATGAGGTGGCAAAATAACATTTCTCTTTAAAATTAAATAAAATTTGCGTATTAATATATTTTAAAAAAATTTGGTGATTATAAATGAACCTATACATTTGCAACCTTATTTTAAAAACACAAAAACGTGGGAGAGCATCACAGCAATCATAACAAACTATCTTTAGCAGGCCTTTTAGTTACACTTGGAATCATTTTTGGCGATATTGGTACTTCACCTCTCTACGTCTTAAATGCTATAGTTGGCGATAAAATTATTTCGAAAGAATTAATTTATGGCGGTCTTTCTTGCATAGTTTGGACTTTAACTTTACAAACAACAGTAAAATATGTTTTAATTACACTTAATGCTGACAATAATGGTGAGGGCGGTATATTTTCTTTGTATGCATTAGTTAGAAGGCGTAGACCCTATTTAATTTTTCCCGCAATTATTGGTGGTTGTGCGTTATTAGCCGATGGCGTAATAACTCCTCCTATCTCAGTTTCATCAGCCATTGAAGGATTAAGATTAATAAAATCAGATTCCTTTAATTTTTCAGAGTTACCTACTGTTCCTATTGTAATTGCAATTATTAGTTTACTATTTTTAATTCAACGCGTTGGAACATCAATGGTAGGTAAAGCATTTGGCCCTATTATGCTTGCATGGTTTGGAATGTTGGCTATTTTAGGTATTGCTACAATTGGCAAACATTTAGATGTATTAAATTGCTTAAACCCCTATTATGCTTATAATTTATTGGTAAATTATCACGAAGGTTTTTGGATTTTAGGTGCAGTGTTTTTATGTACAACTGGTGCTGAAGCATTATACTCTGATTTAGGCCATTGCGGTAAAAAGAATATCAGAGTAAGTTGGATTTTTGTTAAATCGGCTTTGTTATTAAATTATTTTGGACAAGGGGCTAACTTATTGAACCATGAAGGGCAAAATTTAACCGATACAGGCATAAATCCTTTTTACGATTTAATGTCGCCTGCGTTTTTACCATTTGGAATTGCTATTGCTACCATGGCTACTATTACTGCCAGTCAGGCTTTAATAAGTGGTTCTTTCACTTTAATTTCAGAAGCGATTAGGCTTAATGTTTGGCCAAAAGTTGCACTTAAATATCCAAGTGAAATGAAAGGTCAATTGTATGTGCCAAGCGCAAACTTAATTTTATGGGCAGGTTGCATAGGAATTGTTTTATATTTTAAAGAAGCGGGTGCAATGGAAGCTGCATATGGATTGGCTATAACTATTGCAATGTTAATGACTACTTTGTTATTAGTAAATTACTTAAGCCATATTAAGGTAAACAAGTGGCTTATTTCTTTGCTGTTTTTAGTCTATTTAGCCATTGAAGGCTCATTTTTAGCAGCAAATTTGCTTAAATTTACACATGGTGGGTGGGTAAGTTTGGTTATAAGCAGTGTATTTATTTTTATAATGTGGATTTGGTACAAAGGGCGTAAAATTAAAAATAGACTGACTGAATTTGTTCCGCTAAAATCGTATATCCCCATTTTAGAGCAGTTGAGTAAAGATGAATCTATTTCAAAATTTGCAACACATTTGGTGTATTTAACAAGTGCCGATTTGCAAAATGAAATTGAATCGAAAGTAATGTATTCAATTTTACAAAAACAACCTAAACGTGCCGATATATATTGGTTTGTTCATATTCATGTAGACGATCAACCTTATACCATGCAATATAAAGTTGACCATATTGTATCAAACGATATTATTAAAGTAGAGTTTAAACTTGGCTTTAGGGTAGAACAAAAAATTAATTATTATTTTAGAAGAGTAGTTGAAGAATTGGTTTTAAATGGAGAAGTGGATGTAACAAGCAGATATACTTCATTAAAAGAACAAAACATTACTGGTGATTTTAAATTTGTTGTTTTACAACGACATTTATCAAACGAAAATGAACTATCTACTTACGATCAATTTATAATGGATATTTATTTTACTTTAGATAAATTAAGTTTATCGGAGGCAAAAGCGTTTGGATTAGATACAAGTTCGGTATTAATTGAAAAAGTTCCCTTGGTAATTGCTCCTTTAAAAGAGTTTAAACTAAAGAGGTTTTATTAAAATATTTAGTTAAAATATAACTTCTCTTAAAACTATTTTATTAAAAAAAACGTTATAAATTCAATGTTTAACAAAATAGTTTCTTTTAAATATTTATTATATAACAAAACATTTTTACTTATAGCATTTAGTGTTTTTGTTTTAATGCATATAATTATTTTTGAAATTAAGCGCAGGTATGCAATTGATGTAGTAAAAGGAGTAAACTTTCCTTTCGATGATTTGTACTTTTATATAAAAAACAAGCTTGGTTTTTAATCTATTACATCCAATAAAATTTCAAGCTTCATTCCTCTAGAGCCTTTTATAAAAACATTGGCATTTTCAATTTTATTTTCGTTTAAATGTTGTTTGCACAATTCGGTTGAAGTAAAAGTTATAAAATTATTTTTGGTGTTTTTAAATTGCTCTCCACATAAATATACATTGGTTAAGCCTAAACTTACACATAAGTTTACTAGATTTTGGTGTTCTTCTTCCGAATATTTTCCCAATTCAAACATATCGCCAAGTATTACTATTTTATTGCTAAAAGGCATGGCAGCAAAGTTTTTAATTGACACCTCCATACTACTCGGGTTTGCATTATATGCATCTAAAAAAATAGTATTTGAATCCTTTTTAATAACCTCTGAACGATTATTACTTGGCACATAATTTTCAATTCCTTTCTTTATTTCTGTTGCATTTAATCCAAAATGCAAACCCATTGCTACTGCAACCATTGTATTATCAAAATTATAATCGCCACTTAATTGAGATGAAATTTTTTCCGATTGTAAAGTAAAATTTATATTAGGTTGTAAAGTATTTGCAAAACAAGTGTAAGTTGCCTCTAAATTTCTCCCTTCAAAATTGGCTGCATAAGTTATTTTATTTTCTAATTGACGGGCCATACGCATTAGCCATTCATCGTGAATATTTACAAATGCAATTCCATTGTTTTTTAGTAAATAATAATACAGTTCTGAATTAGATAGTGCAACTCCTTCTAAACTTCCAAATCCTTCTAAATGATCTTTACCATTATTGGTAACCACACCAAAATTAGGTTTTGCTATAGTACATAAAAACTCGTTTTCACCCACATGATTTGCCCCCATTTCAATTACGGCAATTTCATGGGTGGTATTAATTTTAAGCACAGTTAATGGCAAACCTATATGGTTATTAAAATTACCTGGAGTGGCTAAAACATTATACTTTGTGCTTAATACTGATGTAATTAATTCTTTAGTTGTTGTTTTTCCATTACTCCCAACAATAGCAATTACAGGAATTTTTAAAGTATCTCTGTGATAAAATGCTAATTCTTGCAATGTTTTTAATACATCATATACCAATATAAATTGGTCGTTCATTTGGTAGGTTAAGTCATCAATAATTGCATAGGCTGCCCCACTGTTTATTGCATCTTTCGCAAATTGGTTAGCATTAAAATTTTCTCCTTTCAATGCGAAAAACAAACAGTTTTGTTCTATTTTTCTAGTGTCAGTGCAAATAACAGGATGTTTTAAATACAATTGATGTAAATCGGAAATGTTCATTTTTAATAAAAAATTATGAAAGTTTTCTTAAATGAATAATATAAATTTGATGGAACAAATAACATATAAATTATGCGTAAATCCATACTTACATTCACTTCTATACTTTTAATAAATTTTTTAGGATTTTCTCAAAATGTATTTTTTACTCTATCAAATACAGCTAAGTTTTTAAAACAAAACTCAAACGATACATTGAAATACCCTTTTGTAGGCGGCTTTCAAAAACCACAATTCAGCAAAATAGATTTAAACAACGATAACATAAAAGACTTGGTTGTTTTTGATGGAATTGGCAACAAAGTTTTTACTTATTTATGGCAAAATAACAGTTGGGTTTATGCACCACAATTTGAAAAAAGCTTTCCTCCATTATCACAATGGTTAAAGTTAATCGATTTTAATTGCGATGGGAAAGAAGATATATTTTCAGCAGGTGGTACCGGTTTTACAATAAATCCAGGTGAATTTGTTGGTGCAACAACTGTAAGGTATTTACAAAACACATCAACTTCAACTGCTATTTCATTTAAACAAATAGTAAATTGTTTAAACCATAATTACGAAGGCATCGATGATTGTATTGAGTACAATCCATCGGATGTTGGAGTAATTGATGATATTAATGGCGATGGAAAAATAGATATCATTCAATCTCCTGCATCATCTAATTATTTTAATTTTTATCAAAACAAAAGGCCTAATGGTAATAACTTTTGCGACTCAATAGATTTTGGTTTAAAGGTTATTAATTGGGGGCATTTTTCATATAAATTAGTTGCAAATGGTTTTAATTTACATCAGCCAGCTTCTTACTTATTTAAGGGTGGTAAACATTTAAGCAACTCATTTGCAGTTTTTGATTATGATGCCGATGGTGACAAAGATTTTATTTATGGTGATGGATTTTATCCCACTTTAATTTATTGTAAAAATGGAAAAGAATTATCGCCACTTGGAAGAGATTCGATGATAGCCGAAGATACTATTTTTCCAAGAAATACTTATGTTCCAAAAGACATTATTTGGCCAACTCCATACTTTGAAGATTTTGATAACGATGGTGTAAAAGACATGGTTATAACTACCAACGAACCTGCTACAGTAAAAAACACAAATCAGGTTTATTTATATAAAAATACTGCAGCCAATTCAACCTTGTCAGCTAATTTTCAATTTGTAAAAGAGAACTTTTTGCAAGATGAAATGATTGATTTGGGAGGGAATTCAAAACCGGTTTTTGTTGATATTGACAATGACAACGACCAAGATATTATTGTAGCAACACAAGGTAATTATTTAAGTACAAAAAACGGTTACGATTTATTGTACTTATTTAAAAATATTGGTGGTGTAAATAATCCAGTTTATAGTTTAGTTGATACTAATTTTGCCAATATTCAACAAGGAGTAACTTTAAATTTAACCAATGTTGTGCCTACTTATGGCGATTTAAATGGAGATGGGAAAAAAGATATGATTTTAGGTTGGTACAATGGGTATTTAAATTATTTTGAAAATACTTCGGTTGGAAGCAATATTGCTTTTACAAAACGTGACAGCAATTATTTTAAAATAGATGTTGGTACCGAAACCGCCCCACAATTAGTCGATTTAAATAAGGATGGAAAATTAGATTTGGTTATAGGTAAACGGAACGGAACTTTGGCTTATTTTGAAAATACTGGAACGGTTACTTCCCCAATTTTTAGTGCAATTCCAACCAACGATTCATTGGGTAAAATTAATGTACGTTCAAGAGAAGATACTTATGGAAACGCTATTCCATGTTTATACGATTTAGATAACGATGGTATTTTTGAAGCGTTGGTAGGAAGTTACAGCAAAAGTGTATTACTTTATACAGATATTACTCCAAATAAAAATATTATTGCAAGGAGAATTGGGAATATTTTTAAAGACAATTCAACTATGGCCGCTGATAGCATCATGCAAGGTATTTATACCAGTGTAAGCATTGCAAATATTGATAATGATAGCTCGCCTGAAGTATTAATAGGCAACCAACGTGGTGGATTTAGGTTTTATAAAAGTACTATAACAGGTAAGATAAGTTTATCAAACGAAAATGATTTATTGAATAAAAGTATCAAAGCCAATATTTATCCTAATCCAGCTAAAAATTATTTAATTGTTGAAACAGATTTAGTAAATGAAAATGCTGAAATAAGTTTAATAAATATTTTAGGCTCAACAGTTTTAAATCAAACTATTGATAAAGCTAATAATGAAACTAAATTGGATTTATTGAACATAAAATCTGGAATTTATTTTGTGAAAATTCAAACTGAAACCGGCAAACAATTGGTTCAAAGAGTGGTGATCGAGTAGAGTAATTATCGATGCCTTCGCTTAAAGCGAAGGCATCGGTTTTATGGTAGTTTATATTAATTATTTTGTTCTGTTTCTCTCATTTTACCATCAGCGGCTTCAAATTTCAGTTGTACGATTTTTTCGTACAACTGACTTCCCTCTTTGGTTAGTTTGTTTTTTAAATCACTCCAATATCTTTTTGGAATGCTACTTCCTGTTAAAATTTCAATTACATCAATCACAGAAAAATACCATGTTTCTTTTTCAGCATCCCAATAGCTTCTAACTTTTTTACTTTCAAATAATTTTATGCTACTCATGATTATGGTTGATTAATTTTCAATATGCTTTTTTTTATTTGATCACATTTCTATCCGGAGACAATTTGTCCCTAGGTAAAAACTATATTCAAAAATACCTTTTGTTTTCCATTTTCGATTTGAAAATAAAATATCTGTTAATAAATATTTCCTTACTTCAAAACCCCCAACAATCCCAATAATCCACCGGTATGAATACAAAGAATTTTGGAGTTTGGTTCAAAATAATCTTGTTCTGCTAAAGTAAAAACTGCCTTCATCATTTTGGCAGTATAAACTTGGTCTAATAAAATGCCAGTTTTGCTTGCAAATAGTTTGATAAAATCAAATTGTTCAGGATTGGTTTTTGCATAACCACCTTCGTGAAATTGGTGATGAGTTTTATAGTAGTTTTCCAATCCATTTCCTTTCAAATGAGTATCAATTTCATCTGCGCCTTTTAGTACACAAATTCCTTCTGCTTTAGTTGGTAATCCATTATTTTTTATGGCTTGAGCAATGCCATGCAGCGTAGTTGCTGTGCCAACAGCACAAAATATTTTATCATAAGTTTCGGTTAATTCAGTTACTATTTCTTCGCAACCTTTTGCGCCAAATGGTCCAGCTCCGCCTTCATCTATAAAGTAAGCTTTTTCATCTTTTGAAAAGTGCTTTTCAAACAATTCTATTTTATTTTTATAAGCAGTTCTATCTACAAAAATGAGCTCCATTCCCCATAATTTATTTAAAGCTAACATTTGATTTGAAATTACTTCGCCTCTAACAAAAGCAGTGGCTTTAAAACCAAAAGTAGCAGCAGCACAAGCCAACGCGTTTAAATGATTGCTGTAAGCTCCACCAAAACTTACCAAATGTGTTTTGTTTTTTTGAACTGCATCTTGTAAAGTATATTTTAGTTTGCGCCATTTGTTTCCACTTATAAAAGGATGTATCAAGTCATCGCGTTTTAAAAATACTTGAATTTTTTTTTGTTCAAATATTTCAAAATGTAATCGTTCAACTGGTGAATTTATTTTAATCATTCTATTTAAAGTTTTTTCTGCGTTTAGTAGCGAAATCTGCGGGCAATAAGCGATTGGTTTGCCCATAATACAAACGCCATTAACAACATTGGGAAAATATGGATTCTGTATCTTGAAACGCCCAATAATCCTGTGGTTAACAAGAAATAAAACACAAAAACTGCAATCAATATTTTAAGGATAATGGAATAATTTGTTTTAAGTAAAAACAATATAAATACAATGACCACAATGACATTCCAAATGGCTAAAAATGCCAAAGCAACTAATCCTAAAAAATTTAACCCAAACAAAAATTTTAGCATGGCTTTTATTCCAAATTGCTGCAAAGTTTGATACATGCCAAGGGCATTGTCGTCATTGGCATTGAATAATTTATACAAATCATATCGACCAGGATCAAACAAAAAAGTAATACATCCTTTGGAATAAACTTTTAAAAATGCCAACTTATGATTTGCAATAAATGTATTGCAAGAACTGTCTAAATAATCAAATCTTTTTGCCATGGTAACTTGCGCATCTGCTCCATTTACTATTGCGGTGCAAAGGCTGTCGGCATAATCTGCACCATACGCATTGGAAGCGGAATATTTAACCAAACACCTTACTGCCACAAATGATTTCATGCTGGTAAACTGAAAATAACCGGTTTCTTTTTTTACCGCAAATCCAAAACTAAAATAAGCAATGAGTGGTAAAATTAACGCAAACGCAATGTAGATTTTGTTGTAATTTTTTACAAATAATAAAACCAAACAAACCAATAAACCAATTAAAATACTTACCGGTTTAGTAAGCAATGAAAGTGCAATAATGAAGCCAATGAACAAAGATTTTTGTAAATTTGGTGATTGATAAAAGCGATAAGTTTGGTAAAACAAGGCAAATGTGAATACTTCAAAAATGGTATCGCTCATAATGGTATTGGCATACACAAAATGAGCAGGATAAAACACCAAATAAATTGGAATAATTATATTTAAAATTTTAGCTTTTACTTCCAATTGAACGAGCCAATGAATGACGTAAAACAACATGATAATGGCCAACACATTTTGAACGAATAAAATGCTGTAATTGGAATTGACAAAAAACTTGCAAACAATTATAAAACCTGCATACAAAGGCGGACGAAATGCAAAATAATCGGGAAGTAACTTGATGGTATAATCACCTGCATAAACGCTGTGATATTGAACCAAATTTTTGGCTTGAAACAAATACCCTGGCGAATCAATAGTATAAATTCCACCAAAATATAAAGATATAAAAAAGTAAACTAAATGAATAGCAACAATAAATATGCTTAAATTTTTATATTGTTGTAGGGTTTTTATCACCTTGCGAAATTATTATTTTACAGTTGATAATTGATAGTAAAAATAAATGGAGAAATTTTTTAACAAATACATTTTAGTAATAATTGGTGCATTACAATTGGTGCTGTTTTTTATTGTTAAAGACGATCCTTTTCATGGCGATGCTGTTACATCAACAGCCAGAGCAGCTTTGAACATATACGAAAACAACTTAAAAACCATTTGGTATCCCGCTAATTTTGATCCTGGACATCCAACATTGTTTCCTTATTTATTGGCTTGTACTTGGTTTGTTTTGGGTAAATCACTTTGGGTAAGTCATGCAGTAATTTTGATTATTTGTTTTTTTATTTTAGTAGTTATGCGCAAAATAGCTTTGATTTATACCAACGAAACCACAGCAAATATTGCCACTTTATTGGCCGGTATGTATTCCATTTTTGTTGCACAGCAAGCTTTGTTATTAAACACACCTCTGTTTTATTTATTGGTGTTATTGTGCTTGTATTATTTAATTAAAAAAAATATAAATGCTTTTATTTTGTGTAGCGTGCTCATGGAATTAACACACTTACAAGCTAACTTTTTTCTACTGGCTTTTGGCTTTATTTATTGTTATCAAGCTTATCAAAACAAAACTGCTTTTTCAATTTTTATTACCAATGGATTCAAGCTTTTCTTCCCTGCAATTTTTACATTATTAATTTGGTTATTAGTACATCAAAACCATTTTGGTTGGGCTTTTTTATCGCCTAATTATACAGAACACAATAATATAAAAGGTGCCAGTCAATTTATACAAAGTATTTTTTTAATTATTTGGCGATTAGTTGATAATGGCATGTTAACGGTTTATATTTTGCTTGCATATTTTGCCTTCAAGCAAAAACTGAACAAAGAATTATTGATTTATAGTCTTATCATTTTATTGGTTAATAGCATTTGTATGGCTGTATTTTTATACAATACCATTGGTCACCGTTATTTTATGTTAAGCCAGTTTATGTTACTAATTTTATTGTTAAATGTTTGCAATAAAAAAAATATAAAATGGGTAATTAGTTTAGTATTTACGAGTTTGTTATTTGGCAATTTTATGTATTATCCAGGAAAAGTTATTGCTGATACCAACCTACAATACCGTAACTTTTTCAAATTAGAACAACAAGTAAAAATTGACTTTGATAGCATTTCATTTTATTCTTATGCCCCCATTAGTTCTAGTGCAAATATTCGTTATTTAAATGCAGAAAAAGGGTTGAAAATTTCTTCTCTAAATGAAATGAATTTGGATACCATTCCTGCCTTATTACAATCCAACGTAAATGCCGAATTTACTAAACCTCAACGCGATTATTTAGCCAATAATTGGTATGGAAATAGTTATGAAAACGGAGCTGTTTATGTCAATGTTTTTTTGAATCCAAAGTTTTATAATAAACCTACTTGGTTTAAGTTACGTGAATCTAATTATTTTGAAACTAAACTTCAGGAGTTGAAATATAAAATTAGGGGAGAGTAATTTTTAAAAACAAACCCACCATTTTTAAGTGAACAACCACACAAACAAAAACAGAAAATGAAAAAAATAATCTTTGCTTTGTTGCTTGTTAGCTCAGCAACATTTGCCCAATCACAAACTTCATGTTGCTCAGTTACATTAAGTAATCAAAATGCCATATTAGCCATGAACGAAAAATTTGCATCCAAACACGATGTGCCAGCACCATTTATATTAGCTGAACCTAAAGGTGAAACTATTTCATTTTCAACTAAAGACACTTTAAATGGAAATGCCCACTATATCAAAGCTTTAAAACCAACTAAAAAGGTACTATTTGTTTTTCACGAATGGTGGGGATTAAACGATTATATTAAAAAAGAAGCTGAAACTTTTGCCTTAGAAATGGGAGATGTAGATGTTTATGCCATCGACTTATACGATGGACAAGTAGCCAATGATGTAGCCACTGCACAAAGACTAATGTCGGGTTTAAAACAAGAACGTGCAATAGCTATTATAAACGGTATCATTGCTAAAATAGGTGCAGATAAATCTATAGCAACCATTGGTTGGTGCATGGGTGGCGCATGGAGTTTACAAAGCACTTTATTAGAAAGCAAACAAGCCAAAGCATGTGTGATGTATTACGGAATGCCCGAAAAAAGTGTTGACCGTTTAAAAACTTTAAACTGTGAGGTATTAGGAATTTTTGCCAAGCAAGATCAATTTATAAATGCTGAATTGGTAAAAACTTTTGAAACTAATATGAAAGCAGCCGATAAAAAATTAACCGTTTATAATTACGAGGCTGACCATGCATTTGCTAATCCAAGTAATCCAAAACATAACAAACAATTTGCTGCCGATGCCCATGCAAAAGCATTGAAGTTTTTAACAGAAAATTTGAAAAAATAATTTTTTTAAAAAATATTGTGAATTAAACCGTAGTAGCAATGCTTCGGTTTTTTTATTGATTAATTTCAAAATAAATGTATTTTTTTTAAACAATTATTTGTAAATAAATGATAGGATTATTAAGTTTACCAATATTTTTTGTTGAAAATGGCTGAAATGCATAAACGTAAATTTAATATCAAACTTTTTGTAAATAACTTTTTAGCAATCACTATTGTATTATTTTTTTGTGTTCCTGTTTTTGCACAAAACAAAATTGATAGCTTACAAAATTTATTGAAAGTTGAAACAGATTTGTTGAGAAAATCTCAATTAATGAATGAAATAGCTACAGAAATTAAATCCAAAAAATTACCAATATCAATTGATTATGCCAAGCAAGCCAACCTAATTGCGGAAGCAAATGGATTTAAAAAAGAAATTGGAACTTCGTGTAGTACTTTGGGTTTATTGTATTCCTACACCACGCTTTTAGACAGTGCAGTTTATTGGAACAAAAAAGCAATTAATTATTTATTGCCAACAAATGATAGTTTTGAAATTTCTAAAAATTATAACCGTTTAGGTGTAAATTATCTTTTAAAAAGTGATTATGAAAATGCTGTAAAATATTTATTGCCTGCAACATCCTGGAGTAATACGGCAAAAATAAAGGCAAATGCATTTAATAACCTTGGCATGATTAGCAAAAAAAATGGCAATTATGCTAAAGCCATTCAGTATTACTTTAGTGCCTTACAAAATTATGAGCTTTGCAATACACCCGTTAGCCAGGCCACGACTTTTAGCAATTTAGGATCACTTTATATTCAAAAGAAAGACTACAAAAGAGCCATTGAAATGTACAATCAGTCGTATAAAATTGCTTTAAATATTAACGATTCAGAAAGTTTAGGGCAAGCATTTAATGGGCTGGGAATAACTACAAACCGCTTGGGTAATTCTAAAAAAGGTCTTGAATATTTTAAACAATCTGCAGCTATTTTTAAAAATTTAGGCTTTAAAAATGAATATGCTCAGCAACTAATAAATATAGCAGATTTATATAGTGAATTAGGTAAACACAAAGAAGCTGAAAATGTATATTATGACGCAGAAAAAATTTTTATTTTCTCAAATGACAGTTTAAATTTATCAGCTGTTTATAATAATTTAGGTGACTTATTTTACAAGCAAAATATTTTAAAGAAAGCGGCTAATTACTTCGAAAAATCGTTTAAATATTCTCAGGGATTTAACGATGTAAATTACAAAAGATTAATTGTTAAAAACTTAAGCAGCATTTACCAAAAACTTGGGCAAGATAAAAAGGCTTTGGAATACCGAATTATATATGAAGAAATGTATGATAAAATGGTGAATGTTGCCGAAGTTGAAAAAATTGTTGAATTGAACCATGCCTATGATTCAAACAAAAAAGAGCATCAAATTATTCAAAAAAACGAACAAATAACAGCACTGCAAAGCAGTAGAAAATACATTTATATTATTATTGGATTATTATGTTTTGTAGTATTTTTCGTGTTGATTTTATACAGAAGCCGTTTAAGAAAACATCAACTATTGGAAGAAAATATTCAATCAATTGATAGACAAATTGAATCGCTAAAAATTGAAAATTCGGATTTGAAAATAAAATTGATTGAAACCGAACGAGAATTAAAAAACTTAGCAATTAAATATAGTAAAGACAAGGAAAAACTTCCAGAAACTCATACCAATTTATCGAAACGAGAATATGAAGTGCTGCTATTTATGGCTGAAGGATTGAGTGATAAAGAAATTGCTGATAAAATTTTTGTTAGTGTAACAACTGTTCGTACACATATTCGTAGAATTTATGACAAGCTTTTAGTTAAAAACAGAACTGAAGCTATTTCATTGTT
The DNA here is from genome assembly GCA_037141455.1 of Bacteroidota bacterium. Lineage (GTDB taxonomy): Bacteria > Bacteroidota > Bacteroidia > UKL13-3 > UKL13-3 > JAAFJM01. The sequence continues at coordinate 15,642 of JBAXCN010000019.1, forward strand.
GAGCCGTTTTCAGTTATTGGTGGATGCTGCCTAAATTGGTTTTTTAGTTTTATTCTTCAATCGAAGTATTGTTAGTTTTTCAAAAATTATGTCAAAAAAAATTTAAAAACTAATTCCAAATATGGATGTAAAAATATCTTCAATTTCATAACTCATTCATTAAAAATGTATGTTTTTTTTGTAGTCAATTATGATTACAACTTTATTTATTTACATAACTCACTAAAAATAAATGTATTAAAGTTTTTGACTTTTCAAAAAATCATCAATTTTGATGACAATTTAAAAAGTGTTTGCCAGGTAAATTTGTTCAAAATTATTTAATTATGGACACAAAAGCTTACATCAAAACGCTGCTAATTATTATTTTCAGCACCACCATCAAATTTTCGTTTGCCCAAACCATTAATGCACCAAATGTAGAAGATATTTGGGGCGGACGAATTAATGCAATTGTTGGTTACTCCAAAACAGCCGACACCAGTGGAATTTATATTGCAACTGAAAGTGCAAACTCTATTTTTTACTCATCTGTTTATAATCCAGTTGGTTCAGGATTTACCTTTAAACGGTTTAGTGTTTTGCCAACTGCCAATTCAACTGCTGGTTTAGGTTCAGGAATTCAGTTAATGGCGGTTCATGCTGCATCGGGAAAACTATTTTTTGTAAATAATGGTTTATTCAGTACCACACCTACAGCAACTTCGTTAACCACCATTGATGCAGGAAATATTTCGGCTTTAAAAATTAAAGATTCCGTTCTTATTTATATCAAAGGTGCACAATTACATTGGGGCAAAATTAATTCTTCTGGAACATATACTGCCAATGGTTCTTCACCAATTTCAATTACATCTCCACCATCTACTCCTGTTGTAATTGATATTAATCCCAAAAACTATAAAGTTTATATTGGTTATGGTGGTGTGGCTCCTACTGCAGTAAGATCGAATGATAATTTTTACGATATAAAATCAACTACGGTATTTTCCAATTTAACCATGGGAGTTATTCCTTCAAGTACTTCATATACAGGTTTTGGAATTAGTCCTTCAGGAAGAATATTTTTTGGTGGCCAACGAACTTCAGGGTTCAATACTTTCAAACATTTTTTATATTCTGATGACGGTTTAAGTTGGACAAGTATAACTACTTCAGTTTCGGGAGTTACAGGCTCCAGCATTGCATTTGCAGGTTCCGAAAGCAGTTATGTTACTTATTTTGCAAAATGTTATTCAAATAATCAAGGAACAACTTGGGCAGAATTTGGAAATGTAACTTATCAAACGCACCCAAATGATGGTTCAGTTTTGGCCGACCCTAATGATTCTCTTTCAGTTTATATGACCAGTGACCAAGGTTTGGCTTATTCATTAAATGGTGGTTCTGTAATGCACGAAATGGATAGAGGAATAGAAGCCGTTCAAGTAAATGATTTTACAATGACATCTGACAAAAATACTGCTTGGATAGCTTCTAAAGCCGGTGTTAGAAAAGTGAGTAATTATCAATCTACTAAAGATTGGACCAGGGCTAAATTCCCTAATGGTGACGGTTCACCATATTACAGTGCAGAAATGAAACCAGGAGATACCAATACCGTTTATGTTGGAAATGTGAGGGTTTACAAAACTACTGATGGAGGAACTGTTTGGAATCAAAAATTTACACCAGAAAATGCACCTTATAGTTGGCCACAAACTGCCATCAGGTGTGAAGCCATTGAAGTTTGCCCTTGGAATAGCAATATTATCATGGCTGGATATTATATTCAAGATTCCATGAAAGGTGGTTTGTTTTTTTCATTAGATGCTGGTGCCACTTGGAGTCAACAATATTTGTACGCTTCATCTGCCTACTACGATGTGGATGTTTGGGACATTATTTTCAATATTGAAGGTACTGATACCATTGCTTATGTTGGTGTGGAATACGATTTGAATTATCCTACAGGAAGAAGTATTTATAAATTGACTAAATCAGGCAGCAGTTGGACAGTTAGTCAGGATATGAACGGAGCCACCACAAGTACTGGATCATTAATAGTTGCAACCATCAGAGATTTGCATAGAAGTTCAACGGGTGATACCATTTATGCTTGCGGAACAGATGCTGGAGTAAATGAACCAGTAGCGTATTATAAACCAATTACCGCAACAGGAAAATGGACTCCTTTCACTTATGTTGGTTTACCAATTAGTAGTGGATTACAAGGTTATGCAATTACCAAAGGAGTTGATACCATGTATGTTGCTGTTGAAAACGATGTATATTATTTACCATCTCCAACTTCGAGCTGGAATTTAGGTTACAGTTATCCTGAAGGAACGGAAATTAACTTTTTGTATTACGATGAATTATTAGTAGGAACTGAATCGGGTTTATACGGACATCCGCTTTTTGAAGCTCAACCAAGTTCATTAAGGCTTACTGCATTTTTAGAAGGATTATACCTTGGAGGAAGTACGATGACAGCTGCTCCTTTTAATAGCAATCCAGCACTTTCGGCATTAGTAGCCGATACGATCATTGTAGAATTACACATGGTTAGTTCACCATATACATTAATAGAAACCGATACTGTTTTATTAAGTACAAGTGGAATAGCTACTTGTAGTTTCCCTGCATATACTAATGGAAACAGTTATTACTTAACAGTTAAACATAGAAATTCAATTGAAACTTGGAGCGCATTGCCAGTTACTTTAAGTGCTAGTGCAACCTATAATTTTAGTACAGCAGCCAATAAAGCTTATGGCAATAATTTAAAAAACAGAAGTGGTGTTTATGTAATTTATAGCGGGGACATTGATCAAGATGGAACTATAGATTTCAACGATTATCCAAGTTTGGATTTGGGGAATTTAAATGGTTCTATTGGTTATTTATCTGCTGACTTAAATGGTGATGGAACTGTAGATTTTAGTGATTATCCATATCTTGATAGTAATAGTCTCCTTGGTATTTCATATAGCAGACCTTAATAATTAATAAATAACAGCATATAAAACATATATATTATGAAAAAGATAATCATCACAATTTTAACCATAATGGTATTTCAATTATCATTATTTGCCCAATCAACTTTAACCAACTTTGAGTTACGAGTAGAAAACGAACAATTAACTAGTGCTACAACTTATCAAATAGATATTTATTTATACAATAAATCGGTAAGTGCTTTTGAATTAAGAGCTGGAACCATGTCGTTTTGGGTAAATCCAACTTGGAGAAACAGTGGAACTATTACTCCATCAGTAGTGAGTAGTAATTTAATTTTAGCGCAACAATCGGGAACTTCGGCTTATACCAATGGTGCAACCGATTTTTTTAGAAGAACAATTGCCAATGTATCTGCAAGTAGTGGAACTTCTATAGCTGCTGGTGCAAGAGTAAAATTATTTACAATGCTTTTAACTAATACATCTTCATATTCTACAACTGTTACACCAAATTTTGCTTGCAAATTTTCAGGAACCAATACCTGCGGATTTACTTATACCGATACTTTAACAACTGCTTCGGCCATTGCGGTAAATGGAACAACTGTAACTGCTACTCAAACCAATTGTTCAACTCCAATTTATTGGAATGGAACTCAATGGAATGCGGGTTCTACTTCAGCTGGTGCTGTTTCTACTTCGGCACCAATTTCAAGTAAAGATGTAATTGTTTACAATGGAACGTTAACTGGAACAGTAACATGCAGAAACTACGAATTAAAATCTGGAACCACGCATACTTTAGGCGCTAACACCTTAAATGTAGGATATAATTTAACCAACAATGGAACCTTATCGGCAAGCAGCGGCACCATTAATTTAACTGGCACACAAATTTTACAAACTTCAAACCAAACAGTAACTGGCAATGCCATTTCAGTTTCAAACTTAGGGTTTGGAGCTATAGGAAACGGTGGAACAAAAACATTAGCTACTGCTGTTTCATATACAGGAAATTTAACCCAATCTGGAACTGCGGTTTTAGCATCGGGTGGTTATTTAACTTTAAAATCGAACAGTTCAGGAACAGCAAGTATTGGACAATTAAGTTCAGGGTCGGCTATTTCAGGAAATATTATTGTAGAAAGATATATACCTTCAAGTTATAGACGATACCGCTTTTTAGCTTCACCTGTAGTGGGTGGAACTACTTTACAATGGCGAGACAATGGTGCAACCAATGCAGGGAGAGGTATTCATATTACCAATACTTCTGGAACTGTTGATGCCTCAACAACTAATCAACCTTCTGCTTTTAAATATACTGAATCTCTATCAACTGGGGGAAGCAATATCAATTCAAAATGGGAAGCCATTGATGGAAACACAACATTAAATAACGGAAGGGGATACAGGGTTTATGTTAGAGGTGATAGAACAAAATCACTTACATCAAATTCAGATACTTCACCTAACGAAACTACCATTTGGGTAAGTGGAACATATCCTGTTAGTCCAGTAAATATTCCAATTACTTATAATCCAACGCTTGGAAATGGTTGGAATTTAGTCGGGAATCCTTTTCCAAGTTCTATTGATTGGAATGCTTCATCGGGTTGGACCAAAACAAATATTCAAAACACCATTTGGATATGGAATCCTATAAGTAATTCCTACGGTTCATTCGATGGAACAACTTCTGTAAATTCAGTAACTAGTTACATTTCAAGTGGACAAGCTTTTTTTATTCAAGCTATTGGAAGCAGCCCAGCATTATCAATTACTGAAAGTGTGAAGGTTACTAATACCCCATCTAATTTATTCAAAACTCCTGAAACAAATACTTTACGTATAAAAATCAAGAACGATACCATAGAAAGTGATGAAACAGTTATTCGTTTTATGGAAAATAAAAACGATGATTTTGTAACTAACGAAGACATTGTAAAAATCATTAATCCTAATTCAAATATTGCTTCTTACTTCAGTACTGACAAATACAGCATGGTTAATTATTTAAATAAAAACAGTTTAAATAATAAAACAGTTCCTTTAAGTGTTTGGGCAAGTTATGTTGGAAATTATCCTTTAATATTTAGTCAAATGGAAAATTTTGATGCAGGAATATTTATTTATTTAAAAGATAATTATAAAAACACATTGACTGATTTAAGAAAAACTAATCAATATAATTTTAGCATTGATAACAACAAAGCATCTACTGAAAATGGCAGATTAGAAGTAATTTTTACCAATAAAAGCTTGAGTTTAAGTGAAGCAAATGCTTCAAATAATATTCAAATAAATTTATTTCCAAATCCAGTAAATGAAAGTTTAAATATTTCAGTTCAAAATGGAACTTTTAAAGAAGCCGAAATTACCATTTATTCCATAACTGGCGTTGAAATTGAAAAACTGTTGATGGAAGGAAATAGCAAAACTATAAGTGTTCAAAACCTAAGTAGTGGAACTTATTTTTTGAAGATAAATGATTCTAATGGATTCATTAAAACCATCAAGTTTGTGAAATAGTTTACAAGTTGATTGGTTAATAGGTTGATTGGTTTACAAGTAATAAACTAATCAACCTATTAACTCAATTACACTATCAACCTCTCAACCAATCAACCAAAAAGAGATGAAAAAGAAAATTGCATACTTCATAATCATTGCATTTATCGGCATTTCATTAGCCCTATATGCACAACCTGGCAGTACAGGCGGCTGGGACGATGAACCACAAGATGTTCCAGTTGATGGCGGAATAACCTTACTAACCCTTGCAGGTGCTGTTTATGGGTTCAGAAAAATAAAAAAAGAATAACTGTGATTCTTAATTTTTTTTTAACCGAAGCATAACTGCTTCGGTTTTTTTATACCTTAAAAGTTTATTTTTGAATTATGTTTTTCAATCTATTTCCACGAATTGTTATTTTAGAGGTTAATTTAACTCCTCCTCAAATTATGCAGGCTATTCATGATAATATCAATAAAGAAACTGCATTTTTAAAGACTATTTTTAATAGCAAACTATTGGAAGGTAGCACATCTGGAAAGGAATTTGATGTGAATTTTACTTATGATAAATCTATAAATAAGCAAGGTCAAATATTTCTTCATGGTGAAACAACTGAATTAGAAAATGGATTTACAGAAATTGAAATAAGTTGTTATCCATATCCTAGTTTATTCTTTGGTTTAATTGCAGGAACTATTATGCTGTTTGTATTTTTAACTGTACTTTTTCCTTTAAATAAAATACCTATTCAGTATGAAATTATTGCAAAGTTTCCTGTTTTTATAACTTCATTTACCATTACTTTTTATTTATTGACTTGGTTTTTTATCAGAGATTTCAATAAATCATTTGGAGTTTTAAAAAGAATTTTTAAAGAAGCAGAAAGTAAAACGAACTGATAATTATTTAGAATACATTTAAACTAAAATACCTTCGAATTTATTTTTTCGAATTTACAAAGTTGCTTTTTTACCAAACTTTAGTTTCCTATACAATTTAAAAATAGCAGTATTGGTTAAAGTTCTAATCAATTTTACTTTTAACCAAATTACAGGGTACATCAACCAGTTTTTTATAGCTATTGGCAATGGAAAATTGCTCCAACCATAATCAATATATTCTTTATAGCCTTGCATTCTTTTTTGGTAAGTAGCACCTTGAATATCATAAAAAGCAATTACTTTATCAATATAAAGAGCCTTTTGAGGTTGCATTTTAAAAAAGGAAGCAAACCAAGTAGTATCTGAAACTAATTTATAGTTAGTATTATAATAACCTATTTTATCAAATGCATTTTTATGAGTAAATGTGGCCTGATGACAAATAGGATAATGCGAAAAGAAATCGGAGTATTGAACCTGTTTTCCATTCAAATAATTTACACCTGTTGGTTCATTTATAGTTTGCACTTTTGTATAAATTAACTCAAAGTTTTTGAAACTATTGTTTTCAAATACCTCAGCAAGTACACTATTATTATAAAACATATCACCTGCATTTAAAAAATAAACCCATTCCCCTTTGGCAGCTTTTATACCTTTATTCATCGCATCATAAATTCCATTATCAGGCTCAGAAATTATAGTTCCAACAAAATGAGCATATTCATTTGCTACTTTTACAGTATTATCCTTCGAACCACCATCAACCAAAATTAACTCAAAATTTTTAAATGTTTGATTAATAGCTGAATACCATGTGTCTTTCAACAGCTTTTCTGCATTATAAGTAACGGTAATGATACTAATTAAAGGGTTTTCCATTAAAATTTTGGACAATTACATTTTTTGTTTCTAGCAATTCCTTTTTTTCCCATACAAGCAGAAAAAGAACTTATTATAAAAATGCCTAGCATTCCAAAAATAATTAATCTTGAAAGTTTCATGATTGCAAATTAAAAAAAAATATTGTTTTAATTTAATAATTTACTTTTGCCATTCTAAAATGAATGAAAAAGAACCAAATAATGACCTAAATAAAAGTTACAGTGCTTATAGCAAAGTTTTAAGTTTGCTTATTCAAGTAATAGTTTTTATGGTTATTTTTACTTTATCAGGAAATTGGCTCGATAGCTATTTTGTACATAAAATTCCGTACCTAACAATTTTAGGTGTTTTTCTTGGAATGGGCTTAGGATTTTATAATTTAATTAAAAACTCTTTAAAGGATAATAAATGAAAATATTAATTCAATTTTTTTTGTTTACAATAGGATTATCCATTTTGCTAGGAATTAGCACTTTAAAAGCAATTGAATATTGGAATATTCCTTTAAATGAAGCTGATGCAATTAATTGTATTACCTATTATTGTTTCTTAACTTGTTTAGTGTTTTATATCAGTTATTTGGGTTTTAAAAAAGGACCACAACAATATATTTTATATTCTTATGCGTCCTTAGGTATCAGATTTTTAAGCGGTTTGCTATACATTTTGTACTATACACTTACCCGTAAAATACATCAAAATGCATTTGCAATTTATTTTTTATTGCTTTTTATTTTATTCATAGTGTTTGAAATTTATAATCTTACTACTAAATTGCGCTCCGATTCAGCTAGAAAAGAAGACCAAAATAACTCATATAAATAATTTGAAATCAATACAATACATCATAAAAAAAGCCATTTTTACAATAGTATTTTCTATCGTTTCTTTATTTTCATTTGCAAATCACGATACTACTCACTTAGCAAGTGCTAATTTACATGAAGAAAATAACGGTGAAGAAAAATTTGATATCAACAAAACCATTATGGAACACGTTGCCGATGCGCACGATTGGCATTTATGGGGACACACTAGCATTCATTTACCAATAATATTATATACCAATAAAGGTTTAGATTTTTTTTCAAGTGGAAAATTTAATCATGGACATGATATATATGTAGGAAAATATGCTTACAAAATGGAACACGAAAAAATTCATGCAGTGGATGAAAATGGAAATGTTTTAGAAGATGTTAGTGTATTAGATTTTTCAATCACCAAAAATGTTGCTACACTTTTAATTACTGTATTTGGTTTAATATTAATTTTTTTAACAGTTGCTAAAGGATATTCAAAAAGAGGAATTGGAGCACCAAAAGGAATTCAAAGTTGGTTAGAACCAATTATATTATTTGTTAGAGATGATATTGCTACACCTAATTTAGGAAAACATACCAATAAATACATGCCTTATTTGCTAACAGTATTTTTCTTTATTTGGTTCAATAATATGTTAGGTTTAATTCCATTTTTTCCAGGAGGAGCTAACGTAACAGGAAATATTGCTGTAACTATGGTGCTTTCTGTAATAACTTTCGTGCTTACTAATATAAACGCCAAAAAAGCATATTGGAGTCACATATTCTTACCACATGTTCCATTGTGGTTATATCCATTAATGATTCCTGTTGAAATAATTGGAATTTTTACAAAGCCATTTGCATTAATGATTCGTTTATTTGCAAATATCACTGCTGGACACATTTTAGTGTTAAGTTTGGTATGCTTGGCTATATTATTTAAATCGTTTGCAGTTGGTTTTGCTACCACACCGCTTATTGTATTTATCAGTGCTATTGAATTATTGGTTGCTTTTTTACAAGCTTTTATATTTACTATTTTATCAGCCCTATTTATAGGTATGGCAGTAAACATTGAAACTGAAGAAGCACATCATTAATAAAATAAAGAAATAAAAATTTTTAAACTAAACTAAATAATAAATAAAATGACAGGAAGTATCGCTGCAATCGGAGCTGGACTAGCCGCAATCGGAGCTGGACTAGGTATTGGAAGAATTGGTGGATCTGCTATGGAAAGTATGGCTAGACAACCAGAAGCTGCTAACAAAATTCAAACTACAATGTTAATTGCTGCTGCTTTCGTTGAAGCAGTTGCTTTATTTGCAGTAGTTGTTTCTTTGTTAGGAAACGGATAATTACCATTACCAATTAAAAAAGCCCGGTTCATTTTTTAATCGGGCTTTATTTTATTCTAAAAAAATTAAAAAAATTAATATACAATGGAATTAGTAACCCCTAGTATTGGTTTGTTATTTTGGAGCGCGTTGGCTTTTTTTATCCTAATGTTTGTATTAGGTAAATTTGCTTGGAAACCAATTACACAAGCTTTAAAAGAAAGAGAAGACAGTATTGATGAAGCTTTAAAATCGGCTGAAACTGCTCGCAAACAATTAGAAAGTTTAAAAACAGACAACGAACGTTTGTTACAAGAAGCTAGAATTGAGCGCGATAAATTAATGAAAGAGGCGAACGAAATTAAAGATCAAATTTTAGCTAAAGCTAAAAGTGATGCCAAAAGTGAAGGTGATAAAATGATTAGCGCTGCTAAAGAAGCAATTGAAATGGAAAAAGTTAACGCCATGAATCAATTAAAAACGCAAGTTGCTAATTTAACAGTTGATTTAGCTGAAAAAATATTGCGCAATAAAATGGAAGACAGAAGCCTACAAGAGGTTTTTGTGAATGATAGTTTAAAAAATATTACACTGAACTAAAAATTATATGTCGAATTTTAGAGTAGCTAGTCGTTATGCAAAATCTTTAATTGATTTATCAATTGAACAAAATATACTTGATGTAGTATGTGGCGATATTAAATTATTGAACAACACTATTCAACAAAATGAGTCCTTAGAAAACTTACTTAAAAGTCCAGTTATTAAAGGAGATAAGAAAATGGCAATCATTACTCAAATTTTTGATAAATCTTTTAATAAGTTAACTATGTCGTTTGTATTAATTATTACTCGCAAACACCGTGAAATAATTTTAGCAACTATTTGTGAAGCATTTATTGCACAATATAACGATATTAATAAAATTGCAACTGCTACAGTAAAAACTGCAGTGGAAGCATCAGCCGAAATTAAAGCTGAAATACAAAACTTTTTACAACAACAAAGCGGCAAAAGCGTAGAATTAAAAATGTTAGTTGATTCTTCATTAATTGGAGGAGTAATGATTCAAATGGAAGACCGTTTGTATGACGCAAGCATTTCTGGAAAATTGCGCGAAGCCAAAAAACAGTTATTAAACACATATATCTCAAAATAAACAAAAATTAATTATGGTAGAGATTAGACCTGACGAAGTATCAGCAATTATCAGAGAGCAATTAAGCAACTTTAAAACAGATGCTGAATTACAAGAAGTAGGAACAGTTCTTCAAGTGGGCGATGGTATTGCCCGTATTTATGGATTGACAAAAGTGCAATCGGGAGAACTAATTGAATTTGCTAATGGAGTACAAGCAATTGTATTAAACTTAGAAGAAGATAACGTAGGAGCTGTATTATTAGGCTCAAGTGATTCAATAATAGAAGGTGATACTGTTAAAAGAACAGGTAGAATTGCTTCTATTAAAGTAGGTGAAGGAATGGTTGGCCGTGTAGTGAATACAATTGGCTTACCTATTGATGGAAAGGGACCTATTGCTGGTGAATTATTCGATATGCCTTTGGAACGTAAAGCTCCTGGTGTTATTTATCGTGAACCAGTTAAAGAACCATTACAAACTGGTATAAAAGCTATTGATGCAATGATTCCAATTGGACGTGGACAACGTGAATTAGTTATTGGTGACCGTCAAACTGGTAAAACTGCTGTTTGTATTGATACCATTATTAATCAAAAAGAATTTTTTGAAGCTGGTAACCCAGTATATTGTATATATGTTGCCATTGGTCAAAAAGCATCTACAGTTGCACAAATTGTAAATACCTTAGAGTCGAATGGAGCAATGAAGTATACAATTGTAGTTACTGCTACTTCATCAGATCCTGCTCCAATGCAGTTTTATGCCCCAATGGCTGGTGCTGCAATTGGCGAATTTTTTAGAGATTCTGGCAGACCTGCTTTAGTAGTTTATGACGATTTGTCGAAACAAGCTGTTGCTTATCGTGAAGTTTCATTATTATTACGCAGACCTCCTGGACGTGAGGCTTACCCTGGTGACGTATTTTATCTTCACTCTCGTTTATTAGAGCGTGCCGCAAAAATTAATGCTACCGATTCTATTGCGCAAGCAATGAACGATATTCCTGATTCAATTAAACATTTGGTTAAAGGTGGTGGTTCATTAACTGCATTGCCAATTATTGAAACTCAAGCTGGTGACGTTTCTGCATATATTCCAACAAACGTAATTTCTATTACCGATGGACAAATTTTCTTAGAGTCAAATTTATTTAACTCTGGTATTCGTCCTGCTATTAACGTAGGTATTTCGGTATCGCGTGTGGGTGGTAATGCGCAAATAAAATCAATGAAAAAAGTAGCTGGTACTTTAAAATTAGACCAAGCGCAGTATCGTGAATTAGAGGCTTTCTCTAAATTTGGTTCTGACTTAGATGCAGCTACAAAATCAGTTTTAGCAAAAGGTGCCCGTAACGTAGAAATATTAAAACAAGGACAGTTTTCACCACTACGTGTTGACCAACAAGTAGCTATAATTTATTTAGGAACAAAAGGTTTATTAAGCAATGTTCCTGTAAATAAAGTGCGTGAATTTGAAGCTGAGTTTTTAAGCTATATGGAAAATAAGCATAAAAATACTTTAGATGATTTGAAAAAAGGATTATCTGACGATGCAGCAGCAACAATTGAAAAAGTTTGTAAAGAACTTTCAGCAAAATACGTAGGTTAAACATTAAATTTTTAGCAATTGGCAATATGCAATTGGCAAATACTGCCAGAAGCTAGTTGCCAATAGCTTGGAGCTTTTATAATAAAAAATGGCAAATTTAAAAGAAGTTAGAATAAGAATTACCTCGGTTACTTCAACCCAACAAATAACCAAAGCTATGAAATTAGTTTCGGCTACTAAGTTGCGTAGAGCTCAAAATGCAATTACTTTAATGCGCCCTTATGCTACAAAGTTAAATGGCATTTTAAGTAATTTGTCTGATAGTATTGATGTTGATTCATTGAAAATTTTCTTTGATGAAAGACCGGTTAAAAATGTATTATTAGTAGTTATTACAAGCGATAGAGGACTTTGTGGTTCATTTAATGCCAATGTTATTAAAATGGCTAATAAAACTATCAACGAAAAATACAACAACCAAAAAGAAAATGGTGGAGTAACTGTAATTGGAATTGGAAAAAAGGGACATGAATATTTCTCAAAGCAACCTGTAAATTATATTGATACTTTTAAAGAATCATTATCAACTCCCAACTCTGAAACTGGTTTTGCAATTGGTGAATTTATTTTAAATCAATTCAAAGCAGGTAAGTTTGATGCAGTTGAAATTGTATACAATCAATTTAAAAATGCTGCTACTCAAATATTAAGTTCAGAACAATTTTTACCTATAAATACAGCTACATTAAATAACGATTCATCAAAGAAAAACGATTATTTATTTGAGCCAAATAAAGAAGAAATTTTATTAGAATTAATTCCTCGTATATTAAAAACACAATTGTTTAGATGTATGCTTGATTCTTTGGCTTCTGAACATGGTGCTCGTATGATTGCAATGGACAAAGCAACTGATAATGCTGGTGAGTTATTAAAATCGTTAAAAATTGAATACAACAGGGTTCGCCAAGCAGCAATTACAACTGAAATTTCAGAAATTGTTGGTGGGGCTGCTGCTCTTAGTGCTTAAAAATTCATAAACAATTATATTAAAAACGGCAAGTAAATTTTTTTACTTGCCATTTTTGTTTAATAACCTTGCAATTCAATATTATTAGATGGAAAAAGTAAAACTTCTTTTTTCATCTTTTTTTGAATTACACCAAAATGGTGTTTTTCTTCCTCATTCACTAAACTTATTGCGGTACCCGCATTTTCAGCCCTACCTGTTCTTCCTATTCTATGAATATAGTCTTTGGGTGAACGAGGTAATTCGTAGTTTACTACAAAAGGTAAAAATGGAATATCAATCCCACGCGACATTAAGTCGGTGGCAACAAGCACTTGTACTTCTCCATTTTTAAATTTACTCAACGCACTTTCTCTGGCACCTTGGCTTTTTTTACTATGCATGGCAATGGCTTTAATTCCATTGATATTTAATTTATCTGTTACCATATCGGCTTTATGAACTGACGAAGTAAAAACCAATACTTGGCTCATGTTGTTTTGAGCAATTAAATAACGTAATAGTGGTCCTTTTTTATCATCCTCCACCCAATAAGCCAATTGCTTAATTAATTCTATGTTTTGCGTTTCTGCAGCTATTTCAATGATAATTGGCTTGTTCAACACCAACGATTGAATAGCTGTTAATTCTGTACTTAATGTGGCTGAAAACAATAAATTTTGTCGTTTTATAGGCAACAATTTTATTATTTTATTCATTTCCTCTTTAAAACCAAGGTTCAGCATTTTATCTGCTTCGTCAAGCACCAACACATCCACATTGCTAAGGTAAACCGAATTTTTTTCTACCAATTCTAATAACCTACCTGGTGTGGCCACCAAAATTTCTACTCCTTGTAAATCCATCATTTGAGGGTTGATGGATACTCCTCCAAATACAGCCAATGATTTGATTCCTTGTTCTAATCTATCGCTAAATGCTTTATACACTTTTTGTACTTGTATAGCCAATTCGCGAGTGGGTACAATAACCAACGTATTGATATGCCTGTTTTTTGCAACAGGTTTGTTTTGTAATAATTGTAAAGTTGGTAAAACATAGCTTGCAGTTTTCCCTGAACCTGTCTGAGCAATTCCAAGCAAATCATTCCCTTTTAAAATTTCCGGAATGGCTTTTTCTTGAATAGGGTACGGTTGAGTATAAAATTGCTTTTCTAAAGCATATAATAAATCGCGGTTTAAACCGAGGGTTGCAAATGGCATAAATTTTAAGTTATAATAAAAAAACGAAGATAAGTTTACTTCAAGTTATTCTTTTATTTTAATTATAATGCTATCATATTTCAAATCTTTATTTATATTATTGTGTAAATAATTTTATTATGAAATTTACATATATCAAAAATTTAGTATTCATTATTATAATTTTAATAGCTTTTAGTGGTTGCGGAACAATTGTTGGTGGTTCAAATTATTATGCCAACATTATTGTACCCAAACACCCAAATGCAGAAATATATTTAAACAATAGGTTTATTGGTAATGGAAGTGCATTAATTTCTGTTAAAAGAAAAGATGCAGATAAACTGATTTTCGTAGTTAAGAAACAAGGTTGTAATGAAGAAACAAAATATTTTACAACCAAATCGTTGCGATGGTTTGTTTCAGTTGGATCGATATATTGGGGATTTTTTGCTCCTGTAAGTATTATAATTGATTTAGTTACTGGTGCTATTTACAAACCAAATATTAATGAAAATGGCGTTGAAAAAGAAGACTATAAAAATTTTACTTATGTGTTGAATTATACAGGTTGTAATTATAATTTAGAAACTAAACCTGATCAAATTGTTACAGCTACAATACCAAATAAAAGTGTAAACGAATTTCCTACCTCAATTTTTTTACTAAATGGAGGAAACAGTAAAGGTAAAATTATAGAAAGAATGGCTGGAGATTCATTAAAATTAAAAAATAGTTTTGGCTCTACTTTTATTTATAGTTTTAATGAAATTGATTTTATAAAAACAGATAAAAATGGACAGAATAATGATTCCATTTTTCTAAAAAATGGTCAATCAATAATTGGAGTTATTTTAGAAGAAACTCCAAAAAAGGATTTAAAAATTTTAGTTGAAGATGGAAGTATATTGACTTTTACTTTTACTGAAATTGAAAGTATTACTAAAATAAATTAAATTTTAGTAAAAATACTATTTTAAGTTACCTTGTAAAATTATCAATAAAACATGGTAAACCAACATATTGGAAAATGAATTTGAAACGTTAATCAGTAGTTTTATTGAGCACAAAATTGGTATTGCAACTAATTTTTTAACAATCAGCTTAGCCAATGAGCTGAAAAAAAATTTATTGAACTTAAATAACCAACAGCAATTATTTAAAGCAGGTACAGGAAACAAAAAAGACATAAATCAAAGTGTTAAAGTAAGAAGCGATGTAATTTATTGGCTAGATAAAGAGCATAATAACAAAGCAGAAAACGATTTTTTTATTCAAATTGAATCGTTTATAAAATACCTAAACATGAATTGTTATTCAGGTATTGTTGATTACGAATTTCATTATTCCTTATACGAAATAGGTTGCTTTTATGTAAAACATATCGACCAATTTAAAAACGATTCTAAAAGATCATTTTCTATGATTAGTTACTTAAATAATAATTGGCAACCGAATGACGGAGGAGAGTTAATGATATATAAAGAAAGCAGCATTCAAAAAATAACTCCTAATGAAGGTAAAACCATTTTGTTTAAAAGTAACGAAATGCCACATGAAGTTTTATTGACCAACCAACCCAGAATGAGTGTTACAGGCTGGCTAAAAAATGGATAAAAAAAAACCATTGGAATTAACCAATGGCTTTTTAACATTTAACTATTTAAAATTATTTCACTTCTTCAAAAGTAGCATCTTGTGTGTTGCTATCAGTTGTACCTGCGTCAGGAGTTGGTTCACCTTCGGTAGGTTGCTCGTTTTGAGTTGCTTTGTACATGTCTTCACTTGCTGCAGCCCAAGCTGTGTTCAATGCTTCTAAAGCTGCATCAATTCTTGGTAAATCTTTGGCTGAATGTGCAGCTTTTAATTCTTCTAACCCTTTTTCAATGGCTTCTTTTTTCTCAACTGGAATTTTTTCGCCATATTCTTTGATCTGCTTTTCAGTTTGGAATATTAAGCTATCAGCCATGTTTATTTTTTCTGCTTCTTCTTTTGCTTGTCTATCAGTATCAGCGTTTGCTTCTGCTTCAGCTTTCATGCGTTTAATATCGTCATCGCTTAAACCACTCGAAGCTTCAATACGGATTTTTTGTTCTTTTCCTGTACCTTTATCTTTAGCACTTACGTGCAATATTCCATTGGCATCAATATCAAAAATAACTTCTACTTGAGGTACACCACGAGGTGCTGGTGGAATGCCATCTAAGTGAAAACGACCTAAACTTCTGTTTTGCGCTGCCATTGGGCGTTCACCTTGTAATACATGAATTTCTACACTTGGTTGGTTATCGCTTGCAGTGCTAAAAGTCTCCGATTTTTTAGTAGGAATGGTAGTATTTGCATCAATTAATTTAGTAAATACTCCACCCATTGTTTCAATACCTAAACTTAAAGGAGTTACATCTAATAACAATACATCTTTTACATCTCCAGTTAAAACACCACCTTGAATGGCTGCACCAATGGCAACTACTTCGTCAGGATTTACACCTTTAGAAGCAGCTTTTCCAAAGAATTTTTCTACCGCTTCTTGTATTGCAGGGATACGAGTAGACCCCCCTACTAAAATAATTTCATCAATATCGCTCACACTGTAACCTGCATTTTTTAAAGCAGTTTTACAAGGCTCAATGGTACGTTTAATTAAACTATCAGCTAGTTGTTCAAACTTAGCACGAGTTATCGTTTTTACTAAATGTTTTGGAATTCCATCAACAGGAATAATATATGGTAAATTTACTTCAGTTTGAGTTGAGCTCGAAAGTTCAATTTTAGCTTTTTCGGCTGCTTCTTTCAAACGTTGTAAAGCCATTGGGTCTTTACGTAAATCTATGCCTTCATCGTTTTTAAATTCATCGGCTAAAAAATCAATCAACACGTGATCAAAATCGTCACCACCTAAGTGAGTATCGCCATCAGTACTTTTTACTTCAAAAGTGCCTGTTCCATCTACATCATACATTTCTAATACCGAAACGTCATGTGTTCCACCACCGCAATCAAACACTACTACTTTTGTATCTTTCTTCGAAGTTTTGTCTAAACCATAAGCCAAGGCAGCTGCAGTAGGTTCGTTAATAATACGTTTTACTGTTAATCCTGCTATTTCACCAGCTTCTTTAGTTGCTTGGCGTTGTGCATCGTTAAAGTAAGCAGGTACAGTAATTACTGCTTCTTTTACTTCGTAACCCAAATAATCTTCAGCAGTTTTTTTCATTTTTTGTAAAATCATTGCCGAAAGTTCTTGTGGAGTGTATAATCTTCCATCAATATCAACGCGAGGTGTATTATTATCCCCTTTTTTAACTGTGTACGACATACGACTAATTTCTTTCGAAACTTGATCGAATGTGTTTCCCATAAAACGTTTAATTGATGAAATGGTGTTTTTTGGATTAGTAACCGCTTGACGTTTTGCCGGGTCACCAATTTTACGTTCACCATCTTTAATAAATGCTACAATAGAAGGAGTGGTTCTACGTCCTTCGCTATTTGCAATAACAACTGGTTCGTTGCCTTCCATTACCGCAACGCACGAGTTAGTTGTTCCTAAATCTATACCTATTATTTTACTCATAATCTTTTAATTTATTTTTTAATATCAGTCAATGAGTGTGCCAATGGAAAAATGGCTTAATGAATAAAAAAAATGGCTTATTTTTTCCTTCTAAAACAAAAAAATAGCTGCCTTTTGGCAGCTATTATGACAAATTATAAAATAAGTTTTAACCTTTTTATTTCTCAAACTGTTGCATTTCACTTATTAAATCTATACTTGCAGCATCAAATGTTACATCTGTTTGCACATTCATTGTACGTGCTGCAAAAATTCCTAAGGCGTTTTTTATATTTGAGTAATCGGTTCGTTTTTGAACAAACGAAACATTGGGTTTGCTTATTTCTTGTATTTCTAAAAACTCAGGACCAGCACCCCAAGTTACATATTCTACACTTGCAAATTTTCTAACTACATCATTTGGTTGGTTTTTAAAATAGGCCCTCCAATCATCTAACAGTACTTTTGATATTACACTGATAGAGATATTATCCACTAATCTAGCAGTGGTTAACCCCGATTGTAAATAATAATCGTAATATTTTAAAACACTATCTTTAGGGTTTCCTATTGGATACTCAAAATAATTAAACCTAATTGCAGCATCAATAATGTAAGCCGATTTATTTAAAGTATAGGTAAATCTAAATTTATTTGAGGGATTATCAGAAACTGTAATATTTCTTGAATCTATTTTTTGATCGCCAATAATATTGCATTCAGATGTATAGGTATTTCCTAAAATAGTGTCTTTAACTAACAAAGCAGCTTTAATTACATCCGATTGAATAACATAGTAATCGGAGCGATAAATATAGTTTTTATCATTTGCAAAAAAACCAGATTTTTTATCAATACTGTCAATTCTAGTGCAGTTAACAGTATCTCTTCCATTATTTTTAATGTAAATTATTTGAACACTTAAATTGGGTAAATACAATGAATCAGAAATTTTAGCAGCATCTTTTGCATTTATATCTACCGAATTTTGAAATACTTTTTGAACCCTTATAAATTGGTAAACTTCATTTTTATTTACAAAACCGTATATAACAGGAATTTGTTTGTATGGTGCATTGATGTCTAGCTTATTATCGCAGGCTACTAAATTTAGTATTGTTAAAATTACTAATAATTTTTTTATGCTATTGGCTTGATTTAAAGATTTCATTTTGGGTTGGCAATATAGCTTTAGAATTTTGAAGGTTGGTTTTAAAAATTAGTTTTTTTACACTTTTATTGATTTTACCGATATGCTTTTTGATTTTTTTTGTTATCTTTCCCTTTTAATTTTTATATAATAACCTACTATTCAATAAAAATGAAAAGAAAAATCTTTCCAAAATAAATTCAAAAATTACTATCGTCTAATTTATAAAAACAACCTTTGTTGATTTTAAATATGACAAAAAATTTTGATTAAAGGTTTTATTTTTACCTTTGAAAATTAAAATATTACAATGAGCGTTCACAAAGAGTATAAAAAAATTACCACCCACAGTATTCAAGAAATGAAAATAAGGGGTGAAAAAATAAGTATGCTTACTGCTTATGATTTCAGCATGGCAAAAATTTTTGATGAAGCAAAAATAGATGTATTGCTAGTTGGCGATAGTGCCAGCAATGTAATGCACGGCCACGAAACCACGCTGCCTATTACTTTAGACCAAATGATTAGTCATGCAGCATCGGTAATAAAAGCTGTTAATCGTTGTTTGGTGGTAGTTGATTTGCCTTTTGGAAGTTATCAAGGAAATTCGAAAGAAGCTTTAAATTCTTCTATTAGAATTATGAAGGAAGCCGAAGCACATGCCGTAAAACTAGAAGGTGGCGAAGAAGTAGTAGAATCAATCAAACGTATTTTAACTGCTGGAATTCCGGTGATGGGCCATTTGGGTTTAACGCCACAAAGTATTTATAAATTTGGCACTTACGAGGTTAGAGCAAAAGAAGAAATAGAAGCCAAAAAATTATTACACGATGCAAAATTACTGGAAGAAGCAGGATGCTTTGCAATAGTTTTAGAAAAAATACCATCAAAATTAGCCAAGCAAGTTACCGAGTTAGTTAAAATACCGGTCATTGGCATTGGTGCAGGCTCTGATGTAGACGGGCAAGTATTGGTAAGCCACGATTTATTAGGCATTAACAATGATTTTTCACCTAAATTTTTACGCAGATATTTAAATTTATTTGACGAAATAAAAGGAGCAGTGGAACAATATGTGGCCGATGTAAAATCGGTAGATTTCCCGAACGAGAAGGAACAGTACTAGAGATTTTGAATTTTAAATGTTGGATTTTGAATGAATTGCCTAAATGATGCATGTTCATGTTGTCATCCTAAGCGAAGTATAAGGAGGCTGCTAGCAGCTAGCTTCTGGCGGTTATTAAATTTTAAATTAATTATCAACTTTATCTACCAATAAACCTAATCAACTTTTTAATCTTTCAATCTTTGTAATTTTTTCAATCAACAAATCTTCAAATCTCTAAAACTCTAAATCTCTAAATCTCTAAATGGTTCAAATCCTATACGAAGACAATCACTTGATAGCTGCTTTAAAACAAAGTGGGCAAACGGTACAGCCTGAACCACACAAACCTAAAAGTTTGGAAGAGGAGGTAAAACAATACATAAAGGTAAATGAACAAAAACCTGGTGATGTTTTTTTAGGTGTAATACATAGAATTGACATGCCCGTTAGCGGCTTGGTTTTATTTGCCAAAAGCAGCAAAGCATTGGTGCGTATGAATGAAATTTTTCAAAAGCGAGAAGTAGAAAAACATTATATAGCCAAGGTTCATAATTGTCCGCCAAGTGCCAAAGGATTACTTACACATTGGTTGCGCAGAGATGAAACCAAAAACATAACCAAAGCTTTTGACGAAGAAGTAACCAAAGCCATTAAAGCGCAATTAGAATATACCGTTTTAAAAAAAGAAGGAAAGTATAGTTGGCTTAAAATAAAATTATTAACTGGCCGCAAACATCAAATTAGGGCGCAGTTGGCATACATTGGTTGCAGTATTATGGGCGATGTAAAATATGGCGCATCAACTCCTAATAATAATGGAAGCATTTGTTTGCATTCGTTCAGTTTAAGTTTTGTTCATCCAGTAAAAAAGGAACCAATTTTAATAGAAACCGAAATGCCCACTTTTTTATAAGTAATTTATTCCATTTTCGTATGGTTTACAAATTGCTTCTAATATCATTTCGTAATCTTTTTTATTTGATAAAAAATCAAGTGCTGAGCAATTAATAATTAAAATTTTTGTATTAACTTGACTGTGCAAATATTTAAAATAAGTATCCTGAAGGCTTTGTAAATAGCTATTTTCAATTTTTTGTTCATACACCCTTCCCCTATTCATTATGTTCCATTGCAGTTTTTCAATAGGCGAATGCAAGTAAACTAATAAATCGGGTTGTGGCAATTGAAGATTAATAATTTCATACATTTGACTGTACAATTTATATTCATCTTCATCTAATGTGTTCTGCGAAAACAATAAACTTTTTGCAAAAACATAATCGCTTATTTTATTTTCACCAAACAAGTCGTTACCAATTAATTGATTTTTTAATTGATTAAAACGAGCAGCTAAAAAACTCATTTCTAATGGAAAAGCATACCTCGATTTGTTTTCATAAAACTTTGGTAAAAATGAATTGTCTTCAAATTCTTCCATTATTTTTTTTGCATTTAAACTAACTGCCAACATAGCTGCTAAGGTACTTTTGCCAGCCCCTATATTACCTTCAATTGCAATAAATTTATATGGTGATTTATAATTCAAGAAATGCAAATGTGCTTAACTTTAGTTTAATTATATGTACATTTTTTCAACTATCGATAAAATTACATTTACATTAAAGAATTTATTGCGTAGTTTTGATTTTTTAAAACAAAAACTATGACTGAACTGATTAATGAAAAAGAATTATCAAAAGCATTGAAGCTTGAAAAATTACACATTAGTCTTTTAGCTCCAGCTTTAATGAAACTTTTAAAGCTTGATAAAGTAAATGATGTATATAGTCCAATTTCTGAGTTTAAAAGTTTTGAATTTACCGATAAAATGCTGACTGAATTAGGCATTGAATACGAAATTGACGAAGAAGATTTAAAAAATATTCCAAAAACAGAACCATTTATTGCTATAGCAAACCACCCTTATGGAGGGATAGATGGTTTAATAATGGTTTCAATTTTAAATAGAATAAGGCCAGATTTAAAAGTTTTGGCTAATTATTTGTTACAACAAATACCTCCCATAAAAGACAATATTATTGCAGTAAATCCCTTTGATAATGCAAAAAAAAGCAGCTTGAATGTGCAAGGTTTAAAAGAATTATTGGGTTATTTAAAAGAACATCCTATTGCTATTTTTCCTGCAGGTGAAGTTTCGGCATTAAGTTTAAATACATTGAAAATTACCGATAAAAAATGGGATCCTTCGGTAGGTAAAATATTACTACATTCAAAAATAAAAATTTTACCAATATATTTTAGTGGCCATAATAGTTTGGCATTTAACTTATTGGGTTTAATTAATCCTAGTTTGCGAACTGTAAAACTTCCATCTGAATTATTGAACAAAAACCAAAAAATAAAAGTAAGGATAGGAAAACCAATATTACCTAAAATAATTGAAGAGTTTGAAAATAGTGATGATTTACTCCGATTTGTAAGGGCTAAAACCTATGCTTTAGGTTCGGGAATGGAAGTAAAACGTTTTTTTAATATAAACCTAAAACGTTTAATCAGAGCAAGGCCAATTATTGATGAAACTTCTAGCATTGACATTGTTAAAAATATTGAGAATATTCAAAACGACTGCGTTTTTAAAACCGATAATTTTGAAGTATACATTAGCAATGCCTTTAATATACCTTTTATTTTAAAAGAAATCACAAGGCTTAGAGAAATTACTTTTAGGCTTGTTGGCGAAGGCACTAATAGAAGTTTTGATACCGATGAATTTGATTTGTATTACAAGCACTTGTTTATATGGGATGCTGATAAAAAGAAAATTACTGGAGCATACCGATTGGGTTTGGGTGATGAACTTTACAAACAATTTGGCAAAAAAGGATTTTATTTAAACCAGTTATTTAAAATAAAAAAAGATTTTGGACCCATCCTTAAAGAAAGTATAGAACTTGGTCGCTCGTTTATTACTGTTGAATACCAACGAAAACCTTTGAGTTTAATGCTTTTATGGAAAGGTATTAACGAGTTTTTAAAACAAAATAAAGGCCGATACAACTATATGATTGGTCCTGTAAGTATTAGTGGGGAATTTTCAAATTTATCGAAAGATTTATTGGTAGCTTATATAAGGCATAATCATTTTGATAAAGCACTTTCAAAAATGGTAAAACCACGTAAAAAATTCAAATATTTTTACCATGAGGATGACAAAAAACTATTGTTAGACAAACACATGGATGATATTAAATTACTTGATAATTTAATAGGAGATATAGAAACTAACCATGCTAAAATACCCATTTTGGTTAAAAAATATTTAAAATTAAAAGGTAAAATTATTGCCTTTAATGTAGACCCTAAATTTAACAATTCGTTAGATGGTTTTTTGATTATTAATATAAATGAAATTCCAGAAGATGCTTTTGATATGGTGAATAGGTAAAGAAAACCAATATTATTTTATCTAGAATAAACAATTTGCAATGACCTTAAAAATCAACCATATTTTCTATATTTGCGTTCATATAAAAACACGATGGAAGTAGGAATACCCTCAATTGATTTAAACGATTTTTTAAGTAGCGATGCCAAACGAAAAGAAAAATTTGTTCAAGAACTTGGCAGGGCTTATGAAGAAATAGGCTTTGTGGCACTTAAAGGGCATTTACTAACCAATGAAACTTCTAGTAATTTATACCAACAAGTTCAAAACTTTTTTAATTTACCTTTAGAAAAAAAAATAAGTTTTGAAGACCCAGAAATAGCAGGACAAAGAGGTTATGTTGGTTTTGGAAAAGAACACGCCAAAGGAAGAAGTGAAGGCGATTTGAAAGAATTTTGGCACTTTGGACAAGAAGTAGAAGGCGATGACCCAATACGAAATGAATACCCAAATAATATTTTAGTTCCTGAATTACCAGCTTTTAATGAGTTTGGAATAAAAGCATATAAACAATTAGAAGAAACTGGCAAGCACATGTTGCGTGCTATTGCTTTGTACTTAGGTTTGGATGAATTTTATTTTGATGCAAAAATTAAAAATGGCAATTCAATTCTTCGTCCTATTCATTATCCGCCAATAACCAACGAACCTAAAAGTGCGGTAAGAGCTGCTGAACATGAAGACATAAATTTAATAACGCTATTAATGGGTGCAAGTGCCGAAGGTTTGGAAGTATTAAACAAACAAGGCGAATGGATTGCAATAACTGCTTTGCCAGAGCAATTAGTAGTAAATGTTGGCGATATGTTACAACGCTTAACAAACAATAAACTAAAATCAACTACACACCGAGTAGTGAATCCGCCAAGAGAAAAATGGGGAACAAGTCGTTTTAGTATTCCGTTTTTTTTACACCCAAGAAGTGAAATGCGTTTAGATTGTTTGGAAAGTTGTGTTACTTCTACTTATCAGTTGCATTACGAACCAATAAGTGCAGGTGAATATTTGAACGAACGTTTACGCGAAATTGGTTTAAAAAAATAACTAAATGACTGCTTTTAAAAAGCCAAACATTACTTTTAATCCTGCTGCGCAAATAGTAAATGATACTAAATTTAGCATTGTAATTCCAAGTTGGAATAACTTAGAAATGTTACAGTTTTGTATTAATGCAATTAATAAAAATTCAACTTATAAGCACCAAATAATAGTGCACGTAAATGAAGGAAATGACGGAACACTGGCATGGATTCAATCTCAACAAATAGATTACACTTATTCAACTGAAAATGCTGGAGTTTGTTATGCCATTAATGCCATGGCTTCGTTGGCAAAAACAAATTACATTTTGTTTTTAAATGACGATATGTATGTATGCCCCAAATGGGATGAAGTATTATGGAGCGAAGTTCAAAAACAAACTACCAATTTATGGTATTTTAGTGGCACCATGATTGAGCCTAATTACAGTGGCAATAAATGTGCATTAGCTCCTTTTAACTTTGGTAATTCAATAGAAAATTTTAAAGAAAAAGAATTACTTATTTTTACTTCTAAATTAAAAAACAATGATTGGTTTGGAGCTAGTTGGCCTCCAAGTTTGGTGCACAAAACTACTTTTGATAAAGTAAATGGTTACAGCGAGGAATTTAGTCCGGGTATGTACAGCGATCCCGATTTTTCAATGAAACTTTGGGAAGCAGGAGTTAGAAATTATAAGGGATTAGGTAGTAGTTTGGTTTACCATTTTCAAAGTAAAAGTACAGGCAGGGTGCAAAAAAATGATGGCAGAAAACAGTTTGCTCAAAAATGGAAAATTCCTTCTTCGTATTTTTACAAAAATGTACTTTTATTAGGCCAAAAATTTGATGAAAATATTAAACTAAAAACTGCTAAAAATATTTTTTATTGGGGAGCAAAATTAAGGGCTTGGTGGATTGCAAAATAATGAACTTATCTGTAACTATTATCACTTATAATGAATCCAAAAACATTGAAAAATGTTTGCGATCGGTTAAGGCAATAACTGACGATGTGGTTATTATTGATTCGTTTTCTACAGATGATACTTCAGCGTTAGCAAAACAGTTAGGTGCAAATGTATTTAACTATTCATTTAATGGTTATGGTGAATCAAAAAATTTAGCCAATGAAAAAGCAAAAAATGATTGGATTCTTTCCATAGATGCAGATGAAGTGTTGGATGAGAAGCTTGTAAATAGCATTTTAAATTTAAACAATAATTTTAAACCCAATACGGTTTATGAGTTTAGCAGACTAAATAATTATTGCGGCAAATGGATTCGTTTTGGTGCATGGAGATCGGATAATAAAATACGTATTTTTAATAAAACAGCAGTAAAGTGGAACTTAGCCGAAGTACACGAAAGTTTAATTATTCCCGAAAATTTTGTGGTTCAAAAACTACAAGGTAAATTATTGCATTATTCGTATGCTTCAGTAGCCAATCATTTAAATAAAATAGAAAAATACAGTACTTTAGGTGCCGAAGAGGCCTTCAAAAAAGGCAAACATGTATCGTTTATAAAAATATATTTCAGCCCAGTTTTTCGTTTTATTAGAGATTACATTCTGATGCTTGGTTTTTTAGATGGAAAGTATGGATTTGTAATTGCCTCTCTAACTGCCAAAGAAGTATATTTAAAATATGTAAAATTAAAAAAATTAAGAGCCCGTTAATTTTTAATGGCCTTTTGCACCATAGGAATATTATCGTTGGTTATTATTTTAAAAATATATATTCCATTAGGTAAAAAACTCAAATCTACTGTTTGATCGTTTACATTATTATTTTCATATACCAGCATTCCTGTTGTATTGAAAACAGCCATGTTTTTAATGTTTTTGGTATTGGTAAATTGTATGAAATTATTAAACGGATTAGGATATAAAACAGGTTGGTGAACCATTAAATTATGTTCATTTATACCCGTTGTATAAGCTTGTTTCACTGCTTCATAAACATCAATTTTTCCCCAACCCCAATTATTGCTACCTTCAATTGGAATAATACCAGTTTTAGCATCTTTGCGGGCCGTAGTTTTTAAAATATTTAGTACTTTACTAGGAGTTAAAAATTTATCTGCTTCCAACATTAAAGCCACCGCACCTGCTACGCATGGCGCAGAAAATGATGTCCCAGCCGACATAATCCAATCAAATCTTTTTTCGCCAATAAAAATGGTATCGGTTATGTCTGTAATATCAAAAGGAGTGTAACTGCTTGCAGGCCCTCCTACAAAATATCCTGGACCAGTTATATCAGGCTTAGTTCTATTGTCTGTAGTTGGTCCTCTGCTTGAAAAACCAGTTATGGTGTCTTTTTGCGAAGGTAAATCAATGTTTTTTGTGCCTCCCCAAAAGTTTACCCAACCTACATTGGCATTGTACGAACCAACAGAAATACTTGCTTTACTATTTGAACCCGATTCGCCATTACAATATTGGTTATCGCCATTTATAAAATTGGGCTTAGTTGTTTGTCCAAAAATAGTTGATGCAAATACGGGATAACCTTTGTACCATTCATAGCCGCAGTTCCATGCATGCAACTGACTATTGCTTGATGTAAATGTATACGAAACAAAGTATTTTGAATTGTTGGAATTATTATACGTTACAAATATTTCGGGTTTATTGTTTAATACATTTTTAGCAACACAAGTAAATGAATAAGTCAAAGAATCATTTCCAAAAAATAATTTTCCATTTGAAACACCATTGCTTGATGCTGCTATAAAATTTGTAGATGCCTTGATATTTTGAAGAGAATCAGTAATGTTAATATGCAATGAAAAATCGGTGTTTTCACTTCCCCAAAAATCGGTTGTATTGATATCAAACTTATTTATTTTTCTGCCAAACAAACTAAAAGTATTAAAAGTATCTTTATTTAAATTTTTGGTAAAATGGAGTTTTTCTTTGCCTTCATTTCCTGCTGCATTTACCA
>JBAXCN010000020.1:0-42484 GCA_037141455.1 Bacteroidota bacterium
TTAATAGGAGTTATTGCGTATACTTGGGTAAAACCATTTTTGGCTAAAGTGTAATCGAATTGGGTTTTAATTTTTTAAAACGCCTAGTTTTCCTAGCACCATTGTTAACTTTTCTGCATCGTTAGGAATGTCTATTATAACATTGTCTTTGTTTAATAGCAAAATTAAGGGCGTATAGTTAATACCATACTTTACCAAAAATTCGTTGCCCCAACCATTTATTAAAGATGCAGATTTGCTCCAAGTAAAAACGTTTTTGTATGAAGAATCTAACTTTAAAACAGAAAAGCTATAAAACTCTATAGTTTCTTTTTTTACATTTATATATACTTCATCTAATTCTTTTATGGATTTTAAACAATGCTGGCATTCTGGTGACCAAATAAGCACCAATTTGTAGTTGGATTTAAAGTCATTGATATCTACTAAATAACCTTTTTGGGAGATACCTTTAATGGTTTTTATTTTTTCACCTACCACCAAATTTGGTTTTTCATGTGGTGGTGTTAAATCTTGAAAAGGATATTTTTTTATATAATCTGTTATGGTCTCGTAATAACTTTTTTGGTTAGCAAAATATAAATACATTCCACCCAATTTATTAAGTAATTTTTTGCTAATTGAAAACGAATTGATTAAACTGTAAAATGAATCTTGAAATAAACTTTCCATTTTAAGTTGTGGCATACTATCGTTATAAACAGTATTGGTAAACTTTTTGAAAATATGTTCTAATATATCAGTATTTAATAAATTGGTATCATTATTTATAAGTTGCAGCCAATGTTTTATCTTTGAATAATCATGATGCTCATTGTAAATATCAAAAAATAATTGTTCGTGTATATTAAAATAATTAGCTAAAGTAGGAAGATTTTTAAGTTTCAATTGTTGCGCTTGGTTCTCTTTTTTAAATTGTTTGAGGGCTTTGTAACTCAACTGTAAATTGGTTTTGTATACTAAATCTTTAAAAGGATAGTTATTGAGCATACTTTTTAAAAAATATAATTTAAAGCTATTTTGGTTTAAATTTTTTATACCTTCATAATATAGCTTATTGGCGTCACTATTTACAAAAGTAAGACTGTCTAAATTGGAAGTAGAAGGACTTAAAATAAAAAGTGTATCTGTTTGGCTACCATTAATGTAAAATATAAAAGGATTGTTCGTAAAATCTTCTTCACCTTGTAAGTAAATAAAACCAATATAATTTTTAGTATTTACAGTAAAACTAAAACTATTATTTAAAACTATGGCAGAATCTAAAAGCATTTTGCCCATTTGGCTTTCGCAAAGGGCATATATTTTTTTTGATTGCATGTTTCCAAAATGTGCTTTAATAATTACATTTTGTGCTTTGCACAAGCCAATATATAAAAGGAATATAATGAATAATTTGTGTCTCAATTTATTGCTAATGTTTTATAAATTTAACTGTTTTAGTTGCATTATTGGCAGTAGTAATTTTTAAAAAATAAACACCATTTATTAAGCTTGTTATATCTATTTCTGTTATTAATTTACCTTCAGCAATCTGTTGCCCAAACATATTGGTAATTGAATAATTAGCTTGCTGCACATTATTACTTTCTATATATAATTTATTATTTGCAGGGTTAGGGTAAATGCTAATATTTAAATTATTAACATTTTCAGATGATAAACTTTTCAGATTGGCATAGTTGTTCATTTGCACTAAAATCATATCTTGATTATCTACACTTATCGGATATTCATAATGGCCAAGAATACGAGCTACAAAGTAAGTTGAATGATTACAGTACCATTCATAAAAAGTAGCTTTACTAGGGTAAGCTATTACTTCTGGAGTCCATTTTCCACCAGTTAGAATACTTTTCGACCAAGTTGTATCTATGCTTTCACCTGTAAGTTTTAATAATAAAGATTCAAATTCACCAAATGGCAATTTAATTTTACCAGTTGCTACAATTTCTCTTGAGAAATAAAAATAGGTTTCATTATAATTTGAATCACCTTCAGATAAACTATAGTGTTCACTTTTTTGATAATTAGAATCCGAATAAACCCTTTGAAAACTTGTAGGAAATTTTAATATAGGTGAAGGGTGTTTGTATTTCCTGGCTTGATAGGGTGCATAAGGTTCATAAAATCCTGAAAAACCATAACTATAAATACCACTAGAATCATATTTAAAAAACTCAACACTTTTTAAACCATTCGTTTCAGGAATAGCATATTTGCAATCTTCAAACCTATTATAATAAATGGAACTCTTGGGGTTTAAAAACTTTGCTGTATCGATATAGTTTAATCCTAATTTAGAAAAGTCCCAAATATTGTTAGTACCTGTTTTTCCAAATCTAAAATTATTGGTAATTAAAGTATCCGTTATGTTGGCAAAAATAATATTAGTTCCCAAAGGGGGTACATCCTTCATTGTAAGAACAACTTGCGCATTCGTTTTAAGAACTGCAATTAAAAACAAAAATAATATTATGTATTTTTTCATTATTAAATTGTTTTAATCTTTTACACATCTTACATGAAGTGCAATATCCCTTCTGGGGAACACTTGTTTAAATAATTTATCGCCTGGTGGGCTACCTTGCACTGGTCCAATTTCAAACCTTCTTGCCCAAGCACCACCACCTCTTGTACCACTGTATCTTGTAGGGAATTCTCCAGAAACGTTGTCAAAGGTTATACCGCTTGTACTAGTCCAAAACTGGGCAACTTTTCCAGTGGGTTCTCCATCATACATTCCATTTAAAGGCCCACTACCACCAAGAAATAAATAAGTACCTAATAAACCTCTAAAATTATTGTCAGTATACATATATATAGCATATCCACTAAAGCCAGTTAATAACCATCCATCGTACCACGATGAAGATGAGGCAACACCACTCAAAACAGCATTAAAACCTAAAGTACTACCTTTTAAATTAGTTGCAGCTACATTATTATTTATTGACGCAGCATAATTAGCTAATTGTGTCCATTCATTATCAGAAGCTACATGCCAACAAGGAGGACATAGACCACTAAGTGCAGCAACATCTCCTAAATATAATGCACCATGTGTCGTACAATTAACTGAACTGTTTTTAAAACAGTATTTTACAATATTAGACGAAGAAGCAGGCCAACTAGCGTCATCTGTAGTGGATGTAGGATTTTTATAAAGCCTTGAACCACCCCAAGGAATTTGCGTTCCATAATCTAGGTTTTTCTTAAACCAACATTTTCCATTTATTGAAACAGTAGGGTAAACTTTTGAATCTCTACTATCGGTTAAATCAGTACCACAAACGAATGAAGTATAAACAATCATTAAATCACTACCGCAATCATTTTCCCACTTCAAAGTATATGAATTTGCTCCATAATTATTAATGTAAAAATAAGCATTTGGTTGATTTTGATTATAAAAAGAACCTGTGTAACCAGCTGGACTGGAACCAACTACCGACCACCTCGCACCAGAAGTGGCTATGGCTTGAAGGTAAACACCGTTTCCACATGTAATAGTTTTGTCTGGACCTGCATTTGTTGTTGTACTTAATAATATTACTGTTTTTAAAGGACTATAGGCCGTCCAAGTTGGTGTAGTTGAAGAGTTTGTACAAGCGTGATAACCCCGCATATTATAATAATATGTTGCACCAACTGTAAGGTTTGTAAAAGTGTAGCTGTTTATACCTTTTAACACTTCAACAGTACTTATTATTGCACCAGTTGAATTTCTTAAATAAATTGCCACTTTATCAGGTTCACAATCATTTGTCCAAGTTACTTTAAAAGATTTACATTCAATGTTGCTAGTTGTAGCTTGGGGATAACTTGGCGCAAAAGAACTATTGCAAATTTCTATTTGTGCACATTTGGTTGTGCTAAATACTCCCCAATTAAAGCCAGTATATTGGGTATTGAAAAATTTAGCTCTTACTTTGGCACAATAGGAATCAAAAAAGTATTGAGTAACAGGGTATATATAAGTTATTTGTGAAGTATTTGATGTTAAGTTACCTATCATTACGCTTGATCTTACTACACCAGCATTAGAACCAGTTAAATCTAAATAAACTTCTAACCTGTATGAAGATGGAATAGAATACGGATAACTAACTTTAATTATAATATTCTGACATTCTTGTGTAACAGTTAAATTCAATGGTGTTTGAGTTGGTTGTGCTTTTACGAATTTATTTATAGTGAATATCAAAACAAATAAAATTAATGTTTTAAAAAAATATGTTTTCATAATTATTTTAGTTTTTAATTTTTATAATACGTGATGTTTGGTAAATATTTTTATCTGGAATAGTCATTTTTAAAAAATAAATGCCATCTAATTTGTCGCTTATATCTATTTCTATTTTGGATTTTGTTTTTTCAGTTGTTTGATATATAACTTTTCCATTTATATCGTAAATGCGTATTTCTATTGGATTTACCAGCAAATCATTACTTTTATTGGATAATAAAATATTGCCATTTGTAGGATTAGGATAAATACTGAAACTATTTAAAAATTGAATTTCCTTAACATTTATGGTGTTTTGCATGATAACCAATGCGTTTGAATTTGTTTCAAAGTTACATAAATCATAAAGTACTGCTCTATACATTCCAGGTTCTTTAGCCCAATATTCTAATTTAGTAGCACCATCAATTATTGTGTTATCTTTTAACCAAACTATATTAATCAAATCTCGAATAATAGGATTAAATGGATAAGTAAAATAGAGTAAAATTGAATCCTCTTCTGATTCTAAATAATTTCTTTCAGCTAACACATTTGGATCGACTGTTGCCATATTAATAACGTTTACTTTAGAAGTATGTGCAATACAAGAACCACCTGTAGTATTTGTTTTATAAACAGCAGCATAGTATATGCCTCCGTTATCAAATGTAATGCTTTTATTAATAGAATCTTGAATAAGAAAAGAGCTATCTAAAGAAACAAATTTAAACCAGTTATAAGTTAAATTGCTTTCGTCCATTCCGTCAAGTTCAAGAGTAACATCTGCTTTTCCATTATTACACAAATATTTAAATGTTGGTAATGCAGGTGTTCCCATATTTATTACATTTATTTTTAAATTATCGCTTTCTTGTATGTCGTTATTTACATCTTTTATTCGCACTCTTACATTAATTTCTTTATTTTCTGTATCATCAATATAACTTGCAATATTCAAAATAAATGAATCAGCACTCATCCATTCTGTAGTATTAATTAATAAGGCGTTATAATTTGATTCCAATGGGTCGTTATAAACATAGCTATATGTGTATGGTGAATTATCAATATTACATGCTTCAGCGTAAATTATTGTGTAGGAATCTTCGCAAACATTTGAATTTAACAAACTAACATTTGGCTTTTGAACTATAATCTCTTTATCATCAAAAAGGTAAATGGAAGAATCATTATTTTCATTTAAACTACCAATAATTTCTAACCTTAGTATGGAGGTGGATTTAATTTGTGAAATATCTAAATTGTAATCTTCTAAATATAACAAACTATCAACAGTACCATTTGCTAACACAGTATATTCGCCACCGTTTAACAAAAGCCAACTATATCTGTATGGAGCTGTGCCATGTGTAATAGAAGATTTGTTTGAAATATTAATTGTTCGTGTTCCAGATGAACCTTTACAAATAGTAATATCGTTTCCTATGACTGGCATAGTTTGCGCTAATGTTGTTTTTTTTAAACAAAAACAAATTAGTAGTAAAAACATTGATTTAGGTGTAATAATTTTCATATTTATTTATATTAGGTATATTCAATATTGGGTCATTTTTTTCAGATTTTTTTTTATTTGAATGGCTGTATTACTGATAAAAATCTAGTTGTTTTATTTTAAATTATTGATAAATTATTGGTAGAAATTTCAGTATGTTTAATAATATAGGTTATATAAAATTTACTGCTTAACAAATTTTACACTCCCTTTTAGTTCATTGTTTATGTAAATACTGATGATATACATACCAAGTTGTAAAACTTCAATGTTTATTTCATCTGAGAGATAATCTTTTTTTATTACCCTACCAGAAATATCTGTTATTACATAACTATTGTTTTTTAAATTCAAGTTCTCTACAAATAGTTTTGAACTAGCAGGATTAGGATAAATATTTATTTTGGTTTGTTCAAAATCGTTGACTGAAACACTTTTTAAATTTGCAAAATTGTTCATTTGTATAAACAAAAAATCGATATTATCAAAACCTGTTGGACTTATTCGTGCCACATAAAAAGTAGATTTGTTGCAATACCAATCATATACAACAGACCTACCAGGTAAGGCATTAATTTCACTATTCCATTTACCATCCTTTCCTTTAATCCAAGTAGTATCCCAATAAGTAAAAATGGTTTTTAGTAAAAAAGATTCAAACAGCCCAAAAGGTAATTTTATTGTACCTGTTGCTACTATTTCTTTAGTTGAAAAAATGTATTCTTCACAATAAGCTGAATCATTAGTGTTATTTAGATAATTTTTTGTTCGAATATACGTTGTATCTAACTTTAAATAAGGATATTTTGCGGGAAAAGGAAAAACAAGATAGGGCTTATTATACCTTAAAGCTTGGTAAAATGGACAGGGCCGTAAATGAGAGCTATAACCAACTTCATAATAACCAGTTGAATCTGCTTTTTGAAAATAGATATCTTCTAAACCATTATCTTTACCGAAAGCCAAATCAGCATCATAAAAATTAAGATTGTAAGGGGTTTGACTTGGGCTTAATAACTTTATAGTATCATTATAATTTAGTGATAATACTGAAAAATCCCAAAAATTATTAATCCCTGTTTTATTAAATTTAAAATTATTTAAACTGGCAGTATCTTTAACATTGGCAAAAATAATTTCTGTGCCTAAAGATGGAACATCTTTTCGAGTAATTACCACTTGTGCAATACCTTTGAAACTTATTGCTAAAAATAAAATAAAAAAAACTTTTTTCATCCTTTTAATCTCTAACACATCTTACATGAAAAGCAAAACTTCTTCTTTGAGATTTATCTCTAATTAGATTATCTCTAAATGGTACACCAGAACCTGACGAACCTTGTCCACTAAAGGTTCTTAAATAAGCCCAACCAGTTGATGTTCCCCCGTATCTGGTTGAATAAGGGTTGTAATTATCTGTTGTATTATAAGGTGTACTAGTCCAGAAATTATTGAATTGACCTGCACTTTGATAATCGAAACCGCCATTGTGATTATTGCTGATTGCAGGCAGACCTGGCAAATAAAAGTACACTCCAGAATATCCGTACCCGAAGTTGTTTCTTGTCAAATATGAATCATTTAAAAAACCAGTAGTTAAATTCCCATCTGGATTTGTACCAGAAGCTGTTGAGTTAGCCTTTAAGGCATCAAAACCAATTGTACTGCCTTTAAGCGTTTTAGCTGCATCAAAATTTGGTGCAATAGTATTTGCATAATTAGCTAAGCTAGTCCATTCATCGTCTGTTGCAACATGCCAGCATGGAGGGCATAGTTGACTTAACGCTGCTATATCGCCCAAATACAATCCACCATAAGCTGAACAATTAGCTGTGTTATTATTTAAACAATATTTAACAATACTTGAATTAGAAGCAGGCCAAGTTGCATCATTGGTCGAGCTATAAACAGAAGGATGCCCACCAACCCATGTTATTGGAGTACCATAGTTTAAATTTTTTGTAAACCAACATTTTCCATTATATGATCTTGTAGTGTATACTTTACTATCTCTACTATCAGTTAAATCAGTGCCACAAACGAATGAGGTATAAACCATCATTAAATCACTACTGCATTCATTTCCCCATCTTAACGTGAAAGAATTTGCACCGTAGTTAGTGAATTGAAAATATGCATTAGGATCGGATACACTACCATAAAAGTTGCCAGTGTAACCCGCAGGACTTGAACTTACAATACTCCATTTACCGCCAGAAATTGCTGTAGCTTGCAACTGAATACCATTAATACCTGTAGTACATACTGGAATACTTTTATCAGGGCCTGCGTTAGCAACTGTACTGGTTATTGTAAAATATGTAATATCGGAATATGCAGACCATTTATCTATGTTATCTGCACAATCTTTATATCGGTATCTTATTCTAACCTTATATGTACCAACTGGAAAGCCAGTTGTAGAGGTTATAGAATAAGTAGTATTTTTTCCAACATTATATAGTACTGGAAAATTAGAATTACTGACTGGTCCAACTTCTAGAGTATAATAATCAGCACAAGTATTTAATATCCAATCTATTTTAACTAATTTACAATTTACAATTGGAATAGTTGGTGCAATTGGTTTGGTATAATTACAACTGCAACTAGTAGTAGTGGCTGAAGTAGTTTTAAAAATACCACATGCAAATAGTGATAATTTAATAAAATAGGTAGTGTTTGGGCTTAAACCACTTGAAATTGTATAATTATAAGAAATTGGCGATACACCAACAGCTGGGGTTTGACCTAAAGTTATAGGTGGTAAACATCCAGTTGTAAATGAACTATTTGTACAAATAGTTAATATCACATCAGAAGAATTTGGATATAAGTATAAAATTGTTGCTGAAATACTAATAGTTGTGTTAGTAACATTTACCACTGTAATAATATTGTTTGACCCACAGCCTGGATTCGGAGCTTATGCTCTTAAAAGAAAATTATTAAAGCTAAAAAAACATATAAAAATTAGTTTTGCGTATGAAGATGTTAGTTTTTTCATAATATTTAGTTATTAGTTTTGATGATTTTAAATATTGAACTTTCCTTATTGTTTTTTAATAAAGTAATGTTAACAAAATAAATTCCATCACTTTTTCCTTTCAAGTCAATTGTTTGTTTTTCAAATAATTTTCCAATATTCTCACTAATCACTTTACCATATATGTCTACTATTTTTATATTTACATCTTCATTTAAATACACTTGATTTAAGCACTCTAACGTGAATATACCTTTAGAAGGATTAGGATAAACTTCGAATAATTCGTTTTTAAGTACTTCATTAGTTTTAGTTATGTATTGTACTAAAGTTATTGGATTAGAATTTGTTTGTTCATTGCAAATATCAAAAAGTACTGCCCTGTAATTGCCTTGTTCTTTTGCATAATATGTTAATGCATTTGCATTTTCTATTGGTAGATTATTTTTATACCATTGCACATGTATTAAATCTAAAGTAAATAAATCAAAAGGAAAGGTAAAAGATAGTAATATTGAATCTTCAGTGTTGTAAAGCTCGTTTCTTTCTGCCATAATATTTGGGTCTACATTTCCTACATTTATAACTTTAATTCTACCACTGGCTCTTGTACAAATAGTTCCGTCTGTATTGTTTGTTTTTGAGACTATAACTTGATAATAACCTGCTTCATTAGCATACAAACTACTGTTGACAGAATCATTAATTAGAATCAAACTATCGCCATTTTCGTAGTATCTAAACCATTGGAAAGTTAATTCACTTTCAACCATGCCATCAAGTTGTAAATCCAACTTAACTCTATCGGTACACATATACTTGAAAACTTGAAGTGCAGGTTGACCTAAATTTAAAACTTTAACTTTTAAAATATCACTTTCTTGAATATCGTTATTTGCATCTTTTATTCTCACTCTAATATTAATTTCCTTATCTATAACATCATTTGTATAATTTGGCATGAAAAATACAACAGTATCATCACTCATCCATTCTGTGGTATTGGTTATAGGTGTGTTATAGTTATTATCTAAAGGATCGTTATAAACATAACTGTATGTATAAGGTGAATTGTCTATGTTACATGCTTGTGCATAAATAAAAGTATTTGAATTTTCACATGCAGTTGAACTTGATAGACTAACTGTTGGCTTTTGAACAATAATCTCTTTATCATCAAAAAGGTAAATGGAAATTTCGTTATTTTCATTTAAACTACCAATAATTTCTAACCTAAGTATTGAGGTGGATTTAATTTGTGAAATATCTAAACTGTAATCTTCTAAATTCAATAAACTTTCTACAGTGCCATTTGCTAACATTGTATATTCTCCTCCATTCAACAAAAGCCAGCTATATCTATAAGGAGCCGTTCCCTCAGTTATGTTATTTTTGTTTGTAATACTTATTGTTCGTGTTCCAGATGAACCTTTACAAATAGTAATATCGTTTCCTAGGTCGGGCATGGTTTGTGCGACTACCAAAGCATGGGTAAAAAAAGATAAATAAATAAGTAAAACAGCTGTTCGTAATTTTTGAATTGTTTTTTTCATACTTTTCACAGTTTAATTTTACACAACGTTATGACATATATCAGAAAATAACAAGTTAAATAAATGGGGGGGGGTAATTTGCTATAAACCAATTAAATAAAAACTAGTAGAATTTAATAATATGAAAATAAAGGCAATTTAATTTTTTAATTTCACATCAAATTAAAAGTGTTTCCAATATTTTCAAAAACAGTTATTTTAAAAAAATAATTGAACTTGAATAAATTATAAAAACTAAATATGTTCAAATTTTCCTTTAAAACAAAACTAGAAAAACTACCAAGTAATTTATCATACACCGCTTTGTTTTTGCCTTTTGAAATACTTACACAATTGCCCCAAAATGGACGGTTGCGAGTAGCAGGTTTATTGAATGAAAAAACACCATTTAACTTGGCCATTTTAAATTTAAAAGAAGGGCCAAAATATTTAACCATTGGAAGCATATTGCGCAAAGAAGCCAAAATTAAAGTAGGCGATTTGGTAAAGGTTTCGTTTCAGTTGGTAGACCCTAATTTGTTAGAATTACCTGAAGAATTAGAAATAGCTTTGGCGCAAGATGAAGATGCCCAAAAGGTTTTTGATACTTTTACAGTAGGTTATAAACGCAGTTTATCCCATTACATTACTTCTACTAAAAATATAGATGTAAGAATAAAAAGGGCATTAGAATTATTGGAAAAAGCAAAAACAGGAACATTGAATTCCATGTTATCAAAAAAATAATAAGGATTCAACTCAATTATAAGAAACTTAAGTATCATTAGGATTTAAATAAAACACTAAAAAAATGAAAGCGGCTTTACAAATAGACATTACATTTGAGCAAATTTTATCGATAGTTAAACAACTACCTAAACAACATAAAATAAAACTTACAAAAGAGTTGGAAAAGGAAATAATTAACACCAAATTATCTCGTTTATTAAAAACATTTAAAACTGATGCACTTGATTTAAAAACAATTACTAAAGAAGTGGAAATTGTTAGACAAGAAATTTATGACCAACAAAAGCATTAAATAAAAGCATTATTTAGCCTTTTTCATTTCCTTCCAATAACTTACTATATCAAGCAAATGTTTTGGATTTAATGAAGTGAAAAATAAAGTAGCCGATTCTTTAGGTTTGTAAACAAACATTATGGCAAAAATACTACACAAATAAGCCAAAACTACACTGTATGCTGCACCTTTAATGCCGAATTTAGGAATCATATACATTTCTAAAGCCAAAATTATAACCAAAACAAATACTTGGTAAACAGTAATTAGTCGTTGTTTATTTAATGCTAAAAGCCACGAACCCCATGCAGTTCCAAAGAAAACGGGAATAGTAATCCAAATATGAATTTTAAAAATTTCTGGAGCTAATGGAAAGCCATCTTTGTATAAAAACCCAATTACTAAATCGCCTAAAAAGTAACCTCCAATAGATATAAAAATGGCGCTCCAAATCATTAACGAGTATATTTGAGTAAGGCGTTTTAATTGCAATGGTCTATTGTGCCTATTATTAATAATTCCAGGGAATAAAGCAGTTGAAAGTGCCACAGGTATAAAAAATGAAGCTTCGCTAATACGTGTAGCTGCCGAATACTGACCTACCATGCCCATGTCTTGTAAATAACGAGCAATTAAAATTTTGTCGGCTTGTTGGTAAATCATTTGCATAAATGCCGAAATAATAATTGGCCAAGAGTGAGAAAGCAATCGTTTGGCTTCATTAAAACTAAATTTCCATTTGCTTATTTCTTGTTTGTTTTTATAGTAAAAGTAAACTTGGTTTATTGCAGTAATAAATGCTTCAAACATAACCATGCTTGCA
The DNA here is from genome assembly GCA_037141455.1 of Bacteroidota bacterium. Lineage (GTDB taxonomy): Bacteria > Bacteroidota > Bacteroidia > UKL13-3 > UKL13-3 > JAAFJM01. The sequence continues at coordinate 12,110 of JBAXCN010000020.1, forward strand.
AACCAAGTAAGGGGTGCTTCTAAATAAATAAGTAATAATTTAACCAAAGCCGAAAGCACCAATGTAATTATTTGAATAATGGCACTAAACTTACCTTTTACCTCCGATTGAAAATAAAAATCGATGACAGAAAACGATTGAAAAACTACTGCTATGGAAACTAAAAACACTATCCAAGTTCTATCGCTTGGGTCGCGCATGGATGAATAATAAGTGGATGCAATTACTACAAAAAATGAACCTATTAGTCTCATCCAAAAAGTAGTGCCTAAAATGGCATATTTTCTATCCTTTTCGGTAATTAATTCCCTAACCACAATGCCATCTAATCCTAAAGTAGAAAACACGGTAAAAATACTTAAAACGCTTAATGCATAACTAATTACCCCAAATTGTTCCTTGCCTAAAAAACGGGCAACAAGCACACCCACTAAAATTCCTGAAATAATTCTTGAGGCTTTTTCGGCCAACATCCAAATGCTGTTGTTAATGTAATTGTTATTTTTCTTTGTCAAGGTATTTAGTTTGGTTCTCGTTAGGCAATAATACTGCCAGTAATTTGGTTATTTTTTAAATTGATTTCAAAATTAGTAATTGGCATTTTTTTCAAAATAATACATACCATAATAAAGTCCAATAGAGATGATTAAAAATACCACAAAATAATTAAAGCCATCAATTTTTGTTGGCTTTAATTGCATTACATTGGTATCTGACCATGTATCGTGCCAACCATAAGTAATAAACGAAAGACTTTCGAAGGGTATAAATCGTATTAAAGTTCGTTTAAAAATATTTGAGGTGCTTGCTTTTTGGCCCTCATTGTTCACAACAATTGTATTTGTGATTATTTTGGCTGGTGTGGTTCCAAATATTCCTTCAAAAACAAAGTAGTATATAAACCTAAAAAATATTAAAAATAAATAGATAGGCAAACGTTCATTTATTTGACCAATACTTATTAGCAGCGCTTTTACAATGGGAATTTCAATTAATTGCAAAGCAATTCTTTCGAAAAATAAATAGCAAAAAAACAGATCTAAAAAAACATGTGCTATACGTGTAAGTTTGGTTGCAGGAATCCAAAAATAATTATCACCTTCTTGCACATTGTTTAATTCATAATTATGAAGCATTTTTTTAATAATCCAGAAAGAAAAAAGTACAATTAAAACTTTAGTAAAAACGTAAAAAATAATGACAAAAAATTGGGTTAACTTCATGTCGTGCGATTCAAATATTAAAAATCCAGTATAAATTAGTTCAATTAAATTTTTGAAGAAAACTAATGTAAAAACCAATTGAAGAGGAATGATGGCTTTAAACTTACTTGCATAATAAAGTATGCAACCGCCAAGCATAATTAAACAAAACAATATATTGATATAACTAATTTGCAAACCATGGCCAGCATGGAAGAAAACAAACTTAAAAAAACTTAAGAATCTTATTTCTGGCAATTCGAAGAAGTTTAAATAAAATACAAAAAACTTGATAAATGAAAATTTACTTAATTCAGAAATAAATTCCGAAAAATAAAGTATTTTGATTACTGCTTGCGAAATTGCCAATACAGTAATGATAATGGCAAAAATACCTATGTTTTTATCCTTAGTAATTATTTCCTTCATTTACCCAAAATTTATTTCTGTGCTATCGCCAATATTTAAACTTTGTTTATTGCCACAAAGGGTAGCATCGTTTCCAATTAACGATTTTTCTAAAATAGCATATTCAATTTGTGCAAATGGACCAATAATACTTTCTTTTACAATGGCATAATTTAAAATGGCACTTTCACCTATCGATACATTTGGCCCAATGATACAGTTGCTTATTTTACAATCATCGCCAATAAATACAGGTGGAATAATAATGGTATTTTCAAATTTATATTTTGTAGTATCGTAGTTTAAACGTTTAAGTAAAGTGGAATTTGTTTCCAATAAAATATCCTTTTTACCACAATCGAACCAATTGGCTACATCAAAACTTTTAAATTGATAACCTTTATCCATCATATTCATCATGGCATCGGTTAACGTAAATTCGTTATGTGTTGTTTTTTTCTGACTGATATTATTATCAAGTTCTTCGAGCAAAGCTATGCTGTCTTTTATTTTATAAATACCTACAAGCGCCAAGTTCGATTTTGGAATAGCAGGTTTTTCAATCATTCGGGTTATAAAACCATCACCATCTATTTCTGCCACACCAAACTGACGGGGATCGTCTACTTTTTTTATTCCTAATAAATTGGCTGGTTCGTTTATTATTTTTTTCAAATCAACATCTGCTATGGTATCTCCAAAAACAATCAATATTTCATCATTGTCTTTTTTAATTAAATCCTTTGCTAACCAAATTGCATGTCCAACTCCCTTACCCGAAGTTTGTATTATAAAATTGGCCGTTATTTTTGGATAATTTTTTTGAATGTATTCTTCAATTTTATCTCCTAAATAGCCAATAATAAACACAAAATCGGTGATGCCAGCATCAATTAAATTTTCTACAATATGAGCTAATATTGGTTTACCAGCAATTGGGATTAAAGCTTTTGGTTGAGTATGAGTATGTGGCCTCAATCGAGTGCCAATTCCTGCTACAGGAATAATTGCTTTCATTTTATTTTTATTTTTAAAATTAAATTTACATTTCTTCTAATAAAGTTCTAAACGCATGAAACTTATCGCCAAATAAATCTCTGCCATCTTTTTGTAAAGTTGGTGCAAACTCTGCCTGGTATTTTTCGTAATGTTCCATGGTTGGAGCAAAGTATTGAATGGCATAAGTTTCGCCTGTTTCATCATCTTGTTTGCTAAGCAGCTTTAAAAACTTATAGCTAGTAAACATGCCTGTTGCCATTACATCACTCAAATGTTTTTCTTTCATCCATTTCACCCAATCAGCATGTATGCTTTCATCAATATTTATAGTAACATTATATACAATCATTTGCTTTATTAATTTAAAATATCTCCTCTTAAAAAACGGTATCTTTTTCGTACTTCATTTATAAAAATACTACTTCCATAGTTTTCAATAAATTTTTCATAATTCTTTTTGGCTTCATCAATATTATTTAAGTTTTTTTCATAAATAATTGCAAGATTGAGCAGTGCATTATCACCTAATATATCACTTCCGTGTTCATTTATAACAATAGTATAAAATTTAATTGCTTGGTCGTATTCCTTTTGTTTGGTATAAATTTGTGCCTTTTTAAAAGCAATATCATCAGTTAAAGCATGTTTTGGAAACTCGGTTATAATGGAATCAAGGTAAATAAATGCTTCGTTAAATTTGTTTTGTTGGTAAAGCAAATCGGCTTTAGCAAATAGTTTCAATGCATCTTCTACCGAGTCAACTGTATTGTCTTGTATTAACAATGAAAGCTCCAAGGCATTATTGGCAATTAATTGCGTTGTGGCAGTTTTCAATATATCTAACTGTGCTTTTGCCCACTCAAATTCTCCTAAATAAAAACTTAACTTGGCGTTTCTTAACTTGGCTTCTTGCCCTAAAGGATGCTCTAAAAAGTCTTTATCTACTTGTCCGTAAAGCAGCATGGCATCCCATTCCATGCCTTTTAAAACATATAAATCGCCCAACTCTAGTTTGCAATCTGCTTTAAAAAAATTATCGGTTCCAGGAAGTTCTAAAATAGAAGTATAAATTTCTACAGCTTTGTCAACTTCATTTAAATAATAGGCATATAGTTTACCCAAATCGCGCATACTTGGTGCAGTGTAATAGGTTTTTCCATTTTCGTTTAAAAATGCCAAATACGTATTTTCTAAATTTTTTAATTCAATTAACGACAAGTTGGAGTTGCTCAACAGTTTTTTATTGCTTGCTTCTAAAACGCCCAATTTTGCAGCTAAATAATAAGCTTTATTGTTGCCTAGTAAAATTACTTCATTGAATAACCTTGTGGCTGCATCGTACTTTTCATTGCTTATAGCCAAATAGCCCAAGTCCATCATTTTTCGGCCTTCTTCTTTTAGTCTTTTATCAATTGCTTTTGCTTGTATCAAGGCATTGTCAAAATCTTTGCGTTGTACATAAAACCATATCAGCATTTCATAAAAAACATCAGTATTTGGGTTGGCTTTAATTTTTCTAATCAATGCTATTTTTAATAATTCAAAATCGCTTGGCAATTGAATGCTATTTTGCAATAATCCTTGCACTTCTTCTCTGTTTTCAGGGTATTGAGCTACACTGTTTACATACTCATCTATCATTAATTGAGTTTGTTTTGTTTTGTTATAAAGCGCGGCTAATTCGTTATTAAAAACAGTTTCGTAACCCAATAATTTCCGCCCATTTAAATAACTTTTAATGGCATATTCTAGCTCATTTCTTTTTTCAAATGCATTTGATGTTTCTAGTATTTTTTCTTGATTAGGAATGGTTTTTTTAATGATTTCATCAAACTGTTTTATCGCTTTATCTGGCTTATTATTTAGTTTGTATAAATAACCAATATCTACCAAAAAATAAGCAGAATTGGTTTTTCGGTACATTTTTTTCGAAATATTTTCAGCATCATCTAACCGTTTTAACTTTATAAGCGATTGAATTAAATTATCGTAAAGGTATAATGAGTTAAGGTTTTTATTTAAAAGCTTTTCATATAATGCAGCAGCTTTATCGTATTCTCCATTCGAAAAGAATTGAGAAGCAAGCTGCTCATCTTTGTTTTGGGCAAAACCAATATTGTGAATGGTGCTTAAAAAAAGGAGTAATATAAATGCCTTTACTATTTTCATTTTTGTAAAGCAAATAAACATATTATTTCTTAATTTTAGTTGGATTATTACTTACAAAAGTATCCCAACTGGTTGCCTTTTTTTTAGGCGGTATTTTTATTTTACTTTTGGCTGTTTCAATGCCAATATTTTTTTGCATAAAATGGCAATATGCAGCAGCCAAACCATCAGTAGCATCCATAAACTTCGAATCGTGTTTAAATTTTAAAATATGTTCCAACATTCCTGCCACTTGTTCTTTGGTGGCATTTCCATTTCCGGTAATGGATTGTTTAATTTTTTTTGGGGAATATTCACTTACAATTATTTGCCGACTCATAGCACCTGCAATAGCAACGCCTTGAGCTCTTCCTAGCTTTAACATCGACTGTACATTTTTACCGTAAAAAGGGGCTTCAATGGCCATTTCATCAGGATTAAATTCATCAATTAAACCTGTGGTGCGTTCAAAAATTTTTTTAAGTTTTAACGCGTAATCATCGTATTTTTCTAAGTGTAAAACACCTAATGTTATTAAAGTAACTTGCTTTTTAACAATACCTATTATGCCATAACCCATCACTATTGTTCCTGGGTCTATTCCTAATATTATTCTATCGAATGCTATGTTATTTTCTTGCGGAATCAAATATTTGGGTTTTCGAAAAAGAGGTAAGAGAAAATGACAATAGTACCTAAAACATTAATTGCCGAAGTGATTAAATAATTTTTTACAAACTCAGCAGGAAAATTGGCTTCAATTAACTTATTGTAATTTATATTTAATGGAATGGCTTGTGCCAAAATATTGACAATTGCAAACCCAAATAATGCCAGTTTTATTTCAATAATATTTAACAAAATAATAATAATAAAAAGCACCATAGAAGCCAAGCTTATAATAACACTCAAGTAGTTTTTTTTACCAAATAGTTTTACCAAAAGTTGCTTGTATGCTGTGTCTAATTGAGCAATTTTTTGCTGTTGCCATATTCTAGAAACAAGCATTATTCCACCACCCAACATAAAATAAAATAAAAACCCCATTTTTAATTAAAAATCAAATATAATTTTAAATCAAATGCAATCAAATAAAATTATATAAATTGCACACCATTAGTACTTATATTTTGGGCTTGGAACAGTTTTGGCAAACACATAAAAAATGGATTACTTATTTAAAAATTGGTTTAGCAGTTTTTACAATAAGCTTTATTTTGTACAAATTATTAGTTGCTTATCAAATAGATATAAAGTTTAAATCGTTCCATTTCGATTTTTCATTAAATAATATTTTGTTTTTAATATTGGCAATAGTTTTATTGTTTTTAAACTGGACATTAGAAACCATAAAATGGCATTTGTTAATTAATCAGTTTGAAAAAATTAGTTTTTGGGGAGCATTAAAAGGGGTTTTTTCTGGTGTAACTTTAAGTATTATTACTCCAAATCAAATAGGCGATTTTGTAGGACGAATTATTCATTTAAAAACATTAAATAAGTACAAAGGCTCTTTAGTTGCGGTTATAGGAAATACTGCGCAAGTATTGGTTACTGCTATTTTTGGTATGTATGCTTTGTTGGCTTTTTTGGTTAAAGTTGATTACGGTATTTATTTAATTTGGAAACCAATTGCTTTGGTTTTTTTTGTAATGCATGTTATTGCTTTTATTGGTTTTATTAGAATTGATATTGTATACAATGCTTTAAGTAGGACTAAATTTTTTTATAAAATAGAAAAGTATGTGGTAGTTTTTAAAAGCTATTCAAAGAGTCAGTTATTTAAAATATTTTTTATTTCATTAATTAGGTATTCGGTTTATTTGGCGCAATACGTTTTGTTACTTTATTTTTTTGGTGTTCAGTTAGGTGTTTTAAATAGTTTTATGGCTGTTATTGCTATTTTTTGTATTCAGTCAATTATTCCTAGTTTTATTCTAATCGATATAGGTTTACGTGGCGTAAGCGCCCTTTTTATTTTTGGTGAATTAAGTAATTATAACAAAGAAATTGAACTAGGAGTATTACTTTCTGCTTACTCGTTATGGATTATTAATATGCTTATTCCTTCGTTGTTTGGGCTTTATTTTATATTAAAACATAAGTTCATAAAATGATTTATTGGTATGCAGTTGCTTTCTTTTTAACAAGCATTTATATTTTACTAATTGCTTTTTTTTATAGAGGTTTGTTACTTGTAATTAAACGAACCAAGAGAGAAAAATTAATTGTTACAAATGAAAAAAGCAACAAGTTTTCAGTAATTATTGCAGCGCGCAACGAAGTCCATTTTATAAAAGAAAGTTTGCATTCTATAATTAATCAAAATTATAACAAAAACTTATTTGAAATTATAGTTATAAACGACCATTCTACCGATGGAACTTTAAATAAAATTGAAGATTTTATTGCTGAAAATAGTGAATACACTATTAGTTGTATTAACTTAGAAGAACTAGATAATATTACCAATAAAAAGCAAGCCATTTCAATAGGAATTAACAATGCTAAGCACGACTATATTATACTAACCGATGCTGATTGTATAAGGAAAAACGAATGGTTAAATAGCATTAATATTTTTATAGAAAAAACTAATTCCAAGCTAGTTTATGCGCCTGTTGAATTTTTATCTAAAAATATTTTTGAAGAAATGCAAGCTTTAGAGTTTGCAGGTTTAGTGGGAGTGGGTGCTGCCGCAATGGAGTTAAAGTATCCAAATATGTGTAGCGCATCAAACCTAATTTTTGAAAAGAAAGTGTTTTTTGAAGTAGGCGGGTATGAAGACAATAAACACGTAATTAGTGGCGATGATGAGTTTTTAATGCATAAAATATTTAAAAAATACCCCAATCAAGTTAAGTTTTTATTTAATGAAAATGCAATTGTTAAAACCAGTGCAAATGCATCGGTTAATGAGTTGACAGAACAACGAAAAAGATGGGTAAGCAAAGCCACCAAATACGAAAATAGATACATTACTATTATACTTATTTTTACTTATTATTTTAATTTTAGTATTATTATTAACCTATTTGTAAACTGGCAAATAGCTGTAACGCAGTTAGGTTTAAAGTTTTTAATAGAAGGCATTTTTTTATTTACTATTTTAAAATTGTATAATAAAAAAAGGCTGATTTTATTATTGCCTTTGGCCGAAATATTTCATGTATTTTACATTGTTATAATTGGAGTTTTAGCTACTTTTACAAGTTTTAATTGGAAAGGTAGAATTCATAAATAGTACAATATGCAATACGAGTTAAGCGATATAGATTTTGATATTTTAAATGCGTTATATTTTGTTGAACCATTTGAAAAAATAATGGAAGAAGTAGCAGCACCACCCAAAATTGTAGCAGATTGTTTAAAACATTTAATAGCAAAAAAATATGTGGTAGCCATGCGTTTTGACGAAGAAAAACAAGACTATATTAAAAGTTTTATTTTTGATAGTGACGATATGCATGCCTACAGTTATTTAGCTACTAAAGATGGTTTATTGGCGCATAACGGAAGGTTGTAATAAAACATAAATTACTTAAAATGATTAAATATTTTACAATACTTTTTTTTCTTCTTCTTTTTAATAATGTTAGTTCTCAATCTACCAAAACTGAATTTGCTGATATTTTAGTGGAATCTTATTACTCCAATTCGAATAAAAATTTTACAAATTTTTATGGGGGCAGCAACAATAATTTTCCCATATTAATTAACCCAAATGTAGTATTAGGAAACAACACCAAATTTTTTTTAAGTTTACCACAAAACAGTTACGTCATAGTACAATTTACCGACAATCAAATAATTGATTTCCCCAATCAAAACGATATTTTTATTACTGAAAATGGATGCAGTGGAGAGCATGCGGAAGTTTATGTAAGTAGTAATGGAATTGATTATATAAAACTAGGAATTGTTGACGATTGTAAAACCAGTTCATTAGATTTAAATAAAATAAATTTCAAATCGGTTGTACGTTTTGTAAAAATAGTTGGTTTAGATAATAATGGGGCATCGCCAGGTTTTGATTTGGTGAATGTAAAAGGATTACCTAATTCAAGTATAAATAGTTACATAGGCTTAGCTGAACTTGATAAATATATAAAAAGCACTGATACATTAATAAAGAAAAAAGTAATTCTTAAAAATGTGTATTTTAACTTTAACAGCGATTTGTTAAACGATACCACCAAAAAATCATTAGATTCTTTAGTAACAAAATTATTAAAATACTCAGCTATTAGTATTAAAATAACTGGATTTACCGACAATGTTGGAGATGATGAATTGAATTTAAAATTATCGAAAAATAGGGCCAAAGCAGTATATAATTATTTAATATTTAAAGGCATTAAAAAAGCAAAAATGGTGCACTTTGGAAAAGGTGAAACCGAACCAATAAAAAGTAACGAAACCGAAGAAGGCCGAAAAGCAAACAGAAGGGTAGAGTTTGAAATTATAAAATAATTATAATTTTTAAAAATAATCTGTGTTATCTAAGTAATCTGTGGCTTTTATTATTCCACCATTGCAATCCTCGCCTGCAATTTATCATTTAATGATGTTGGCGTGTTCGCCAACATCGGCAGAAATCTAAGCTAAGAAAATGACTCCAACGGAGTCAAATGTTTATAGAAAATTTTACCCCCAAAAATGTACGACCCCATCGGGGTTGAACCCTACAATAAATTTAAATTTTCTATAAACATTTGACCTTTTCAAGGTCAGAAATCCGTTAAGTCAATAAGATAACCACTATGCGTAGTCTGAAGCCGAGCCATTGCTGGGCGTATTTAAAATGAGTAGAGAGTCTCCAGACTCGTTTTGTTAGCCCGTGTCAGAGACACTACTTTTCATTTAAAATCCGAAGAGCGCTTCGCTAACTCTTAGGATAGTTGCCATCTTACATGTGAGTGATTATTTTTATCTAATCTGTTTAATCTACGTAATCTGTGGGTAAAATAATTTAACCTAATTCAACCTTTAAAACATACTTGGTTTTGTAATCAATTTTATAATCGTTGCTTATTTGAAAAGGCAAAACCGCCATTATATCATGGTTGGTTTCATTATAAAGTACCAAACATTTTTCTTTTTCAAATTGATTGATTTTTTTATCAATAAAATAATTGCTCAATAGTTTATTTCCTGTCATTCCCAATGGTTTAAATTTATCGCCTTGTTGCCAGTTTCTAATTGTTATTTTATCGTTTAAATTATAAATTTTTATATATAAAAAATCTTTGCTAAATTGAGTTGGAATATCTGTAATTAAGCCCATTAAAAATTCATTTATTTTCAATGCATTATTTTCAATTTCTTTTAAATTGATTGTATAATTGAATGTACTCTTTTCTAATGTTTTAATAATTATATAATCCCTATCAATCAGCGCAACATGGGTTTTCGACTCAAATAAAATACCACTGTTTTTTTCGTAATTTAAAACAATTTGTTCTATGTCGTTTTCGTTAAAATTATATGGTTTTAAATAGTGGTAAAGCAAACTATTTTTTGCTTGATGTTTCATTAATTTTAACGAAATATAAATTTGATTATTTTTTATTTCAATAAATTCACTTTTCAGTAGGTTAACATATTCGTTTATTAATATTTCATCTGTTTGTATTTTTAAACTTAAATTATAAAAATTATCAATTGCATCGTTGTTTAATTCTTCTAGTTTTGGAATAATGTTGTGCCTAATATTATTGCGCAAATAATCCTCTTTTTTATTGCTGCTGTCTTCCCTAAAATCAATATTATTTTCGGTAGCAAATTGTACAATTTCTTTTTTATTGGTAAATAATAAAGGCCTAATAATATTATTTTTTTTGGTTAAAATACCATGTAATCCACTAATGCCAGTTCCGCGTGTTATATTTATTAGCATGGTTTCGGCCACATCGTTTTGGTGGTGTGCTGTGGCTATATAATTGTAATTGTTTTTTAAGGCTATTTCGTTAAACCAATGGTACCTTAATTGGCGTGCAGCCATTTGAATTGAAATTTTATTTTCTAAAGCAAATTTTTCTGTTTCAAATTGTATAGTAAAAAAAGGAATTTCGTTTGTTTTACAGTAATTACTTACAAACTCCTCGTCATCATTGCTTTCTGCTCCTCTCAACCCAAAATTACAATGAGCAATACCAAATAAATAATTTTCTTTTTTAAATAAATCAACCATTACCATCGAATCAATTCCACCACTTACAGTTAGCAATATTTTTTCATCATTGCTAAACAATTGTTGGTATTGAATAAATTTTTTAAAACGAGCAAGCATTCTATTAAAATAAATAAAAATATTATTGGTATAATTTATGGTGTAATTTTACAATTATTTTAGCATAAATAATATTTACGTTATGCTATAATTGTTTTTTTAATAGTTTTGACCCATGCAATATTTTGCCAAAAAATTTATTTATCTCATTTTATTTATTTCAATTGTTCAATTAGTAAATGCTCAGCAAAAAAGCAAAGTAGAAATTTTGGGTGCTGATTTGTTTGAAGGCCAAACAACCGCTTTAGGAAGCATTAAAAAATTAATTGGAAATGTTGTTTTAAAGCAAGTAAATACTATCATGTATTGTGATTCGGCCATTTTATATGACGATTCGAATATGGTAAAAGCTTATGGAAATGTAAGAGTTAACCACAACGACAGTATAAGAATGGAGGGCAATTATTTAAAGTACGATGGCAATTCAAAACATGCTTTTATGGAAGGCAATGTTAAAATGTTTGATAAATCAATGACTTTAACAACCAGTCAACTCGATTTTGACATGCAAAATAGTATTGGTTATTATTTAAATAAAGGTTTAATAATAAGTGATAAAAATAATTTAACTAGTCAGAGTGGTTATTATTATAGCCGAACACGCAATTTATTTTTTAAGAAAAACGTATTATTAATTAATCCTGAGTACACTATGAAAAGTGATACGTTAATGTATAATACATTATCAAAAACTGCCAATTTTTATGGTAGTACTGAAATAAAAAGCGCAAAAGATAAAATAATTTGCGAAAACGGGTGGTACGATACCAAAAAAGACATCAGTCAATTTAGCAAAAACGCCATATTATATACCGAACAAAAAATGCTTAAAGCCGATAGCATGTTTTACGATAGAAAAAATAATATTGGTAAAGCATTTAGAAATATTGAATTGTACGATTCTGTTCAAAAAATAACACTGTATGGCAACTATGGAATAATGAATGGAAAAACTAAAAAAACGTATGTAACTCAAAACCCATATGCGCTAATGATTATGGATAAAAACGACAGTTTGTTTTTATATGCCGATAGTTTATTTTTATTTCAAGCCGATAAAAAGCTAAAGCAAAAGGAGTCGATTAAAGCGTATAGAAAGGTTAAGATTTTTAAATCGGATATTCAAGGAGTATGCGATAGTTTAGTTTACGAAAAATCTGATTCAGTTCTTTCCATGTTTTCATCACCTATTATATGGAATGGAGTCAATCAAATAACAGCAGATACCATTCGTTTTTTCATTAATAATAATAATCTTGATTCATTTGAATTAAAGAATAACTCATTTTTAATTTCGAACGAAAAAGGCCCACATTACAACCAAGTAAAAGGTAAAAACATGAAAGGTTTGTTAGACAGCAGTAACATTAAATATTTGAGGGTTTATGGTAATGGGCAAAGCATTTATTATGCTAAAGAAGACAGTGTAAATTATATTGGCATCAATAAAATTGATTGCAGCGAGATGGAGTTTTATTTTAGTAATAAAAAAATTAGTAAAGGTGTTTTTATTACAAATCCCGAAGGATTTATGTATCCATTAGATGAGTTTAAACCAGAAGAATTAAAGCTTAAAGGCTTTATTTGGCGCGAAAATGAAAAACCACAAAAGGTTTATTATCAATATTAAATGTAAAAAATTGTTAATTTTATGTGCAAATGTTTGCATTCTTAAAGTTAAATACTATTTTAGCTAACTCAATACTTTTAAAAATTAAACTAAAAGAAATATATGAAATCAAATTTTACTAATTATTACCTTAAGTTAAGTCTCTACTTAATTGTATTCGTTGGTTTTTCTGCAAACGCTGCCTTAGCCCAAGGTTTTGCTGGTGGAAGAACGTACATTGTTAACGGGCAAATTGACCAGGTTTTACCGGTCGATACCTTTGTAAATTTAATGGGTACAGGTAACACAGGTGCTATTAATTTTTTAAATAACAATGGTGTTGATGTTACCCAACCTACTGGTACCATTACCATATTATTAGATGCAGGATACTCAGGCATTGAGCCAACGGGTGTTCAAGTAGGAAGAGCAAATGGATCAGGTTACCCAAATATGAGTAGCTCTCGCCCAGTAGTTTTAAAACCAAACGTTGGTTTAAGTTTTGTTATTACTTCATCATCTGCAATAGCTGCTAATGGTAGTTTATTCAGAGTTTTTGGTAGTACCGATTTTACAGTAGATGGTAGCGGAACAACTGGACAAAGAAACATTACTTTTAGCATGGGAGCTTTATCGTCAGGAACAACTTGTAAAGTAGTTGATATTATTCCTGCAGTTTCCACTTTTACTAATAGGGTAAGAAATATTACCATTAGAAATTGTAATATTATAGGTAATTCTACTTCATCGGCCAATAATACCTATGCTGGTATTTATTTTGGAGGTACTACAGGTACACCTACAGCTGCTGCTTTAGGAACTAATTACAATATTAATTATGTAAATAATAATATAATGGCAGTTCAAAATGGTATTTACCATAGAGGATTTGCTACAAATACAACAGCATTTCCATCGCAAGATACAGGAGTGAATGTATTAAATAATACAATTGGTGGTTATGTAAATCCAATTAATAGTGCTTTACAAGCATCTATTGGAAGTGCAAGTGCCAACTTAGCTGGTATTTATTTACATACTGTTTCAAACTCTACTGTTTCTGGTAATACTATTAGAAATACTATTGCTTTAAACTTTGGTTCAGTTAATGCTGGCTTTGCTGGTATTAGATTAGATGCTGCTGGAGCTACAGTTGCTTTAGATTCAAATATTAGAATCACAAAAAATCAAATTTATAATTTATTTACCAATGCTTCAGGCCAAAGTGTTTCAGGAATTAGAATAAGTTTAGGAAATCATTTAACTCCTAGAAAATTATTAGTAGCAAACAATTCAATTTCTAGAATTTTTTCTGTGAATGGAGGTTCTAATATATTAAGTGCATCAACAGCAGGATATACAGCCGGTATTACAATTGAAAACCAAACAGCAGATCTTGGTTTGGAATTATATTTTAACTCTGTAAACTTAAAAGGAGATACAATGGCAAGTGGTTCCGTTTCAACTTGTTTATTTGTAGGAAGTTTAACTACAGGCGGAATAATTTCTTTAAATAATTCTTTTGTTAATAATTTTGGAAGCACTTTAAATAATACTACTGGTTACCAAAATTATGCAGTTATTACTGCTGCCAATAATATTAATCCATTTACTTACTCTAACTTTAACAATTATTACTCAAATACTTTTGGACCTGGTTATGCATTTGTGGCTGGTATTATTAGAAATAATACATTAAGGAATATTCCTTCCATTAAAAATTACAGGCTATATTCTTTGTCAGATACCAATAGTTTAGCAGTAATTGCTCCAACTTCAAACGATACTATTTGGAATATACCAGCTGGTTTTCCTAACAGAACATCAAATAGAGGTTATGCTTTAAATACATTGAACCAATTCAGTGCTTATGTAAATAGCATTGTAGTTAATAAAGTTATAGATGATTTATATGGAAATATAAGAACAGGTTTTGGTCGTTTTACATCAATTGGTTGTCACCATTGGAATGGCGATTCAACTGAAATAAATGTTGGACTACTTGGAGGAAATACATATCCAGTTAATGGTTTTTCTGTTCCACCAACTGCATCTAACCCAACTTCGGGTAGTTTTAGAGATTTGGCAGAAGCAGTAACTTATTTAAACTCTTATGGTATTTCAGGAAATCAGAACAATGTGGTTTTAGAAATACGTGGAACTTATCCTAGAGAAAACAAATGGATTCCTGCAATAATTGATTACCCAGGTGCTGATCAATCATTAAATGTAGTAATTCGTCCTGCTGTTGGAGTGGTTGATACTATTTGGTCTCCAAATATTGCAATTCCTAATAATGCGTCTGTTTTAACTTTAAACGGAGCTAAAAATATAATAATTGATGGTTTGGCTAGTGGTTCAAACGAATTTAGAAACTTAACTTTTATGTTCAGAAGTTTATCTAACAATCCTATTTCAAGAGTTATAGGCATCACTCCTTCTGATGAACCATCGCAAAATATTACTATAAGAAATGTAAATATTGTTGGTAATACTACCAATACAGCAATTAATACTTTAGCTGGTATTTATTATAGTTTTCCTTTTTTAACAACAGCTACTCCAGGTCAAAATGATACATTAAGAAGTTTAAACAATAGAAATATCAATATTGTAAATAACTTAATTCAAGGAGTAAGAAATGGAATTATGGTTAGAGGTTCAGGT
The DNA here is from genome assembly GCA_037141455.1 of Bacteroidota bacterium. Classification (GTDB taxonomy): domain Bacteria; phylum Bacteroidota; class Bacteroidia; order UKL13-3; family UKL13-3; genus JAAFJM01. The sequence goes on from JBAXCN010000020.1 coordinate 27,435, forward strand.
GCTAATCCAACTGGTGATCCAGTTTTTGCTGGAACTATTGCACCAGCTGTAACCAATAGAGTACAAAACTTAAAAATTATTGGAAATATAATTGGTGGTAACATTGCTCCAGGTGGAACTTTACCTACTACTTATATTGGTGGAGCCAATAACCAATCAGGTATTTTTGTTATGGGTGTAGAAGCTGCAATTATTGATTCAAATGTAGTTAGAAATTGTTTGCCAACTTCTACCATCTCTCAAGGATTTAAAGGTATTGAAGTTGCTGAAACTTCAATTAGATTTCCAAATTTTGATGTAAGTGTTACTAAAAACTTTATATATAATTTAACAACAATAAATGGACAAGGTAATACAGGTATTAGGGCTCAGTTCACTGCAGTTCCTTTTACAAGTAATGGTGTAACGGTAAGTGCTAGGGGTTATTTATTTGCCAATAATCATATTTCTAAAATAATAGGCATAGGTGCAGGCACACCAATAAGTGTTGCAAATCCAACAGGTATTTTGATTGATGCATCAGTACCGTTTACCCTTCCTAACTTAGTTACAATGGTTAACAATACCATTAATATGAGCGGCAATAACTTTTTATCTACAAACGGTGGTATTGCGGCATTGTATATGGGTAGTAATATTCGTGGAGGAATTTCTAGTATCAATAATATATTTGGAGTTACTGCTAATAGAAATACAACTGGTAATATGTACTCAGTTATTACTTTAGCTCCAACTTCACCATATGCTCAAAATCCAGTATTTTTAATTGCTGCCTCTGATTTCAATTCTTATTTTGTATCAGGAAATAATCCAAATCCATTAAATAATATTTTAATGGCTACGCCTTCATCTACTGCAATACCTGTAATTACAGCTAGAACCAATATTAACACATTGCGTTTATTTACTGGAACCAATACTGATTTAAGTTCATTTAATTTCCCAACTCAGTTTATTTCAGATTCATTACCTGATTTATTAACGGTAACTTCTGGTTCTAGGTATTCATCTGGTTCTTCAAATTCATTGGTGTTAACTGATATTTATGGTGTATCTCGTGCATCTGGTCCACAATTAGGTGCAGCAAGAATAACTAATCAAAATGCACCTTTACAGCCTAATGGTGTTTACCAAATTAATGGAACAGACAATTATCCTGTTTTAGGTAGCCCTTCTTCAGGTTCGTTTAGAACGTTACGTTCAGCAGTTAATTACTTAAATGCTTTTGGAACGGGTTTATCTTTTGCAGGTGTTCAACCAGCTAAATTAGTAATTAGCGCAGGTTATGTGGGTGAAACTGATACTTTTACTTCTCCAATTACAGTTTTTGACTTTCCATCGGCAAACGCTGCTGTACCAGTTATAGTAACTGTTGCTGCCGGAAGACAAGATACTATTAGATTTACAAACGTTCTTGTAGCTCCTCCAGCAAATACAAGTTTAATTCGCTTTAACAGCAGTTCATTCTTTGGTTTTGATGGCTCAAATAATGGAACTATTACTAGAGATTTAACGATTATGATGCCTAGTAACATGACTTCGGCAACTTATAAAATTATAGATATTGTTGGTGGTCAAAGCTCTATTTTTGCAACTACTTTGTCTACTTCAAGTAATTTTGTAAACAATTGTAATTTAATAGGTAACTCTACTACATTTTCAAACAATACTTTTTCTGCTATTTACATGGGTGGTTTAACCGCTACTCCTTCTAATTCTGCTGGTGCAGGTTTAAACAATAACAATGCATTTATAAATAACTTTATTGGCGGTTGTCAATATGGAATTTATTTAAGAGGAAATGGAATTAGAGGTCAAGGTGATAATAACACCAACATTACTAATAATACAATTGGTGGAAATACTGCTCCAGGTGGCTCAACTCCAACCAATTATTTTGGTGGTATTAACAATGCTGCAGGTATTTTCTGCGTAGGTCAATACAGAGCAACAATTAAAGGTAATAGAATTCAAAATAATATTCAATCATTTTCAAATCCTAGAGGTATTGAATTAGGTGTTATTCCTGGTTCAAATACTATTTTAGATTCGGCAAATATTATTGATGGTAACATTATTAATAATATTGTATCAACTTCATCAGGAAGTGCCGCTTATGGTTTATATATTAACTTTGGTTCTGATAATGGAAATATAACTAACAGTACAAGAATTCATAATAATATGATTTCTGGAATTGCTGCTTCTGGTTCAACCACTTTGATGAGTGGTGTTTATGGAATTGCAATTGATGCTGCAACTAATTTTACTGATCCTAATATAACTATTCATTTTAATTCGATTAATTTAGGAACTGCTAATACTTTAACAGCCGGAAGAAGTGCTTGTTTAGCAATTGCTCCAAATTTCCCTTTAAACGGAACTTCGTTATTTTTAGGTTCAGGATTTAAAATGACCAATAATTTATTTACTAATAATTTAGGTGGTACTTCAACTTCAACTGGAATAAGAGCAAGTGCAGTTCAGTTTGGTAGTGTTGCTAATTCTTTCTCTCAGTCAGAAAATAACAATTATTTCTGTAATGCAACTTTTGCTACAAGAGCACAATTTGTAAATAATGCATCTGGTGTTACACCTAACTTATTAAATGGTTGGGATAGCATTAACAGATTTACAGGTGGTGATTTGTATAGTACTAATTTAACTATTCCATTTACAAGTGATAACAACTTATTTATTCCAGCTTTAACTAATTCAGTTATATATGGAGCAGGTATTCCTGTATTTGGTATCAACCAAGATGTGATTTTAAATACTAGAAATGGTTTAAGTCCAACTATGGGAGCTCATGAATATGTGGGTGGTGTAAATATTGATAGTGTTTTACCTAGAATAATTCCTGCTAATGCAACAGTTTGTTTAAGTACTGCTCTTCCTACAATTAGATTTATAATTGCTGAGAAAAACTTTGTAAGTACTTTTTTAACTTATAGAGTAAATGGTGGCTCTTCAACTAATATTACTGGAATTGTTTCAGTTAATAGTCAAGGTTTCCCTGAAGTAACTTTCACAATACCATCTACAGTAATAACTACAGGTGGATTAATTGAATACAAAGTTTCTGCCACTGAAATTTCAACCAATATTGGAACTTATCCAGTTGACGGTTCGTGGGCTGTATTGCCTACAGGTATAGCAACTTTCCCTTACACCATGAATTTTGAAAATGGTTTACAAGGGTGGAATGCTCAATCACTTACGTTAGGTGCTGCATGGGATATAAATGCCTTTGGTTCTCCTGCTAATCCTTCACAAGCAACTGAAAGTGGAATTAAGTGTGCTTTATTCCCGTCAAGTACCTTACCTGTTGGTGCATCTGCTCGTTTAACTTCTCCTTGTTTTAATTTAAGTGCTGCACAACGTCCTATTTTACGTTTCCGTTTCTCACAAAGTAATGCTGTTTCTAATAAACGCGATTCATTAATTGTTAGGGTTTTAACAAATGGATTTACCGGACCAGATATTAAAGTTGCTTTAAGACCTAATTTAAGCACACCTTTTGCTGATTGGTTTACATTTGAAACTTGCTTAACTGAATACAGAACTCCAGGAAATGTTTACAGTTTCCAATTTGATGCTTATAGCACAGGTGGTGGTCAAAATATTTTAATAGATAGTATACAAGTAATAGATGATATCCAAACTCAAACTATTACTAGCGCTCCAACAGTTATATGTAACATTGGTCAACCAGTTACTATTTCAGTTCCTAACACTGATACACGTTATGCTTACAGAGCCATACAAAGAGATTTGAATGGTAATTTTATCAGTATTTTAGATTCTGTAATGGGTAATGGTGGTACAATCAATTTTGGTTTTGCTAACCGTCAAGTTGATACATTGTTCTATGCAGTTTCTGCTATTAACTATGGTTCAGGTACATACCAACCTCCTTTCTCTGTTAATCAACCAAACTTTTGTAGCAACGACTTACCTGGTGGTTTAAGATCAGTAATAATACATAGATTTACTCGTCCTTTAACTTCATTGGGAGGTTATGTTCAACCTGATATTTTTACTCTAAATGCATTTAAAGGGGCTGCTAACGATGGCGATCAATTTAAACCTGATGCAGTTAAGTTTGGTAATTTATTAACTTACGATATTTTATCACCTAACTCATATTATACCAATGCCAGTTACGGAACTAATTGGACTATTTTAAATACTTCAGTTAGAACTTTTGCTGGAAATACATTGGCAACTAACTGGGCATTTACCCCTCCAAGTGGAGGAAACAATGCTAAAGTAACATTTACTCCAACTGCTGCTGAGGGTGATACTTTGTTTATATTAAGAACTACTGTTCGTTTCTTAGGAACCAATTGCGATACAACAATTAATCGTTTTATTAAAGTTGCAAATCCTATTGCTTATGGTTTTATAACTGGTCCTCGTGCTGATACTGCTTGTACAGGAACTCCATTAAACTTCTTAATTAATCAAGGAACGCTTGCAAATGTTACTTTTGCTTGGAATTTTGGTGATGGATCTCCAATTAGTACCTTTGGTAATCAAGCAAAAACATATAATACTCCTGGATTATTTAGAGCATTATTAACAGTTACTTCTTCATTAGGAATTTCAGATACTGTTTCTCGTTTAATTAGAGTTATTGGTTCACCAAGTGCTAATTATAATGTAAGTTCTGTAGCTATTGTTTGTCAAAACGATTCAACTGTTTTCTCTGCTACTAATACAGCTCCAGGCTTAACTCATATTTGGACTTTCCCAGGAAATGTTTCTAGAATTATTCCTGTAACTAACTTTAAGTTTAATAAAGCAGATACAAACTATGCAGTTACTTTAAGAGTTACTGACCCTGTAAGTGGTTGTTTTGGTTTAAATACTAGAATTTTCCCTTCATATGCTAGACCAGTTGCTAAATTTACAGTAGCAAGTCATTGCCAAGGTAGAGATTTACCTTATACTGATAGTTCTTCAATATCAAATGGAGATAGATTAGGTTGGTATTGGTCATTTAGTACAGGTGAACAACGTCAATCAAATAGTTTCCAAATTAAATTTGCTAACCCCGGAAATGTAAGAGTTAGTTTAAGATTAACCTCTGCTGCTGGATGTCAAGATACATTATCTAAATTGGTAACAGTTTACGAAACGCCAAAACCTAACTTTATTTTTAATGCAGCTTGTACAAATGATTCTACCTCGTTTACAAACCAAACAGTGTTTAGTGCAGGTATTCAAAATGCGGCATATACTTGGGACTTTGGTGACAATAGTGGTGCTGATTTACGTCAAGACCCTAGACACCGTTATTTAAATAATAACAGTGGCGATCCATTTGTAGTGAAGTTAATTGCTGAAAACAGATTATTTGGTTGTAAAGATTCAGTATCGAGAGATGTAGTTGTAAAAACTGCGCCTATAGCAGTTGCTGAATTAGATGGAGCAATTAAAACTGGTGTAAATAGTTACAAAGTGTGTGAAGGTAATTTAGTAAATTTTACTAGTAAATCATTCTCATCGAGCGGAGCAAGTATTACTTGTGGATGGGCTTTTGGTGATGGTAACCAAAGTGGAGCTTGTAATACAGCTAATATTTATGCTAACCAAGGTACTTTTGTTTGGACTATATCGGCTACTGCTGATGGTTGTCAAGACACTAAATCGGGTTCAATTGTAGTGGTTCCTAAACCTGTTATTACATTTAGCAACCAAGGATTTGCAGTTCCACCAAGCAGATTTACAGTTAATAACCGCCAAGTGTTAACTCCTTCTGACTTACCTACTGCTGGAAACTCATATACTTGGAATTTAGGTGATGCAGATAGCACTACAACTAACCAACGTATACCAGATTTTACTTACAATAAAAAAGGAATATTTACAGTTAGAATGCAAGTAACAACTGTTGATGGCTGTGTAGTTAATTTCTCTGATACTGTTAAAGTTGATGTAGGTGTAAGTGTTGGTGAGGAATTAGCATCTAAATTTAATTTAGTTGCTTATCCTAATCCTTTTGCCAATAACACTGTAATAAGTTTAGATTTATTAAAAACAGAAGATGTTTCTATTACAGTAATTGATGTGTTAGGCAGAGTAATTTCAACAAATACATACAATAAAGTTTCAACTGGTAAGCATGAATTTGAATTGGCTTCAAATAACTTTAATGCTGCTGGAACTTATTTTGTAAAAGTTAAAATTGGTGATGACTTAATTGTAAAATCAATTATTAAACAATAATTTTTAAAGTGCTAATATTTTTAAACCCCAAAAGACACTGTCTTTTGGGGTTTATTTATTTATAAATATAATGCTTAGGTACGCAATTGAATTAGCTTACAACGGAACCAATTTTCATGGATGGCAAAAGCAGCTAAATGCTATTTCAGTGCAGCAGGAATTAGAAGAAAAGCTAAGCTTGTTATTACGAAACCCTATTGAAACATTAGGTTGTGGAAGAACAGACACGGGAGTTCATGCAAGACAATTTATTGCACATTTCGATTGTAATGAGAAAATTGATTGTGGAAGTATTTGTAATAAATTAAATAAAATTATTTCAAACGATATTGTTTGTTACAAAATATGGGAAGTTCCAATTAGTTTTAATGCAAGATTTGATGCCAAATGGAGAACGTATGAATATGTAATTACGCCAATAGCAAATCCTTTTATTATTGATTATGCATGGAGATTTTCGCTTGAACTTGATTTAATTTTAATGAATAAAGCTTGCGATATTTTACTTGCTAACACTAATTTTGAATGTTTTAGTAAAGTACATACCGATGTTGCTAATTTTAATTGCAAAGTGGCTTATGCTAAATGGGAAAAAAAAGAGGAACTACTTATTTTTACAATTAAAGCCAATAGATTCTTAAGAAATATGGTTAGGGCTATTGTAGGCACTCTAATTGAAGTTGGCCTTGACAAGATTACCTTAAACGAGTTTAGGTTAATTATAGATAGTAAAAACCGGTCTAATGCCGGAGTTTCAGTTCCAGCTAAAGGATTGTTTTTAACAAAAGTTGAATATTAAAGCTTTGGTAAATTTATTTTATCCGAAATTATAATACATTCTTCAAACTCAACCTTTATTTTATTATAAAAAATTTTAGCTTCAAGTTTAGTTCTAAAATCGCCTACTCTTATTTTAAAATAGGGTTGCTGGTATGTTATGTATGCTTTTTGCTCAGGGTATAATCTTAAAAACTTTGTTTTTATATTATTTGCATTGTTTCTTTCATTACCCGAAAACAACTGAATTCTGAAGCCTTCAATTGTTTTTTTTTGTTTATTTATTTCGATGTTTTTATCAATTAAACTATCCAAATAAATATTTTCTCCTTTAATTACTACCGAGCCTTTTACTTGTGAAAATGCATTGAATTTAATTGTAACTAAACTGAAAATTAATATGGTTATTTTTAAATATTTCATATTATTCAATTAATTTTAAGCTGTTTGAACTCCCTAATACATCTGCTCCTGCGTTTATAAAATCTATTGCTTGTTTTTTTGTTTTTATACCGCCTGCTGCTTTAATTTTTATTTTTAAAGGTAAAGTATCTCTAATTAACTTTATATTCTTAATTTCTGCTCCTTTATCTGCATATCCTGTTGATGTTTTAACAAAATCAACTTCACAATTTGCGCAAATCTTGCAAGCAAACTTTATTTCATCTTCACTTAAATATGCTGTTTCAATTATAACTTTAATTTTTTTGTTTTGTAAATGACAAACTGTAACTACTGATTGTATGTCGTTTTGGACTGTTTGAAAATCGCCACTTTTAAATGCTGCAATATTCATTACCATGTCTATTTCATCGGCACCACTAATAATTGCCTTTTTAGCTTCTTCTACTTTAGCTCCCACTGTGGAGTAACCTAAAGGAAATCCAGCCACTGAAATAATTTTTATATTTTTTTTCCCAATTGTTTTTTTTACTAATTGTACAAAATAAGGCGGCACACAAATACCATAAAATCCGTTTTCAATTGCTTCATTACAAAGCACAACTATATCCTCTTTGGTACAGTTAGGTTTTAAGTTAGTGTGTTCTATGTATTTTGCTAGTTCCATTATTAATTAAATGCTTCTTTGCCATGGCATTGTTTAAATTTTTTACCACTTCCACAAGGGCAAGAATCATTTCTTCCTACTTTATTTTCTGCAAAAACTTGTTGCTGTTTTGGTTTTTCGCTCACGTTATTACCAGCATCTATTGCTCTTTGTTGTGCATCTGCCAAATCATCAGTTCTGCTTGTTTGTAGTTTTGGAGTTGGTTCTTTTCTTGGAACTTGCGCTGTAGTTCTCATATTTTTATTGTTTTCAATTAAAATATGTCCTTTAAATAACATTCCTAAAACTTCTCTATTTATTCTACTTAATAATCCTTTAAATAAGTTAAACGATTCTAACTTATAAATTAATAATGGATCTTTTTGTTCAAACACTGCATTTTGAGCGGATTGTTTTAGTTCATCCATTTCTCTTAAATGCTCCTTCCATTCATCGTCAATGATCCAAAGTGTAGCAAACTTTTCAAATACTTTTGCTACTTCTTTACCTTGATTTGCAACCGAATTTTTAATATTTATTGGTAATTGAATATTTCTAATTCCATCAGTAATTGGAACAACTATCATTTCATAGTCTTGTACATTATTATTTTTATTTATATCGTTAAAAACAGGAAATGCCTGCGCTGCCATTACGCTTACTTTGTGTTTGTATTGTTCATTTAATTCAATCATTAAAGCATCAACTACAACTTCTGTTTTACTAGTAAATTCTGAATCAGTTATTTTAGTTTCATATGCCAATAAACGCAATACTTCTATTTTAAATTCACTATGGCTTTTTAAATCTTGGTAAGTTTCCACCAATTCGTAACACAAATCGTGCAACATATTGCTCAAATCCAACTCTAATTTATCGCCATACAATGCATTTCTTCTTTTGGCATAAATAACTTCGCGCTGCGAGTTCATTACATCATCGTATTCTAACAAACGTTTACGTACACCAAAGTTATTTTGTTCTACTTTGCGTTGTGCATTTTCAATATTTTTAGTAATCATTGAGTGTTCTATATTTTCACCCTCTTTCATACCCAACCTATCCATTACTTTGGCAATACGTTCACTTCCAAATAAACGCATTAAATCGTCTTCTAAACTTATGTAAAAGCGCGATGAACCTGGATCACCTTGACGACCAGCGCGACCTCTTAACTGTCTATCAACCCTTCTTGAATCGTGTCTTTCAGTACCAACAATTGCTAATCCACCTGCTTCTTTTACTCCTTCTCCTAGCTTTATATCTGTTCCCCTTCCAGCCATGTTAGTTGCAATAGTTACTGCTCCTTTTTGACCAGCTTCAGCAATTACTTCTGCTTCGCGTTGGTTTTGTTTTGCGTTTAAAACATTGTGTTTTAATTTACGCATAGTTAACATTCGGCTTAGTAATTCTGATACTTCAACTGATGTTGTTCCCACTAATGTTGGCCTGCCAGATTCTGAAAGTTTTACAACATCGTCAATTACAGCATTGTATTTTTCGCGTTTTGTTTTGTAAATTGTATCGTTTTCATCCTTACGCGCAATGGGGCGATTAGATGGAATTACAACCACATCTAATTTATAAATTTCCCATAATTCACCTGCTTCTGTTTCAGCAGTTCCCGTCATACCACACAACTTATGGTACATTCTAAAAAAGTTTTGTAAAGTTACTGTTGCATAAGTTTGGGTAGCAGCTTCCACTTTTACGTTTTCTTTGGCTTCTAATGCTTGGTGCAAACCATCGCTGTATCTTCTTCCATCTAGCACACGCCCAGTTTGTTCGTCAACTATTTTTACTTTACCATCTGCTATAATGTATTCCACATCCCTATCGAACATGCAATACGCTTTTAGCAATTGATTAACAGTATGAATCCTTTCTGATTTAATAGAAAAGTCGAGCATCAATTGTTCTTTTTGTGCTAGCTTTTCTTCGTTATTCATATCAGATCTGTTTTCTATTTGCGCTATTAACGAACCTACATCTGGTATTATAAAAAACTGAGTATCTTCTCCACTTCCTGTAATTAGTTCGGCACCTTTTTCAGCTAAATCAATTGAATTAACTTTTTCATCAATAACAAAATAAAGGTCAGCATCTACTTTGTGCATTTCTTTTTGTTGGTCTTGCAGGTAGTAGCTTTCGGTTTTGGTTAATATTTGTTTTATACCTTGTTCGCCTAAATACTTAATTAAAGCAGAGTTTTTAGGCATGGCACGTTGTGCTTGTAGTAATTTAAAACCACCATTTTTTTCATCTCCAGCAGCTATTAATTTTTTTGCTTCGGCCAATGCCAAGTTAAACACTTGTTTTTGCGCGTTTACTAATTTTTCAATTCTTGGCTTCAATGCAAAAAATTGTTGGTCATCGCCTTTAGGCACTGGACCCGAAATAATTAATGGTGTTCTTGCATCATCTACTAAAACCGAATCTACCTCATCAACCATTGCAAAATGGTGTTTGCGTTGAACTAATTCTTCTTTTTCGCGTGCCATATTGTCGCGCAAGTAATCAAAACCAAACTCATTATTGGTTCCGTAAGTTATATCAGCTAAATATGCATTTCGTCTTGCATCCGAATTAGGTTCATGGTAATCAATACAATCTACTTTTAAACCATGAAATTCAAATAATGGTGCATTCCATTCACTATCTCTTCGTGCCAAATAATCGTTAACTGTAACTAAGTGAACACCTTCGCCAGCTAATGCATTAAGATAGGCAGGTAATGTAGATACCAAAGTTTTTCCTTCACCAGTTCCCATTTCAGCAATTTTGCCACTATGCAAAACGATACCACCAATTAATTGTACATCGTAATGAACCATGTTCCAAACAACTGTATTGCCTGCCGCATCCCAAGTGTTGGAGTAAATAGCTTTATCGCCATTAATCGTTACTGGCTTTTTAGGTTTTGTTTTGGCAGCTAAATCTTTATCAAAATCGTTGGCTGTAACTACTAGTTGTTTGTTTTCAGTTAGTCTACGGGCTGTTTCTTTAACAACAGCAAAAGCTTGAGGTAAAATGAAATTCAACGCTTTTTCTATTTCAGTATCTCGTTGTTTTTTTAGCTTATCTATTTCCTTAAAAATATCGTCTTTTCCAAGTAAATCAATATCGTCAACTTCAGTTTCTTTTAATAGTTCAGCTATTTTATTATCGGTTTCCGAAAGTTCTTGTTTAATGTAATTTTTAAATTCGGTGGTTTTGTTTCTTAATTCATCATCGCTAATAGATTGTAATTTAGCAAATTCTAATTTTATTTGTTCAACTACTGGGTAAATAGGTTTTAAATCTCTGTCTGATTTATTTCCAAATAGTTTCTTTAATACGGCATTTAGCATATAAAATAGTTTGTTTCTTTATTTAAAATATTTTGCAAAATAATAAAATATTAGCACCAAATTGATACTAAATTATTAACTATTTACCAATTAGCTAAAATTAAACCAAGTATATAATATTGACTATTTGGCTTGTTTATATGTAAAATCAACATTCTTTTTTTATTTTAACTTATTTTAAGGAATATATTTGAAAAATTAAATTAAATTCATGAATAATTACAAAGTATTTCAAATTAACTGCAACCCCCAATTAGCTGAATTATTGATAGCCGAATTAGCCGAAATTGGCTTTGAAGGTTTTTTAGAAAACGAACATGGTTTTGAAGCATATTTGGAAGAAGGAGATTTTGATGAAGCATTGTTCAATGAAATTTTGTTTAAATATAATATTGACAAAAGCCAAGTAGTAGCAAGTAATATTGCCCAGCAAAACTGGAATGCCATTTGGGAAAGTAGCTTTGAACCGGTAATAGTTAGCAATAAATTGATTATAAAAGCGCCATTTCATAATATTACAGAAAAGTATGAATATGAAATAATTATTCAGCCTAAAACCTCGTTTGGAACTGGCCACCACGAAACTACACAAAGTATAATGGAGCTAATGTTAAAAATGGATTTTAAAGATAAAACAGTTTTTGATTATGGATGTGGTACTGGAGTTTTAGCCATTTTGGCTTCGCAATTAGGAGCCACTAATATTTTTGCTAACGATATAGACGATTGGGCTTTTGAAAATGTAGGTGAAAATGCGGCCTATAACAAAATTTCTAATATTGATTATAGAAAAGGGGATTTGAGCATAGTTCCAAATGAGAAATACGACATTATTTTAGCCAATATCAACAAGAATATTTTACTAAAAAGTTTTGATCAATTAAGCAAACATGTAAAGCCAAATGGTATTGTGTTAATTAGTGGTTTTTACGAAACAGATTTACCCGATTTATTGAATTGCTGCCAAGCTTTTGGTTTACATTTACAACAAAAAGTGGTAACAAATGGTTGGTGTGCTGCGGTGTTGGTTAGACAATAGTTGATAGACGATAGACTCTAGAAAACAACTTTCAATCTCTTGCTGTAAGCATCTTCCTTGTTTATGAAATTGATGATGCGCTGAGGTGATGATAAAACCATGTGCGATAGATGATAGACCAAAGAAAGTCTAATAACAAACTATCGTCTATCGTCCATGGTTTATTAACCATCAAAAAAACGTACTTTTGCCACATGTATTTAAAGCCGCTTTTAAAAGCCGATCCGAACGAAGACGACCAAAACGAAGACCAAGAATTATACGAACACCACCGAGTAGAAGTAGAAAAGGGTCAAGCCTTGCTGCGAATTGACAAATATTTAATGATTCGCATTGCAAATGCTACGCGCTCTAAGCTGCAACAAGCTTGTGAGTTGGGCTGTGTTTTGGTAAACGAAAAACCTGTAAAATCAAATTATAAAGTAAAACCTTTAGACGTAATTAGTATAGTTTTACCAAATCCGCCTGCTAATACCGAAATAGTTGCCGAAAATATTCCACTTGATATTATTTACGAAGATGATTCGTTATTAATAGTAAATAAACCTACAAACATGGTGGTTCATCCTGGATATAATAACACAACAGGCACTTTGGTAAATGCGTTGGCTTGGCATTTTAAAGATTTACCTTTTGCTCAAGAAAATAATATTCGTCCGGGATTGGTGCACAGAATAGATAAAAACACCACCGGGCTTTTGGTAGTGGCAAAAAGCGAACATGCCATGACACATTTGGCGAAACAGTTTTACGAACATAGCATTGATAGAAGCTACAACGCCATAGCTTGGGGCGAAATGCCAGAAACAGAAGGAACAATTACTGGTTACATTGGCAGAAGCAACCACGATAGAAAAATTTTTCAGCTTTATAACGAAGAAGAAAAAGGGAAATGGAGTGTTACCCATTACAAAGTTTTGGAAAGTTTAACCTATGTAAGTTTAATAGAGTTAAAATTAGAAACTGGAAGAACACATCAAATTAGGGTTCATGCAAAAAGCATTGGTCATCCATTATTTGGAGATACCACTTATGGAGGCGATAGGATTTTAAAAGGAACTACATTTACCAAATACAAGCAATTTGTAGATAATTGCTTTGAAATATTACCGCGACAAGCGTTGCATGCACGTTCGCTTGGGTTTACTCACCCTGTAACCAACGAGCGTATGTTTTTTGAAAGTCCATTGCCCGATGATTTTGTAAAAGTATTAGATAAATGGAAGAATTATGCTCATTTTAAACCTATGGAGGAGGAATAAATTATGAATTTTAAAAGTAAAAATACATTAATTATTTTAACACTTGCTTTAGTAAGTTTTGGAAGCGGACTTTTTATTTATGGAAGTATAAAAGAAGATGACAAGCAACAGCAATTAATTGAACAAAGTATAAAAAGTCCTTCATTACCAATTCCCGAGTATGTAATTTTTGCTGGTCAAAAAGTAAGTTTAAAAGAGTTTGACGTTCGTGAAAGATTTGACAGAGAATTGTTAACCAATGTATATTGGCAATCGCAAACTATATTAATGCTAAAACGAGCCAATCGATTTTTTCCAACTATTGAACCCATTTTAAAACAAGAAGGATTGCCTGATGATTTAAAATATGTGGCATTAATTGAAAGTGGTTTATTAAATGTAGTGTCTCCTGTCGGTGCTTCTGGTTTTTGGCAGTTTATGGATAAAACAGGCAAGCAATATGGATTAAAAATTAACGCAGAAGTAGACGAGCGTTATCATTTAGAAAAAGCAACTTATGCAGCATGTAAATATTTTAAAGAATCGTATGCAGTTTTTAACGATTGGGGCTTGGTAGCTGCAAGTTACAATATGGGAATTGCAGGATTAAAAAAACAATTACAAAGCCAATATGGTAGTTCTTACTACGATTTATATTTGAATACTGAAACTTCGCGTTATGTATTTAGAATTTTAGCTATGAAAGAAATAGCAGAAAAACCACAACAATATGGATTTTATTTAGCCAAAAATCATTTATATGAACCAATACAAACTATCAATTTATCGGTTAATTACTCCATTCCAAACTTGGCATCGTGGGCCAATGAATTTAAAACAAATTATAAAACCATAAAACTTTTAAATCCTTGGTTGCGCTCAAGCTCATTAACTTTAATGCAAGGCGAGAGTGTAGAAATTACCCTTAAAAAATAAATACTAATAACCATATTTTTCTTTCCATCTGTTTTTTAAAAATTGACGTTGTTCATTTTCTCTTGCGTTATTTCCAGGCTCATAAAATTTTTGTCCGCTAATTCCGTCAGGTAAAAACTCTTGTAGTATAAAATTATTTTCAAAAACGTGGGCATATTTGTAATCGGTTCCATAATTTAAGTCTTTAATTAATTGGGTAGGTGCATTGCGCAAGTGCAATGGAATGGGCAAATTTCCTGTTTTTTTAACCGTACTCAAAGCTTCATCAATGGCTAAGTAGCTTGCATTGCTTTTTGTAGACGTAGCCAAATAAATGGCAGTTTGCGAAAGTATAATTCGGGCCTCAGGCATACCTAACATTTTAATTGCTGTAAAACAATTGGTTGCCAACAAAAGCGCGTTCGGGTTTGCATTTCCTATGTCTT
>JBAXCN010000021.1:0-42128 GCA_037141455.1 Bacteroidota bacterium
TAATTTTTCAGAAATCTTAAACGGGCTTCTTTTCTTTTAATTCCAATTGTTTCATTAAATGCTATGGCATGTTTTATACTTAACTCTGTTGCCATGGGTTGCGTTCCCGTATGGTTCAGCTTTCTAATATCTGTTTTAGGGTAACTGTACTCACCATTTACAGGCCAAATACTTTCAATGTTTTCTTTTTTAACGTAAAGCAAGCCAGCGCCTAACGGAACACTTAGCCATTTGTGCAAACTACTTGCATAATAATCGCAGTTTAAGTCAACAATATTAAAATCAATGTGCGCAATGGCATGTGCTCCATCAACCAACACTTTAACGTTTTGTTTATGCGCCATTTCGCATATTTTTTTTATTGGTAAAATGTGCCCGGTTATATTTAACATGTGGCAAACCATTATTAGTTTTGTTTTGGGTGTAATGGCATTTTCATATAATGATACAATCTCTTCATCGCTTTTTGGGTGATTAGGAATGTTTATTATTTTATTTACCATTCCATATCTTTCGGCTTGTTGTTTAAACATATCGAGCATGGCACCATAATCTTGGTAAGCCATTATTGCTTCATCGCCCGCTTTCCAATCCATGCCACTAATTATGGTATTCATGCTTTCGGTGGTGTTTCGGGTAATAATTAACTCTTCGTAATTACACTTTAAATAATTAGCCAATTGTTTTCTAACTTCTATTTTATCATCCGTCATTTTTTTTCGCATGTAAAACGATGCTTGAAAATTGAGTGCTTTTATTTCTCTTAAATAACTGCTTAAAATAGTTTCTGGCATCATGGAATAGTAGCCATTTTCTAAATTAACATAATCGGTTTTTAAACTATAATCGTTCCTAATATTTTTCCAAAAACCATCATCGCTAGCTAATTCATTAGCATTTGAATTGTTTAATTTAAAAAATAAATCGTTCCATTCTTTACCATTTAAAGGCAATGATATTCCAGCCAAAGCAAGTGTTTTAATAAAATCGCGTTTTTGCATTTTATGTTTAATTTATTTGTAAAAATAAAAATTATGTAAAACAAACCTATAATTAATTTATTAAATAAAATGCCTTATTTTGAAAAATTGAAATCAATTAATTACTTATATTTTTTTATTGTAGCCATAGCATATATTTTTTGTAATGGTTACTTGTTCAATACAGGCGATCAAGCGGAGCATTTGCCACAAGTTTATCAAAAACTAAACCCAGAACTTTATCCAAACGATTTCTTTTTAAATTACTACAATCAAACTTTTACAGTACGCTATTATTTTACTTATGTTGTTTATGCTTTTTCATTGGTGGTTGGAGTAAAAGCCAGTTGTTTTATTATTTATTTTTGTTGCTTGTATGCTGCCATTGCAGGAGTTTTTGAACTAGCCAATTATTTTTACAACCATGAATTAAAATCGTGGTTAGCCGTAATTGCTTACTTATTTTTATTTCGCCATTTTACAGTTGGTGGGAATTATTTTCAAGACAATATGTTAGTGGGTAGCAGCTTGGCTGAAGCTTTTTGTGTTTGGGCTTTTGTTTTTATTTTTCAAAACAAATACTTGTTATCTGGATTATTATGTGGTGTGGCAGCTTTATTTCAACCATTGATAGGGTTACAAGTTGCTTTAATAATTGGAATTATACTGTTAGTAAATTTATTTATTATAAAGCAAGAAAAGATAAAATTTATCAATGTATTGACCTTTAGTTTAGCATTTATAATATTGGCATTATTCATTTATATTCCTGTATTTTTAACACAAGTAAATGGTGATTCTACCAACCAAATTGAAGCCAACAAAATACTTTTTGAATACCGTGGAGCCTTACATTATTTACCACAATTATTTCATTCAATAGATTATAAAGTTATTTCGTTTTTTATATTTATCTCCTTGATAGCTTTGTTCTTTTTTACTAAAATAGAAAAATACATTTTCATTACCGTTTTAACTGTTATTATCGGACTTTGCATCCTATTCGCTATTATTTTATACCTTGATCCTACCAACAACTTAGGTAAAATTCAATGGTATAAAACTACAGTTTGGTTAGGAATATTTTGTAGTATTTTATGTATAAATATTATTCCATTAAAATTTATCAAAACTATTTCTATCACTGTATTTAGCTTTACATTTTGTTATGTTCTTTTTATAGGTATTGTCTATTCTAAATCAGGATACATACAAATCAATAACCAAAGTATTTCAACTCAAACCCATGAATGGATAAAGAACAATACGCCAATAAACGCAATGTTTTTAGCACCTCCTAACGACTATTCGTTTAATTGTGAAGCCCAAAGAAGTACACCAGTTAATTACAAAGCAATTGTGCATGAAACCAATTATTTAATGAGTTGGAAACAAGCAATGGAAAAATATTACAATATGGATTTTGCTAAAGTAGAAAAATTGGATTGTTTGCCTTCGGCAGTGAGAGGATTTTATAAAATAGATTATACCAAATATCCTCATCAAGAAATTAATTATATTTTGGTTGATAAAAAAACTCGAATGAAAGCTAACTACAACAAAACACAAGTTTGTTATGAAAACGAAGAATTTGTGGTTATTAAAATGAAATAGTTTACCAAGTAATTTCCTTAGGCAAAAACTGGGAAGTATCCCCATTGTTTCTTATTAAATCGCGCACTACCGATGAACTGATTGGGGTATAAGCAGGGTCGCACATTAAAAAAACTGTTTCTGTTTGTGGGTGAATAATTTTGTTCATTTGGGCTATGTTTTTTTCATAGTCAAAATCGGCCATCGTTCTTATGCCACGTAAAATATATTGTGCATTAATTATTTCACAAAACGTAACGGTCAATCCTTCGTAAGGCATTACTTTTACCTTGGGTTCATTTATAAAAACATTGGTTATCCATTGCTTGCGTTGTTCAATTGTAAATAAAGTACTTTTTGAACTATTGTGACCTATGCCTACCACTATTTCATCGAACAAAGGCAATGCACGTTCTATAATATTTACATGACCAATGGTTATTGGGTCGAAGGTTCCGGGGAAAAGTGCTATGCGTTTCATAAAGGGATTTTATGTGTTTTTAAAAAAACTAAAAGTAGATTGTCCGTAAATTCTTTTTTCAAAAAAATGCTTTTGTTGGCTTAAATCCAAATTACTTGGGTGCTCAACAATTAACCAAGCATTATTATTCAACAATTTTTTTTCGAAAACTAACTCTGAAATGGATGCTAATTTATCTAAAGCATAAGGAGCATCGGCAAAAATAATATCATACTTTTCGGTACACTGATTGATGAAAGTAAAAACATCTTTCTTAAATACACTTAACTGCGAAAAATGCTGTTTTAAAATCATTTCTTTTATAAATTTAACACAGCCATAATCAATATCAACACTGGTAACTTTAAGGGCTCCCCTACTGCATAATTCGTAAGCAATGTTTCCAGTTCCACTAAATAAATCCAAACAAATTAATTCATCAAAATTAAAATTGTTTTCTAAAATATTGAATAAACTTTCTTTTGCTCTATCGGTTGTGGGCCTAACTGGTAATCCTTTAGGTGGATGAATGATAATGCCTTTGTGTGTTCCACTTATTATTCGCAAAGCAATACATTTAAAGCGGTAAAATAATAGTTTTCGGGTATCGAATCCATAGTAACAGGATAAATATATTGTGAACTTCTTTTTCCTAATTTCATGTTTATACAATATTTTCCAAGTAACTGAAACAAGCTATTACTACCATCTATGTTTCCATAAATTGTTAAATGCCAATCGTTAGCAATTTCTAACTGCTCCACAATAGCTAAAATATAATAAACAATATCGGTATGGTTATCGAATTTAAAATTATTAAAAAAATGAAGCTTTGAGTTTTTAAAGTTTAATAAATCAATGCTGTCAATATTAAAATTTAAAAAAACATGATTGTCGTTTTTACTTTGTTCCAAATTGTTACATGCTTTTACAAACAATAAATTTTGATGTAAAATATCGGCTGTTGGCATATTAAATCTTATAAATTTAAGCGTTTCGTTTCTTACACAAAACAAATTTACTATATGCTGAAAATTTAGTTTGTTATATAAAACTTGAGAATTAACTTTTACATTTTTATTTAATTTAAAGTATGTTTCTAACTCAACCGAATTGTATAAACTATCGGGTGAAAATATAGATGAAGAATCAGCAATTATTACCTTCTTCGATTTATAATTTGGTTTAAAATCGTCAGTAATTTCTGTAAATAATTTCAAATCGTCATAGTTCATTTCTAAAAACGATTGTACTTCAAAAGTAGTTCTTTTAAAAACTTTAAATGAAGTAATTGCATTCCTTTGCTCATCAGCAATAACCGAAATCATTTCATATTCACCAATAAATAAATAATAATGGTATCTAAAATTACTTTCAGTGTTGTAATCACTATCGGTATAGTGATTTATTTCTAAATTTAAATTATTTTCAGTTTGCATGAGCTAGACTTACATTCGCAAAATATTTTATTTTAACCATAAACGTAAATAATTTTAAAAAAATGATAGAAAAAATTGAGTGGAAAGCAAAAGATCCGGATTTTAAAGATAAAATTAATTTAAAAGCAGCTAAGAACTATTTTATGCAAGATGTAGGTTTTAAGTTTCAATTAGTAGAGGTAGGATATGTAGAAACGTTTTTAATTTTGGAAGAAAAACATTTACAACAAATGGGCTTTGTTCATGGAGGAGTTACCGCCACTATGGCCGACATAACAACAGGATTTGCTGCATTTACATTAGTTGAAAAAAATGAATCTGTTGTAACTGTCGATTTAAAAGTAAACTACATCAATCCAGGGAAAGGTGAAAAATTAATTGCTAAAGCACACGTTTACAAAGCCGGAAGTAAATTAATATTTTGCAAAACAGAAATATATATTGTTAATAACTCAAAAACTACACAAATTGCTTTTGCTGACTCAATTATGGCTGTTTTAAATGAAAATTTAGTTGTTAATCAAAAATAAATTTATCTATTAAATACTACACTTTAGCTATTAGTATAACATTAAACGCAGTTTAAATAAAAATATGTTAGTTACAATAAAAATGTTTAATTATTATTGTAAAATGAAATCGAATTATAAAAATAATCAAAATGCAAAAACATTAATTTCTATTCTTCCTGTTTTGGTATATTCAATCTTATTCATTCCAATGTTTTTTAGTTATGCAATAACTTGGTTATTAACTCCAATTGAACCAGAAAAACTAAGTGACTTAGAACTAATTTAACTTCCACTAATTTGCAATAATAGACGGTTAAAAAAATTGTGTGAATATTTGATTGCATAATTTAATCTATCATGGTAAGTTTAATATAAACTTGCATTATGAAAAACAAAATTATAGCCTCATTTACAAATTATGGATTAATAAGCATTTTTCCATTACTTGTTTACCTCATTTTAATAGTCCCAACTTTTATAATTTATTTTTTTACTTGGGTATTAAGTCCAATACAACCTAAAAATTTAATAGATTTAGAATTTAACAAGTAGGTTTTATTCAAACCCTAATTGTTTAATAATTTGTTCTATTTGCCAATCCTCAACAGGGTTGTACTCATCTTTTAAATTTCCACCATAAAATTTTGTCATTCCTTGCCAAAAATAAGCAGTAAAACTGCCCCTATATGTTTCTAACAACTCATAAGTAGTTTTTCCAGTTTCTCTAAATATTAATTTAATTAATATTTTTCCTTGGCTTACAGTCAGTCCTTTTAAATCGTCCATAAACTGATCTTTAATATTGGCTTCGGTTTTCTTTAAATATGCTTTTTTAGCTTTTTCAGTTTGTAACAATTGTAAATTTTGTTCTAACATTTGATACCTAAAAGCTGCCAACTTTGCATAAGGAAGTGCTTTTTTCACATTGTAAACCAATCTCTGATACTTTTTTTCGTATTCAGGATCTTTTTTAGCTGTTACTATAAAGTCGGGTAGCGTAATATTTTTAATTGTGTCTTGAACAATTTGGGCATTTACAGTTGATATAAATGTCATAAAAAATATTAAAATTTTAATTTTAGTCTTCATAAAAATAGGAATGAAAAAATAATGCCAAACAATTAATCTACTTGAATTTCTATTTGGTGCTGTTTTATAAGTTCTTTCAATTTTTTAATTCCGTACCTAAATCTTCCTTGAACAGTATTTATATTTTCACCAGTTTGTTCAGCTATTTCTCTAAATTTTAAGTTTCCCCAATGTTTCAGAATTATTATTTCTCTTTGGTCTTCTGGCAACTGTAAAATTAAATTTCTTAAAATTGTAGCCTCTTTTTCAGCCTCTATTTCTTCAAAAGGTGCAGTTACTCTACTATCCGCATAGTTTTCAAAATACGAGTAATTTTCATCATCTGTATTATTACTTAAAAAGCTTGAAAAAAGGAGTTCTTTCTTTTTTACATTTTTTCGCAAATAATCAATTGAAAAATTATTGCACATGCAAAGTAAGTATTGCTTAAACCTTCCAGTTTCAGCATATCTTCCATCATTTAATACTTCAATGATTTTTATAAAAACCTTTTGAAAAATATCATCAGCAACATCCCTGCTTTTTACTTTTTGTAAAATAACAGAATAACTTGCGTTTTTGTGTTTTCTTAGCAATGTTTCGAAACTACATACATCGCCATTAAGATACCTTAGTATCAATTCATCATCACTAACTTTTGAAGTTTGCATAATAGTAAGCATTAATTGGTTTATAGTAGTTTTTTAAGCAAACGATTATAATATTGGTTAGTGTAAAATTTTATATTTATAGGCGATGAATTGGTTTATTTGTGTAATTCAAATTTACTAACAAAAATCATACATTCAAACAAATTTATGAAAATGTAATAAAAAAAACATAACTACTTCATAATGAATTTCTTTATTTTTTAATTAAGTTTATTAAAAAGTGAATTCATTATATTTAAGATAAAATTAAATACTAAAATTTTTGAGTAAACTAAATATTTTAGTGTGTTTCGTCATTTAAAATTACAATTATTGTACAATGAAAAATTACACCTACACAGTTGCAGAAAGATTAATGAAATATGTTCAAATTGATACCACTGCAAACCCAAATAGTTCGAGCAATCCTAGCAGCGAAAAGCAAAAAGATTTAAGTAAATTATTATGCAATGAACTTATCAATTTAGGAATAAGTGCCGAAACGGATGAATTTGGGTATGTGTATGCAACTATTCCCTCAAATACTCAAAAAAACGTACCTATAATTTGTTTCTGTTCGCATGTTGATACAAGCCCAGATTGTAGTGGAACGAATGTAAAACCTATTTTACATAAAAATTGGGATGGTACCGATATTGTTATGCCCGATGACCATTTGGTAGTGCTTTCAAAAAATAACCATACTTACTTAAAAGAAAGAATTGGTGATGATATTATTACTGCAAGTGGTTCAACACTTTTAGGAGCTGACGACAAGGCAGGAATAGCAATAATTATGGATTTTGCTCAGTTAATTATGACAAATACCGAAATTAAACATGGTGATATTCGAATTTTATTTACCCCTGATGAAGAAATTGGACAAGGAGTAGATAAAATAGATATGAAAAAACTAAATGCTGATTTTGGATATACTTTAGATGGAGGCGAAAGAGGGCACTTAGAAGGCGAAACTTTTAGCGCTGATGGTTGTAAAATTACTTTTAATGGAATTAGTGCACATCCGGGTTATGCAAAAAACAAAATGGTTAGTGCCATAAAAGCTGCAGCTTACTTCACTTCATTGCTTCCTGCAAACAATATGTGTCCTGAAAAAACTGATGGTTACGAGGGATTTGTGCATCCAGTTTCAATGGAAGGTACTGTTGAAAAAGCTACTGTTAATTTTATTGTTCGCGATTTTGAAACTGCAAAACTAAAAGAACATGAAGCATTATTAGAAAATTTAGCTAAACAAACAATTGAAAAATTTGAAGGCGCAACTTTTGAAATAATTGTTACTGAACAATACCGAAATATGAAAGAAATTTTAGATCAATATCCTCAAGTAATGGCAAATGCTGAAAAGGCTTACGAGAGAGTAGGTTTAAATTTAATAAAAACCAATATTAGAGGTGGAACTGATGGCTCTCGCCTTTCGTTTATGGGCTTACCTTGTCCTAATATTTTTACAGGCGAAATGGCCATTCATAGCAAACAAGAATATGTAAGCGTGCAAGACATGCAAAAAGCAGTGGATGTTTTAGTGGAATTGGTTCAAGTTTGGGAAGAACAAGCTTAAACGAGTCGATAGACCATAGTCAATGGACCATGGTCTATCTGCTATGGTCTATCAACTTAATTACATTGCAAATCCTTTTGCTCCTAAATATCTTTCAGCATCAAGTGCAGCCATACATCCGCTGCCAGCAGCAGTTACTGCTTGTCTATATATTTTATCTTGTGCATCTCCACAAGCAAATACACCTTCAATTTTAGTTTTAGATGTTCCAGGAGTTGTAATTAAATATCCAGTTTCATCCATATCTAAATAATCTTTAAATATTTGTGTATTAGGCGTATGGCCAATAGCAACAAAAAATCCTCCAATACTATAAGTGGTAAGTTCGCCAGTTAAATTATTTTTTACCCTCACTCCTTCTACTTTATTTTCGCCTAATATTTCATCTGTTTCGGTGTTAAATAATATTTCGATATTTGGAGTATTTTGAACTCTGTGTTGCATTGCTTTTGAGGCCTTAAATTCACCTTTACGAACTATCATATAAACTTTGGTACAAATTTTTGCTAAATAACTTGCTTCTTCGCAAGCAGTATCACCAGCACCAACTATTGCAACATCTTTTCCTTTAAAAAAGAATCCATCACAAACTGCACAAGCCGAAACTCCGTGTCCGTTTAATTTTGCTTCGCTTGGAATACCTAACCATTTTGCACTTGCACCAGTTGAAATTAAAACTGTATCGGCCAACACTTCTTTGCTTTCATCAATTTGAACCTTGTATGGAGGTTTTCCAGTAAAATCAACCTTTGTAACCATTCCGTAGCGCACATCTGTACCTAATCGCTCGGCTTGTTTTCTAAAGTTTTCCATCATTTCTGGTCCCATAATTCCATCAGGATAACCCGGATAATTTTCCACATCGGTAGTAATTGTTAACTGCCCACCAGGCTGAGGACCGGTATACATTACTGGTTTTAAATCGGCACGCGAAGCATAAATTGCAGCTGTATAACCAGCAGGACCACTGCCTATTATTAAGCAATGAATATGTTCTAATTGTTCAGACATTTTTTGTTTTAATTAAGATTTCAATTTTAGCGCTATTTACTTATTTATTATAAACAAAAATGTAACAAAAAAATGGAAAGAAATTTTATAAAAAAAAGTGGTTGATTCAAAACTTCAAAAGTTAAACTATCAAACACAAAGAAATGTAATTTTGTTAAATTGAACTACAAAACAATAACTGAAATTCGTTTAATAACTAATATTTCCAGTAATTAAATTTCTATAACTAGTTAAAAAATTAGTACTATAAAAATAAATTTGACATAAAATCACAAGGTGTACCCAATACTGAAAGATAAATTACCGGTAATTATTACCAGTAAATTTCAATATTTACAGCTAAAATCTATTTTTAGCTACTATTATTGGTTACTAAAATTCAACAGCTAGTTCAAAAATTAGTACCATAGGACAATTTTTTAAATAAAATCACAAGGTAAACCGAATACTGTAAGATTTTTACTGTAATAGTTAAAAGTATCATTGAATGATATGTGCTATCATCTATTTTAAGCTACTATTTTTAGTAACTAAAAATTGAATTTAGCATAATTACTTGCGCTAAATAATGGTAAACATTTTAAATTCACTTATATTCTTAAGCCATTAAATATAATTTAATTAATTCAAGATAATTCTTATTTTGCAACTATAATTATGGATAAAAAGAGTTTATCTGAACGTGATATATGTACCAAATTCATTACTCCTGCCATTGAAAAATCAGGGTGGGATAATCGTACGCAATTACTGGAAGAAGTTACCTTTACCGATGGTAGAATACATGTTAGAGGAAAACTAACTTCACGTGGTACAAGAAAACGTGCAGATTATATTCTGTATTATAAACCCAATATTCCAATTGCCATAATAGAAGCTAAAGATAACAAACATACTGTTGGTGCTGGTATTCAACAAGCACTCGATTATGCAAGAACTTTAGATATTCCATGTGTTTTTAGTAGCAATGGTGATGGCTTTTTGTTTCATGATAGAACAATAACTGAAGGTGATATTGAAACTGAAATAGGCATTGATGATTTCCCAACACCTGAACAGCTTTGGGAAAAGTATAAAAAATACAAAGGAATTGACACACCAACTGCCGAAAAAATTGCATCACAAGATTACTTTTTTGATGGTACAAGTCGTAAGCCAAGATACTATCAACAAATAGCGGTAAATAGAACTGTGGAAGCCATTGCAAGTGGACAAAATAGAATTTTGTTGGTAATGGCTACTGGAACTGGTAAAACCTATACAGCCTTTCAAATTATTCATAGACTTTGGAAAAGTGGCGCTAAAAAACGCATCTTATTTTTAGCAGATAGAAATGCATTGATTCAACAAACCAGAAATGGCGATTTCAAACATTTTAAAGATAAAATGACTGTTGTAAAACAACGCATGATTGATAAGAGCTATGAGATATATTTAGCATTGTATCAAGGTTTATCAGGAAATGATGATGAGGCAAATGTTTACAAGCAATTTTCACCTGATTTCTTTGATTTAATAGTAATAGATGAGTGCCACAGAGGGAGTGCAAAAGATGATAGTTCATGGCGTGAAATATTATCGTATTTTAAAAATGCAACCCATATTGGTTTAACTGCAACACCCAAAGAAACCAAGGAAACAAGCAATACTGAATACTTTGGCGACCCAGTTTATACATATTCATTAAAGCAAGGAATTGAAGATGGTTTTTTGGCTCCTTACCGAGTGGTAAGAATAGGTTTGAATATAGATTTAGAAGGTTGGAGACCCCCTAAAGGTTACTTGGACAAACAAGGCAAGGAAGTAGAAGATAGAATTTATAACAGAACCGATTTTGATAGAAATATAGTTGTAGAGGAAAGGCGAAAATTGATTGCTAAAAAAGTAACTGAATTTTTGAAAGGAACTGACCGTTTTGATAAAACTATTTTTTTTAGCAGTGACATAGAACATGCACATAGCATGACCACCAATTTGCGCAATGAAAACGCTGACCTTGTTGCGCAAAATTACAAATATGTAATGCAAATTACTGGCGACAATGATGAAGGAAAACGTGAGTTAGACAACTTTACCAATCCTGAAGAAAAATACCCTGTAATAGCTACCACGTCTGAATTAATGACTACTGGAATAGATGCGCAAACTTGTAAAGTGATTGTGTTGGATAGTGAAATAAAATCAATGACCAAGTTTAAACAAATTATTGGCCGTGGTACTCGTATAAATGAGGAATTTAATAAACTTTATTTTACCATTTTAGATTTTAGGAATGCAACAGATTTGTTTGCCGATTCAGCCTTTGATGGTGACCCAATAAGGGTTAAACCAGTTACCGAAAACGATGATTTATCGTTAGTAGTAATTGAAGAAGAAGAGAACGAAGTAAAAGTTTTAGATACCATAACAGGTGAAGAAATTGTATTTCAAAAGGCCACAATTCGTTATCCTGATGGTTCAAAATTAGATGGGACATGGGTGGCGAAAGATGATGGAGGTAAAAGAGAAAAAGTTTTTGTTAATGGTATAGATGTGGCTGTATTGATTAGCCGCGAAATGTATTTTGATAAAAACGGAAAACCAATAACTACCAGTTTAAAAGACCATACCAAAGAAATTATTACAGAAAAATTTGCTTCGCTGGAAGACTTTTTAAACAGTTGGAATAATGCTGAACGTAAAGAAGCTATTATAGCTGAATTACAAGAGCAAGGTGTGATGGTAGAAGAGCTTTACGATGCTGTTGACAAGCAGGTTGACTTGTTTGACTTAATATGCCATGTAGCTTATGGACAACCTCCTTTAACAAGAAAAGAGCGTGCCAATAATGTAAAAAAACGCAACTACTTTACCAAGTATGGCGAACAAGCTAGAAAGGTTTTAGAAGCATTGTTAGATAAATATGCGGATGAAGGAATTTCAAACATTGAAAAAATAGAAGTATTAAGGGTAAATCCATTTGATGAAATGGGTTCACCTACCGAAATTATAAGCCAATTTGGTAATAAAGAAAAGTATTTGCAAGCAGTAAGAGAGTTAGAAATTGAATTGTATAAAAGCGCATAAATTTATACCTTTGTGTATTATACCAAAGAGTATAATACCAAAATATACAAATATTTAATAATGAAAGATTCTCCATTTATATACGGAACCACAGTAAGTGTTCAGTCATTTACAAATCGAGAAATTGAGTCAGGTAAATTAAAAAGTAACTTGCTTAATGGAATTAATACTACAATAATATCACCAAGGAGATGGGGGAAATCATCGTTGGTAGAGAAAGTAATTGCTGATATAAACAAAAAAGAAAAATCAACTAAAACAGTAATAATCGACCTGTTTTCTGTAGGAAGTGAAGAAGAGTTTTTAGAGAATTTTGCTCGTGAAGTAATTAAAGCATCTTCCTCTAAATGGCAAGAATGGATGGGAAGTGGCAAAGATTTTTTTAAAAAATTAATCCCCAAATTAAGTCTGGGAATAGACCCAACTAGTGATTTTAGTTTAAGTTTTGATTGGCAAGAATTGAAAAAAAACAGTGACGAAATTTTAAACTTACCCGAAATAATTGCACAAAAAAAAGGCATCAAGTTTATCATTTGTCTTGATGAATTTCAAAATCTATCTTCATTTAATGATTATATTGTTTTTGAAAAAAAAATGAGAGCATGCTGGCAACGACACAAATCAGTTACCTATTGTTTGTATGGCAGTAAACGCCATATGATGAGTGAAATTTTCAACAATCCTTCTAAACCATTTTATCGCTTTGGTGATATTATGTTATTGCAAAAAATTGAAACTAAAAAATGGGTATCGTTTATTACAAAAAGTTTTTCAAATACAAGTAAAGTAATTGATGAACAAACCGCTGAAATGATACCCAAAATTATGAAAAATCATTCTTGGTATGTACAGCAACTGGCTCACTATACATGGAATTTAACAGAAAAAAAAGCAACCATTAATGAACTAAATATTGCACTCACTGAACTAATTAATGCCAATGCACCACTCTATCAAAAAGAGGTAGAAAGTATCAGTCAAACTCAAATTAATTTATTAAAAGCAGTAACCAAAGGTGAAACACAATTTACAAGTACAGTAACCATGCAAAAATACTTGTTAGGAACCCCACGAAACGTAAGTAAAAACAAAACTATTTTAATTAATAACGATGTTATTCATGAAATAAATGGCAACTATGAATTTGTAGACCCTGCCTTTGAATTATGGTTTAACAAACAATTTTTTAATAAAATTTATACTTTAACAAAATGAGCAACATATCAGGCATTATAAAAAGCATACAAAACATTATGTGGCAAGACACTGGCCTTAATGGAGATGCGCAACGCATTGAGCAATTAGGGTGGATGTTGTTTTTAAAAATATTTTCGGATAAAGATAAAGAATTAGAACTACTTGACGATAATTACACCTCCCCTATTCCCAACCAATTTCATTGGGTAAAGGAAAAAGGAAATTGGGCAGGCGATGATGAAGGAATGACTGGTGATGAATTATTGGAGTTTGTAGATAGACAATTGTTTCCTGCTTTGCGCAATTTGGATTTAAGCACAGGCAACCAAAGAGCTGTAATAGTTCGTGAGGTTTTTGAAGGCAATAACAATTACATGAAAAGTGGTATCAACATACGTAAGGTGTTGAATAAACTGAACGAAATAGACTTTAATATAGCCAAAGACCGACATGCTTTTGGCGAGTTATACGAAACTATTTTAAAGGAATTACAAAGTGCTGGTAAAAGTGGTGAGTTTTATACCCCACGTGCCATTACACAGTTTATTACCGATATTTTAAATCCACAATTGGGCGAAAAAATATTAGACCCTGCTTGCGGTACTGGTGGTTATTTAACTTGTGCCATTGAACATTTGAAAAAACAAGCCAAAAATGTAGATGAACGAAAAAGTATAGAACAAAACATAGCAGGTTGGGAATACAAACCATTGCCTTATTTATTGGCTACTACCAATTTAATATTGCACGATATTGAAATTCCAAACATAAAATTTGGTGATGCCTTAGACCAACCTTTAAGCAATTTTACCGAAAAAAACCGTGTAAATGTAATACTAGCTAATCCTCCGTTTGGAGGCATAGTAGCCAATGGAAACGAAAGTAATTTTCCACTTACTTACCGCACTAAGGAAAGTGCTGATTTGTTTTTGATACTCATGATTCATTTGTTAAAACAAGATGGACGAGCAGGAATTGTATTGCCTGATGGCAGCTTAACAGGTGATGGAGTAAAACAACGTGTACGCCAAAAAATGTTGGAAGATTGCAACCTGCACACCATTATTCGTTTACCTAATTCGGTATTTCAGCCTTATGCTACTGTGGCTACTAATTTATTGTTTTTTACCAAAGGGGAGCCTACCAAAGAAATTTGGTATTACGAACATAAAATGCCTGAAGGTTATAAAGCATACAACAAAACAAGACCAATACAAGCAAAAGAATTTGACCCAATAAAAGTTTGGTGGAATAAGAGAAAAGAAAGTGATATAGCTTGGAAAGTGCCTATACAAACCATTATAGACCGTGGTTATGATTTGGACATAAAAAACCCAACAAAACCCGAAGAAGAACATGAATACAATAGCTCAGAATTAATGGAAATGTTGCACGCATCGTTTGAGAAAAGCAATACTTTATTGAACCAATTAAAACAAGCGGTGAAATGAGGTTAGAAGATTTAGTATATCATATTGAATCCATTCATTCAGTATTACAAAAACATGCAGTACAACAAGTTGATAACGCTTTAACAATGCGCAACATAATAATAGGTTATTACATTGCCGAGTATGAACTACATGGTTTAGATAGAGCTGAATATGGAGCCAAAACCATGAATATGTTGGCAGGTAAATTAAAACATATCAAAGGTTTATCTGCACCTCAATTGTATAGAATAAAAGATTTTTATTTGCAGTATCCTCAAATTTTCTCAACAGTGTTGAGAAAATTTGAATCCATTAAAATTCAAGACAATACAATTTTATCGACACTGTCGATAAAATTACCTGAAGAAGCAAAAAACAGTGTCAATAACGAAATTAGTTTCGAGCCTGAAGTGCTATTAAGTCGCCTTTCCTTTTCACATTTTTTAGAACTTATTACAGTTGAAGATACAATGAAAAGGTCGTTTTATGAAGTGCAAAGCATTAAAAACAATTGGGGAGCAAGAGAACTTGGCAGAGCAATAAATACATTGCTTTATGAACGAACTGGATTATCAACTGATAAAGAAAAAGTTTTACAAAACTTTAAAGCAGATACACCCCAAATAATAGATATAGTAAAAAATCCATTCTTTTTGGAATTTATAGGTCTTGAAGAAAAACCATATTATACTGAATCTGACCTAGAGCAAGGAATTATTAACCATTTACAAAAATTTTTGACAGAATTAGGAAGGGGATTTTGTTTTGAGGCACGACAAAAAAGAATCAGTTTTGATAATAAACACTATCGGGTAGATTTAGTGTTTTATCATAGAATATTGAAATGTCATATTTTGATTGACCTGAAAATGGGCAGTTTTGACCATGCTGATGCAGGACAAATGAATATGTATTTGAATTATTTTTTGAAAAATGAAAAAACCGAAGGCGATAATCCACCTGTAGGTATTATTTTATGTGCCAATAAAAATG
Organism: Bacteroidota bacterium; assembly: GCA_037141455.1. Classification (GTDB taxonomy): domain Bacteria; phylum Bacteroidota; class Bacteroidia; order UKL13-3; family UKL13-3; genus JAAFJM01. The sequence goes on from JBAXCN010000021.1 coordinate 15,985, forward strand.
ACGCCTTGGTTGAATACACTACCACAGGATTATCAAACGATGTATTTGTGTCTAAATATATGGTTCAACTGCCAAGTAAAGCCGAATTAGAAAGCTTTATTAATAAAGAAATGAGCCAATTAAAACAAGCGGTGAAATGAGTTGGGAAAGAGTAAAGTTGGGTGAAGTTTGCATAATTGAAAAAGGCAAAACAGGTATTTTAAAAGCTGTTGCTGGTGAATTTCCTTTAGTTGTTACCGCAGAAGAAAGAAAATCACATAATGAGTTTCAATTTGATGATGATGCAGTAATTATTCCTTTAGTTTCAGGGACAGGTCATGGTCATGCTAGTATAAAAAGATTACATTTTCAAAGTGGCAAATTTGCTTTAGGTTCTATCCTAAGTGCAGTAATACCAAAAGATAAAAGTGTATTAAATGCAAAATACCTTTTTCGATTTCTTAACTTAAATAAAGAAAGAGAATTAGTAGATAGAATGAAGGGAATGGCTAACGTTACACTGCCAGTTAAAGAGATAGCGCAAATTGAAATTCCTTTACCAAGTTTAAAAGAACAAGAAAAGTTTGTTGAAAAATATGATTTGCTTGAAACTGATAGTGAGGAAATTACCAAAGAATTAACCCACCAACTCACTTTAGTAAAAAAACTTCGTCAGCAATTATTGCAAGATGCGGTGCAAGGCAAATTGGTGGAGCAAAACCAATCCCGAAAGCCTTCGGGAGAACCAGCAACCGAATTGCTCAAAAAGATAAAAGCCGAAAAAGAAAAACTGATTGCTGAAAAGAAACTCAAAAAAGAAAAGGAACTGCCACCCATCAAACCCGAAGAAATTCCTTTTGAAATTCCTGAGAATTGGGTTTGGTGTAGGTTGGGGGAAATTTCTGATTTTATTTCGGGGAGTAATTTCGATAGCACTGACTTTACAAAAGGTTTTGGTGCTAAATGTATAAAAATCACAAATGCTGGAGTAGGTGAATTAATAGAAACTGAAGATGTGCTTCCTCCTGAATTTATCCATAAATTTAAGGCTTATCTAGTATTTGAAGGAGATTTGATTTTAGCATTAACTCGTCCTTATATTGCAGATGGATTGAAAATTAGCAAATGTCCAGCATCTTATAATTCTTCATTACTTAATCAACGAGTTGCTGTTATTCGAACTAAAAATTATCTTAATCAAGATTATGTTTATCAGTTTTTACGTTCTGATTATGTCTTGAAAATATATAAATCAATGTTTGAAGGAAAAGGACAACAACCTAATTTAAAAAAAGAAGATGTAACAGAATTACCAATCCCACTTCCACCATTCGCAGAACAAAACCGCATCGTTCAAAAATTAGATGAACTGATGAGGTATTGCAATGATTTGGAAGCAAGTATTAAACAAAGCCAACAACAAAACGAAAAACTATTGCAACAGGTTTTAAGAGAAGCGTTGAGAGGGGAATCAGTTGGAGTTTAAAATAAAATAAAGATTAATAGCCCTTGCAATTTGCAAGCACAATTAAAAACCGCGCAAGCCAACACAAAATTATAACATATGTTCGATCAATTACTAAAATATAAAAACAAAGGTAGCTTTCAATTTAAACCAACTGATAATTTAGCAAGTGTATGCAATGCTCCCAAAAACTATAGCGGTTTATATGTTATTTATGCACTAGAGAAAGGTAGAATAAACTTAATTTACATCGGTATTTCAGGCAGAAAAGGCGAAGATGGAAAAATCATTCATAGAAAAGATGGTTTAAGAGGAAGGTTCTTGACTGGCAAAACGAATGGCATATTACGTAAAACATATTGGCCACAAATAATGCTAAAAGAAAATATTGATGCACTTGATATTCATTGGTATGTAACCTATGATGGAAATGTAAAAGATTTTCCAAGAGATTTAGAAGTTGAGCTTTTAAAGCAGTATCAATCCATTTATGGCTGCTTGCCAAGGTGGAATAGTAAAACATAAAAGGTAATGAAGATGGAAACCTAGATCACAATCGTATCCAAATTACGCAAAGAATTAGAAAAAGTATTAGCGGCATTCCTTCTTTTTTAATGCTTTTTTGTATTAATTTACAAAAGTAATGGTGTAATTACTGAAGATGTTTGTAACATTAACTTTGCTGCCAATGAATATAAATTTTTTAAACTGCCAACAGTACTGACACTTCCTTTCTAGGGCAAAAAAAAGCTGATAACTTGTTTGTTATCAGACTCGTATAAGTGTACCCGGAGCCGGAGTCGAACCGGCACGATTTCTCGCTAGTGTTTGAGACTAGTGCGTCTACCAATTCCGCCATCCGGGCAATTAATTGGGCTGCAATAATAATAAAAAAATAGTCGCTATAAAAAATAACTATAAAATAATTTATACCAAGCTAACTTTCAGTAATTAACATTTGCTCCTCATTTCATTTATATGTAATAATTATTTTACAAATATTAAAATTGTATGTTTTAATAAATAAAACAATACTTTTGTCCAAAAAATTTTAATATTAATTAATGGAATTAAAGGATATTGTAGCAGTTTCAGGTCAAGGTGGCTTACACAAAATTATTGGTCGTACTAAAAATGGATTGATTTTAGAAACAATTGGCTCAAACAAAAAATTTGCAACTGGTTACCAAGATAGAGTTAGTATTTTGGAAGATATAAGTATGTATGCTATTGATGGTGATGTAAAAATTTCAGAAATATTTTTTAAAGCTAATGCTTTTGGAAATGTTCCAACTTCTAAAGATGATGCAAAATTGCAACGCAAATATCTTGTTGATTTGATAAATTTAGACAGCGAAAGAGTTTATGATAGTGACATTAAAAAATTCTTCACTTGGTATAATGCTTTAATAGGCTTAGTTGATTTTAGTACATTAAATAACGAAGTTAAAAACGATGGATCAAATGATGCTATTGAAGAAGATGAAGTAGAAAATAAAGAGGAAAAACCTAAAAAGGTAGTAGAAAAGAAAACTACAAAAACACAAACAATAGCTCCCAAAAATACGATACCAAAAACAAATTCGAAAGGAGCTGGAGCCTCTAAAACAACGTACAGACCTAAATCAGTTTAAAATAAAATTAAAAAATAATCCATTTACAATTGAGTAAATGGATTTTTTTTGTTTAAGGAGGAATGATTTACCAAAAAATTAAAATTTATTTTTAACAAATTAAATTTATAATATTGCCAACTTTTAAAACTTATAATAATAAATAAATAAATGGAATTATACTTAGACTCAGCTAACCTAAAAGAAATTGAAGAAGGTTTTAAACTTGGCTTTTTAAATGGATTAACAACAACTCCAACATTTATGCAACGTGAAGGTATTACCGACATTGATGGCATGATTGTTAAATTATCAAAAATAGTACCTGTATTACAAATAGAGGCATTAGGCGATACAGCTGAAGATATTTTAAAAGAAGCGCAACGCCAATTAGATTTAGGATTAGACATAAAAAAAACTGTTTTTAAAATTCCTGTTTCACTCGAAGGTGTTAGGGCTTGCAGATTATTAAGAAACCATGGAATGTTGGTGAATGTTCATTTGGTTTACACTTTACAACAAGCTTACATGGCCATGCATGCAGGTGCAACTTATGTTTGTCCTTTAGTTGGTCGTTTGCAAGATCAAGGACATGATGCATTAGATTTAGTTGCTCAAATTATTGATGCGGTTGACCATTATGGTTACGATACCAAAGTTATGTTCTCATCAGTAAGAACAATGGAACATATTAGAAATGCAATAAATTTAGGTGTGCACACCATTACAGTTCCTTTAAAAATAATGAAGCAGTTAACTGAAAATCATTTTACAACTGTTGGAACTGATCAATTTATTCAAGATACTAGGTTAATGACTGTAAGGGTAAAAGAAGCATTAAATGGAATTAATCCAATTGTTGAAGCCAATACTACCTTAACTGAATCAATTGTTAAAATGACTGAATTTGGTTTTGGAGCTATAACTGTTGTAAATAATGATGGTAGCTTAAAAGGAGTTTTTACTGATGGAGATTTAAGAAGAAAATTAACAACCGATGGCAGAGATGTTTTAAGTAAATCAATGAGCGATTTTACATACAATGCAGCAATTTCAGTTGAAGGAAGTGCTTTGCTAAATGAAGCAGCAGGTATATTCAAATCAACTAAAGTGGATACCATTTTAGTAACTGAAAATGGAAAACCCATTGGAATGCTAGATATTCAAGATTTAGAAGCATAAACTAATTAGAAAATTTTAATCAAAAATAATTATTAAAATGCTGTTTTTTAAAGACAGCATTTTTTTTATGCTTAGCCTGCATATATTTTTAAATAAATATTAAACTTCTACATCAATAAAATTTGTTTGTGGAAACAATTGATACTAATATTAAGCACAAGATTGTTTACAATTTTATATTGAAGGTATTTTGGTTTAACAAAATAAAAAAAAATGGTGAGGAATTCAAGAATCAAAACAATTTAACTTTTTAAATAAAACACTTTATTTTGTTCAATCTTTCAATTAAAACTTTAATGAAACAAATAGGTATATTTTCTGATACACACAGTTATTTTAATCCAAATTTATTTAAGTTTTTCGACAAATGTGACGAACTTTGGCATGCTGGTGATTGGGGTGATTTAAAAACATTTGAAACAACAGAAAAATTTAAACCATTAAAAACTGTATGGGGGAATATAGATAACCAAGAATTACGACTAAGAATGCCCGAAGTTTTAATTTTTAATGAACAAGAATTAAAAATTTGTATGCTTCATATTGGTGGATATCCAAAAAATTATTCCCCCAATTTTAAACAAATTGTAAAAAATCAACAATTTGATTTAATGATTTGCGGCCATTCTCACATTTTAAAAGTAATAAAAGACCCCATACATAACCTATTGCATATTAACCCAGGAGCAGCTGGAAATCATGGTTTTCAGAAAGTTGCTACTGCCATTCGTTTTAAAATTGAAGGTAAAAAAATGTTTGACCTAGAAGTGTGGGAACAAAAAAGAAATTAAATTAAAATGCAACCCATTTAGTTTTAGTATTGACATAGTAATAAATTTTATTATTTTGCTAACCAAATTACACGTTTTAAAAATGAAAAAACTGTTATACTCTTTATCTTTTATTGCTATTGGTTTAAATAGCATTGCTCAACAAAAAACAACCTTTTGTGGTTCCGATGAGCACAACAAACATTTACAATCTTTAAATCCTCAATTAAAAATTGAAGAAGCTAATTTTAATAAAAATTGGAAAGAATACTTAAAAACAGTAAATGTAAATGATTTAAAAAACACCAATAAATTAGGAAAAGCCTCAGCTCCTAAATACATTATTCCTGTGGTAGTTCATGTAATTCATTCAGGCAATAGTGTTGGTTCTGGAAATAATATTTCTGATGCACAGATTTTAAGTGAAATTGACTTTTTAAACAAAAGTTTTAGAAACTTAAATTCAGATTCAGTAAACAGAAGAGATATTTTTAAAGACATAGCAGCTGATTCAGAAATTGAATTTAGATTGGCAAAAAAAGATCCTAAAGGAAATTGTACCAACGGAATTGTGAGGGTTTATTCTCCAAATTCTGACAAAGGTGATGACGACTTGAAAAAATTGAGCGTATGGAATACTAAAAGCTATTTAAATATTTGGATTGTTCAAAGCATATTAAGAGAAGTTTCAAACGGAATTGTTATCGGGTATGCTCAATTTCCTTTTGCTGCTGGAGCAATTTCTGCTTCTACCGATGGTGTAGTACTTCAATACAATGTGTTTGGTCAATTATCTCCTTCACAAAATGTATTTAATACTACTACAACACATGAAGTTGGGCATTGGTTAGGTTTATACCATCCTTTTCAAGGCGATAGTTGTAACAATGCCGATAATGATGGTTTATTTGATACACCGCCAACTTACAGTGCTGGTGGAGCAAGAAGTGGCCCTTTTAGTGCTACATTAAATACTTGTAATTCTGATAATCCAGATTTATTTGATCAACAAGAAAACTATATGGATTATTTTGATTGTAAACAAAGATGCCAAAACATGTTTACCTTACAACAAAAAGCAAGAATGCATTATTGTATTGAAACATATAGAAGAGATTTATATAGTCCATCAAATTTAGTTAAAACAGGAGTTAATAACCCAACAACAGTTTGTAACGCTATTCCTAGTTTTTATTCAACCAATGCAAATATTTGTAGCAATGGTACAGTAACATTTACTCAAAACGTTTATAATGGAACTGCAACTGCATATAGTTGGACATTTAATGGAGGAACACCTGCAACAGCTTCAACTGCTGTTCCACCCGCAATAAATTATAGCACTCCGGGCACTTACGATGTTAAATTATCGATTACAACTAACGGAAATACTGTTGATACCATTTATAAAAATTACGTAACAGTGGTTTCAAATGTAGCACCAGTTGCACAAGTTAATTTTGCAAATTGGCAATATACAAATGATTGGTTCGAGCAAGGTTGGCGTTTTGTTTCTGAAAATGGAAAAGCAACCTGGAAAAGAGTGGTTGGTGTTTCATACAGTCAGATTGCTTGCATGAGACTTGATGATGATCCGTTTAACCAAGTACCAACTAAAGGATTTGAACAAAGTTTTATTTCACCATCTTTTAATTTATCAAATGCTTCAAAACCTACTTTTAGGTTTGCATACGCAACGGCATTAGTTACCGGACCAAACCAAGGTTCAACTACTTTTAATTCGAGCGATGATTTGAGAGTCTACCAATCAACAAATTGTGGCACTACCTGGACACAAATGAGTGGAACTGGTTCAGTATTTTCAGGAACTGGTATTTCAACTACCGGAACTAATAGATTAGATTACACCAATGGGTTTGTTCCATCTGATAGAACTAAATGGAGAGAAGTATCGCTTGATGCTCCTAAAGCTGCTAATATTCGTTTTAAAATTACTTTAAAGCGTGCTGGTGGATCTAACTTCTATTTAGATGATGTTAGAGTAAGTTCAAGTGGTTCATTAAGTTTAGCTAACGATTTAGAGAGTGCAATTAATTTTTCAGTAGCTCCAAATCCTTTTAACTCAACTACAGAATTAAGTTATGAGTTAAAAACTAACGAAGAAGTTAATATTTCGGTAACTGATTTATTGGGAAGAAATATGGGTAATGTATTTAATGGAAAAAACACAGCAGGAACACATACTGTTAATTTAGATAGAAATGCATTGGGTTTAAACAATGGCATTTACTTTTTAAACGTTGAAATAGGAAAACAAAGTTTTGTTAAAAAAATAATGGTAAATTAATTTATCAATAATACTTAAGTATTTTAGTATTATAAACGTTAAAATAAAAATAAAAAACCCTGACTATTAAAGGTTGGGGTTTTTTATTGCCATAATTTTAAAAAAAATTTGTGAGAAATAATCTGTAGCCTTACTTTCGCAGATGGAGAGTTGGCAGAGTGGTCGATTGCGGCAGTCTTGAAAACTGTTGTCTGTAACAGGACCTGGGGTTCGAATCCCTAACTCTCCGCCACAAAAATCTTGAGATTCATATCTTGAGATTTTTTTTTGCATTGAAGTGAAGTTATTTCATTTGCTTGTATTTTATTAAAACTTTTAAAACATTAGTTCTCACAAAAGGATTAGTAAGACAAACTTTCATAAATTAAAAGTTTGGTGCAGTTATATTTTAAAAATTTGAGAATTTGTTTACATTTTAACGATACAACTAATTTGACAAAGATAAAACGGTTGGTGAAAACACTCAACCGAAGGCAGCAAACTAACTTTGGGCAAAATGAAGTATCTGATTGGCGAGTATAGTATACTAGTAAACAGGAAATTACTTTAAAATTTACTTCTTTGTTCCTTCGGCTGTTAACACAAAGTCAATATCATTTGACTTAAAAGTAAAAGCAAAGAATACTTTTTTAGAAGCTGTATTGTAATTTCCATGATATCCTTTACCATCAACAGTAAAATAGTTATAGCCTTTGTAGGAAACACCATCAACTTCTTGATTTAATATATCAAATTTATATCCTTTTGTGGCAGTTGTTATCTCCGAAAAATTACTTCCTTTTACGAATATTTTACCTGTTAAGTCATTAAAATTAATTTCATTTATAGCACCCGCTTTATTCAATTTTAATTCAGAAATTGATGAATCGGATAAGTTTAATTTATTCTCAATATCAATAATATAAGTTTTAATATTAAAATTATATTGCCCAATTACATTTTCTCTTAAATCAATTGTAGCAGTTGTGATTTCTTCTTTAGCGCAACTTACTAAAGTAAATAAAATAAGAGCAACATATAAATACGATAATTTTATTTTCATAATTTTATTTTAAAATTCAAAAATAATTAGATTAAATAAGATACTTGTAAAATAATTAAACACAAATTGAGTAGAATAAAACTAAAAATGCCCGAAATTTTGGAATTTAGGACAACTATTAAAGTAAGAGTTACTGATTTAAACTACGGAAACCACATGAGTAACGAGGTATATTTGGCTTTTTTACAGGAAGCCAGAATGCAGTATTTGAATAATATAGGTTATTCGGAGCTTGACATTGCAGGTTGTTCAGTAATTATTGGCGATTCGGCAATTGTATATAAAGCAGAATGTTTTTATGGTGATGAATTATTAATAGAAATGGCTATTGAAGAAATAAGTGTTAGAAGCTTTGATTTTTATTATAAAATTAGTAAACAAAATAAAGAAAAAACCTTAGCTGCAATAGCAAAAACTGGTATGGTTTGCTTTAATTACAAAGAAAGAAAAACGGTAAATATTCCAATTGAATTTATTGATAAAATTAATTTACTCAAAAAATCAATATGAGTTTCTTTTAAATAAATCGCTCAATCCATCAAACTCTTTGCGGTAATATAAACCAAGACCTTGTGTAGTAATATTTCTATTAAAAATTGGGTCTGTAGTAAAGCGGTTAAATGCACGGGCTTTAAAATTTCCATTTAACGAAATATTGTATTGAGCCAAGATATTGTTTTGCGAATTATCGGTAGCAAAACTTCCTCTTACTTCTAATTTATTATTTAACCATGAAGTTGAACCCGATATAAGTACACTTCTGTTTCGGGTTGGGTCAATTGCATTTTGTAAATCAAAGTTTAAATCAAAATTGGGAATGTATTTATTTACCAACGAACTTACTTGTGAACCTGCCAATTCGGATAATGTATTTACTCCAACATTATTGTTAAACCCCGTAGTTGAATTGTTGTTATTTATAGCAGTAAATTTACCAAAAACTATTAAACTTATTACTTGCTGAGTCATGTTTTCTGGCTCTTTTCTTAGGTTGTTTAATACTAAATTTAATTCAGAAATATTGCTGCTATTGGTTGAGTTATCAATTTCAGGAAAATTTAAGTCAAACAAATACTGAGGTTCTAACAAAGAACCTTTAATATTCATAATAGCTTCTACGTTAGTTTTTTGATCGTTGCTTGAATTTGCATTTTGGCTCGATGAACTAACTAACTCTTTGGTAGTAGTTCTTGCTTTGTAAACTCCAGTAATATCTAATTGAGCATTTAATGGATCGCCACTCCAATTAATGGTACTTTTTTTAAGTTTAAATTTTTTAGGAACAATATTTAAAGCAGTAAAAACATAATCTCCTTCATTTACTACATACTCTCCATACATATTAAATGCACCTTGCCTTGTTAACTCCAATTTTATATCTCCATTTCCAGTAGCTTTAATTTTATCATCGGTTTGTTCGTTAAAAATAATTTGAATTTCGGCATTGGGTTTTGCTTTTATTAAACAGTTTAATGCAAAACCGCTTAAACTTTGCTGTCTGTTTAACAATAATTTACTTACAGTATCTCTACTACTAAAATGTATCAACGAATTTTCATCTTCATCGCTTACCCCAAATGGAGTTAATGCTACTTTAGTCCCTTTTTCAGTACTGGCTACTATGTCTATTAAAACATCGTCTAATGGACCTGAAATACTTAAATTTCCACTGCCAAAAGCTTGTCCGTAATACAAAGAATTATCCTTAGGAGTAGTATTTAAAACCATTAAGTTTTTAAAATTTTTAACTACAATGTCAAACTCAAACTTATTAAAATTATTATGATTAATTTTTCCGCTTACCAATCCACTATTTTTATTTACATCGTATAAACTAAATGGCAGTAATTCAATAATGCTTTTATCAAAATGAATTGCGCTTGTGGCTGTGTATATAGTTTGCAAATAATTTATTTTAGTTTTTATATTACTTAATTGGAGCATGCCGTCAACATCTATTTTATCTAAAGTTCCAGTAACCAAAACTTTTAAATCAACTTTGCCATCGTAAATAGTAATAAATTCTTTTCCAAACGATTGAAATGCGGTAGCATCTGCATTATTGATTGAAACTGAAGCATCAATTTTATTACTTTTTGTTAACCAAAAACCTTTGGCTTCAAAATTATTTAACTTACCATTTAATGCACTTGCATCAAAATTTAACCTGCTATTTTTACTGTCGTATGTACTTACAATTTCTATGTCTCCAATCGAATCATTATCAAGTTTTAAATTATTAATCCAAACGTTACCATTTAAAATATTAAAATCTTTCATTGATTGGTAAACTACATTTCCATTAGCTCTTCCATCAATTTTTATAAAAAACTTAGGGTATATTAATCCAATATTATTTAGTTCAAAATCGGTTAAGGATAATAGAAAGTTTTGTTTATTATTATGAATATTGTATTGCCCATTTATGGCCAATATTTGGTTTAAATTACTTAAAGTAAATTGCTCAATTTTAACAATAGAATCGTTAAAGTTAATTGTACCATTTTCTTTAATATTCCATTTTGAATCAATGTAACTGAATAATGATTTTTGTAAACTTAGCTCAATATTATGTGGTGAAAAAACAATATTACTTTCCAAATTAGCAAAAATTAAACTGGTAGTATCTTCTACTATTACATTTAGCTTTGCGTTATTATTCATTGCATTTAATTTTATAGCAAAATCTTTAAGTAACAAAGTATCGTTTTGCAAAAATGTAGAAACTCCAAATAAAAACTGAGCAGATTGAGTTGGTTTAATATCTGTTTTTAAAGTTAATTCGTTAAATAAATAATTTTTAATTCTCAACGACTTAACAAAACCAAGTAATTCAACTTTATTTTTCAAGTTGTTAAAATTTCCTTTTATTTCAAGTTTATCAATTTCTAAATCAGGAAAAAACAATGGGGTTAAATTTTTGGTATTATCTAGTTTTAAGTAAAAATCGAAATTTTGTTTGCTAATTTCGTATGCCTTATAAGGAACTAGGTAAGCTGGAACAATATTGCTTAATATATTATTGAAGCATTTATGTAAATTTAAAAAATCGTATTCGCCACTAATATTTCCATTAATATAATCGCTTTTTAGTATTAATTTTCTGTTTTCTGTTCCGGCATTTTGCGATTTTATATTTATTTGATTAATTTTATAATCAACATGATTATATTCAAAAAAAGTGTTACTTATAATTAAATCCCCGTTGTTTTGATCTAAATTTTTTATAGCAAAATCCCCATTAATTTTTGTGCTAAGTATAATTTCTTTATCGTATAAATTAAGCGTTTTTAATCGGGCTCCATCTATTTTAGTTTCGAATAAAAATTCAGGAATTTTTTTATTTAAATCGGCTTTACCAACTAAACTTAAAGCAATATTTTCATCGTTTATAAGTAGTTTTCCATTAAAATATTTCCTATCAAAATTTCCATTTAACTCTATATTTTTATAGTTGTAACCATTGTAAGCAAAGCTTTTTATATTAGTTATAATTTTAGTTTTAATCGATTTTAAATCAAAACCCTTACCAACTACTTCGCTACTTAAATTAACCATTCCAAATTGTTTGGTATTGTTTAATAATGCTCCCAAGTTAAAATCGGTTATATTTAAGTTTCCAGAGTAAATAGATTGAATGGCATCGTTAGTTAATTTCATATTTAAATCGGAACTAATGTTACCAAATGGAGTTTCTAATTTTCCATAAGCCACAAAATCGTTATAAAAACCCGTATAACTTCCTTTAAATTTTAATAATCCAAATCTTTCTAATTCTTTTGGTAAAGCAAAACCAACTAATTTATCTAATTCCTTTTTTGTTGACGTTGCATAATCTGCTTTAATTTCGAAAAATGTTTGCTCAACATTTGGCAGTCCATTTAAACTTGCACTGCCATTAAATTGGGTATTATCAGCATATTTTAAATGTGCATTTTTTAAACTTAAATTGTCTATTGTTCCTTTTAGATTTCCTGTTACAATTGCATCGTATTCATATTGTTTTAAAAAAGGGGCAAAAATGGCAACATCGGAAATGTGAATATAGCTTTGCTTTATGTTGGCTGCTAATTTAACATTGCTTATAAAGTTTTTAGCCATACTATCGTAATTAGCATATTTCAGGCTTGCGTAATCTTTAATTTTACTTTTATTTAATTGTAAATCTAAATTTGCAAACTCCATAATGGTGGGAGAAATGATGGCTTTACAAGCCATTTGTTTTATTTGCAAACCACCTTTTTCAAAACCACTCAAATTCTGAACAAAAAAATGAAGTGAATCTTGTATAATTTTAAAATGAGATGCTTTAATATTTATATTATAAAAATCTTGGTCGAATGGATTAAAACCTGCCTGATTCCATTTAACGTTAGAATCAATTAACTTAAACCTACAATTTTTTCCATTTAATTCATCAAAAATTAGCTTAAATTTTGGGGCTTTAGGGTCATAAATAGTATCGTTTTTATCAATAATATTAAATAGTACGTCAATATTAAAAGTTTTGTCGGGGTAGGTAATAACTTTACACATTCCTCCGTCAACATTTACTCTCGAAAGAGTAAACTTTGATGAATCAAGCTCAAAACCACTTATATCAAATTGTAAATTTTTTACAAAAAACAAAGTGTCTTTTTTTTGATCGCCCCAATAAATATTATCTAAACTAAAAGTTGTCCAACCATCGTAATTAAAACTACCAATAGTTATTTCGCATTTAAAAGCTTTACTCAGGTAATTATCTGCTTTTTTAATAATGTAATTTTGAAAAGTATGGCTATTAAAAACCAAATAGCTCAGCAACATTAAGAAAAAGAAAATTCCTAATAATGTATATGATATTTTAATAAATAGCTTTTTCAATGTAGTTTTGCCAAATATAAATATTTATTTGAAACTGATAAATTTTGTATACTCAAATTTTGAACCATAAAATGTCGTTAACCAACATAACTATACTTGCAATTGAATCTAGCTGCGATGATACAGCTGTTTCCATAATAAAAAACGAAAAAATATTAAGCAATGTGGTAGCCAATCAAAAAGTACACGAATTGTATGGAGGTGTTGTTCCTGAATTGGCTAGCAGAGCGCATCAAGCCAATATAGTTCCTGTTGTTGATACCGCTTTAAAAAAAGCAAAAATTCAATTAAACGAATTAAATGCCATAGCTTTTACTCAAAACCCTGGTTTAATTGGTTCGTTAATGGTTGGTTGTAGCTTTGCAAAATCGTTTGCTCAAACTTTAAATATACCTTTAATTGCAGTTAACCACATGCAAGCCCATGTTTTAGCTCATTTTATTGATGAACCCAAACCTACATTTCCGTTTTTATGCTTAACGGTAAGTGGCGGACATACACAAATAGCTGTTTTTAAAAACTATTTCGAAAGTGTAATAATAGGTAAAACCATTGACGATGCAGCAGGTGAGGCTTTTGACAAAGCAGCTAAAATGTTGAGCCTACCCTACCCTGGCGGACCATTAATTGATCAATATGCGCAACAAGGGCAAGTAGTTTTTGAATTTGCCAAGCCCAATATTCCTGAACTTGATTATAGTTTTAGTGGTTTAAAAACTTCGTTTTTATATTTTTTAAAAAATGAAGTCGCTAAAAACGAAAATTTTATTAATGAAAATAGAGATAATTTATGTGCTTCTATTCAACATAGTATTGTAACTCATTTAATGAAAAAACTAGTTTTAGCAAGTAAACAAACTGGTATAAAAAACATTGCTTTAGCAGGTGGTGTTTCAGCCAATAGTGGCTTGAGAAATGCCGTTGAATTAGCAGGTAAAAAATACCATTGGAAAACGTTTATTCCTGCTTTTGAATATTGCACCGACAATGCAGCCATGATTGCAATAACTGCTCATTACAAATATTTAAATAACGAATTTGTGAACCTAGATACTGCTCCAAGTGCTCGGTAAAAAACAAGTTATAACTTGTATTTTTACTTTTTTATTACAAAAAATTTGTATTTATTATTTGAATTTCTATCATTGTGAACACATTTAAAAAAAAAATTATGAAAAAAACAAATTTAAAATTAGCTTTTATTATTTCAATCATTATTGGAAGTACATTTTCTTCAAATGCTCAAGTTGTAACTGAAGGAAGCAAACAAATTTATTTAGGTTTAGGTTGGCCTAATATACCTGGTCTTGTTTACACAACTCTAGGTTCCGGAGGAGGTAGTTCATTTGGACCAATCTGTGCCTCATTTCAATATGGTATTAAAGATAAAATAACAGTTGGTGGAACCTTGAATTATTCTTCAGCAAATTCACCTTCATTTTCAGGGGAGGATATTAATGGCAACACAACAAGTTATTCACTTAAATTAAGTTTAATTACAATCATGGCTACTGGAACTTATCATTATTCAAATAGCGATAAAGCAGATTTTTATTCTGGAATCTCTTTAGGATATGGAATTGCTAGTGCTGGAATAGATGGAAATAAAGGTGTTGGCACTACAATAACAGTTGCTGAAGTGGGCGGTGCAGCATATCATATTACCCCAATTGGGTTTAGATATATGTTCTCTGATAATATTGGGGCATATACTGAATTAGGATATGGATGGAACGGATTAGCGCAAATTGGCTTATCTGCAAAGTTTTAGCTTACTAATTTAATTAATCATAAAAAAAAGGGCAATTAACTTTAGTTAATTGCCCTTTTTTATTTTATTCAATTGGCTAATTACTTAGCATAATTTACAGCTCTTCTTTCGCGTATAACTGTTACTTTAATTTGACCAGGATAAGTCATTTCAGTTTGAATGCGGTTAGATAATTGTAATGAAATCATTTCCGATTCTTCATCGGTTACTTTTTCACTTTCAACCATTACACGTAATTCTCTTCCTGCCTGTATAGCAAAAGCAGTAGTAACACCTTTAAAACTCAAAGCCATATCTTCTAAAGTTTTTAAACGTTTCATGTAGTTTTCAGTATCCTCTCTTCTAGCACCAGGGCGAGCTCCGCTAATTGCATCGCAAGCTTGAATAATTGGCGATAAAATACTAGTCATTTCTATTTCATCGTGATGGGCACCAATTGCATTCACCACTTCAGGATGTTCCTTATATTTTTCTGCCAATTTCATACCTAATAATGCATGAGGAGTTTCAGCATCATCATCGGGCACTTTACCAATATCGTGTAATAAACCTGCACGTTTGGCTAGTTTTACATTTAAACCTAACTCAGCAGCCATTGTTGCGCATAAATTAGCAACCTCACGGCTATGCATTAATAGGTTTTGACCATAGCTGCTTCTGTATTTCATTCGGCCTACCATTCTAATTAATTCAGGATGTAAACCATGTATTCCTAAATCGATACAAGTACGTTCGCCTATTTCAACTATTTCATCTTCAATTTGTTTTTTAGTTTTAGCAACTACTTCTTCAATTCTAGCAGGGTGAATACGGCCATCGGTAACCAAACGGTGAATGGCTAAACGAGCAATTTCACGTCTGATAGGGTCAAAGCAGGAAAGAATAATTGCTTCAGGAGTATCGTCAACTATAAATTCAACTCCAGTTGCAGCTTCTAAAGCCCTAATATTTCTTCCTTCGCGGCCAATAATTCTACCTTTTAATTCATCGCTTTCAATATTAAAAACAGAAACCGCATTTTCAATTGCATGCTCGGCAGCAGTTCTTTGAATTGTTCCTAAAATAATTTTTTTAGCTTCTTTGTTTGCTGTTAGTTTAGCTTCGTCAATAATGTCTTTTACTCTACTTAATGCTTCAGTTTTGGCTTGTTCGGTAAGTGTTTCAACCAATTGCTTTTTAGCTTCATCGGCAGTTAATCCGGCAATTTTTTCTAATTGCTTTTGTTGGTTCAATAATGCCTTTTCAGCTTCTTGTTGTTTTACTCTAACATTTTCCTGCTGCTTAGTCAATGATTCTCTTATTTGCTCTAATTCATTGTCCTTTTTAGTAAAAGCATCTGTTTTTTGCTTTAACGTATTTTCAGCTTGTTTTAATTTGTTTTCGGTTTGAGCTATTTCACTATTGCGTCTATTTACTTCTTTTTCGTGTTCCGATTTTAGTTGAATAAAACGTTCTTTTGCTTCTAACTCCTTTTTCTTTTTGTTAATTTCTGCTTGCGCTTCTGCTTCTTTAATTAAGGAACTCGCCTTATTTTTTAGTAAATTATTATTTACCAAAAACATAATAACTGCTCCTCCACCAAATGTAAGCATAGCAATAATTACTACTAAATAAATTTCCATTTGTTTTGGGTTTAACTTTTTAAAAATAAAAAATTTTCAATTATTTTTCAATAATTGTTTTAGTTAAACAATAAATACTGTTACAGTTGAACAGAAGCTAATATTTGTTTTATTTCAAGCAATTCGTTGCTTGTTTGCTTCTTGCTTGCTTCCAATTGCAAACTAATTTTTTGATGTTCAGTAGCTATTTCTAATGCAAACATAGCTAATGCATCTTGGTTATCTTTTAATGAAAACTGCTCATTGTAATTTTGCAATTTTTCATTTATCATTTTACTTACAGCTCTAACACTTTCCTCTTCGCTTGCGGTAATTGTTAGGGGATATTTTCGTCCAGCTATATTGATATTTATTGATATTTCGTTCAAACTGCTAAGTTATTTTATTGGCTTAACATTTTTATACATTCATCTATTTGTTTAATTTTTTCAGTTAAATCGTTTTTTAACTTTTTTTTATCCAAATCCGATAATTGCATTTCATTGGCAAGTTTAACAATTTTATTGTTATCTTCTAAGTGTTCGATACTATTTTTTTGGTTTTCGACTGTTTTTTTTAAAATATTTATTTCGTTTTGTAAATTATTGTGCTTTTCAACCAATATTTTGTTTTGATTTAATAGCTTAATAACCTTAAGTTTTATTTCACTTATGAGTAATGAATCGTTATTCATCATTTTTTATTGCCTTAATGTTGCACCAATTTCTTTTTCAAAATTTTTAATTAATCTTTTCATTACCGAATCAATTTCTTCATCGGTTAATGTTTTGTTTTCATCTTGAAGTATAAAACTCAATGCATAACTTTTTTTACCACTTTCAATTTTATCACCTTTATAAATATCAAATACATTCATGTTTTTAATTAAGTTACTTTCGGTTTTAATGGCAATTTTTTCTAATTGACTGTATTTAATTTCCTCGTTAATAAGCAATGCCAAATCTCGCTTTACAGAAGGAAAAGCTGAAATTGGTTTGATAACAGTTTTCTCTAATTTATTTAAATCAATTAATAAATCGAAATTGATATCGGCATAAAAAACAGTTTCGTTTAAATCGAATTTAGAAGCCAATTCTGCATTTACTGCTCCTAAAATAGCTAACTGTTTCTTTTTATATTTTACTATTACTGCAAAATCAAAATTTTCGTTTTCGGTTAATTCAAATTCTAATTTATTTAATTTACATTTATTAAAAATATTTTGTACAAAGCCTTTTAGTATAAAAAAGTTAGCTTTTTTATTTAATTGATTCCAGTTTTCATTATTTATAGCTCCTACCAACGAAAATACCAAGTGCGATTGCTCCACATAATTATCAACTAAATTAATTCCTCCCGATTCGTTTAAAGTTCCTTTATAATATGTTTTACCAAATTCGTAAAACTTTAAATTATTTATTTTTCTGTTGTTATTGTATTGCAATGCTTCTAAAACATTTGGAAGCATATTTAAGCGCATGATGTCTAAATCGCTACTTAATGGATTTAACATTTTTACTGCATTTGTTAATTCAAGTTCGTTGTAGTAAGCCGATTTTGTGAGTGAATTAGTTGCAATTTCATTGAATCCGTTTGCACTTAAATAATCAGCAATTTTATTTTTCAAATTGAATTTATTTTCAGTTTCATCAAACGAAATAGTAGATTTTATATTGTTACCAATTTCAATATTATTTAAACCATAAATTCTTAAAATTTCTTCTGTTACGTCTATATCTCGAGTTACATCGGACCTGTAAGGAGGTATTGAAATTGTTAAAGCATCTCCATTATCATTTAAAACTTGAATATCTAATGCATTTAAAATTTGAATCACTCTTTCTTTTTCAATTTCTTTTCCTATTAGTTGGTTTGATTTTGACAATGAAAAATTAATTTCAATATTTTCTATTATTGATGGATAAACATCTATGATTTCGGAGGTTATTTCACCACCTGCTATTTCCAAAATTAAGTTTGCTAACCTAGTTATCGCATTAATAGTAATATTGGGGTCTGTACCTCTTTCGTATCTAAAACTTGCATCGGTACTTAAGTTATGTGCTTTTGCAGTTTTTCTAATAGATACGGCATTGAAATAAGCACTTTCTAAAAATATGTTTTTAGTTGAATTGGTTATACCAGAATCTAATCCACCAAAAACACCCGCTATTGCCAAAGGTTTTTCTTCATCACAAATTAAGCACTCGTGTCCTTTTAGTGTTCTTTCAACTTTATCTAAAGTGGTAAACTTTGAGCCTTCTTGTGCTTTTTTAATAATAATTTTATTTCCTTTAATTTTATCTGCATCAAAAGCATGCAAAGGTTGCCCTATCTCATGTAACACATAATTAGTGGCATCTACAATATTATTTATTGGATTTATTCCAATTGCTTTTAACCTATTTTGAATCCAATCAGGAGAAGGTTTTACTTCAATATTTGATATACTTAAACCGGTGTATCGTTGGCATCCATCATTATCTTCAATTGAAATAGCAACGGGCTTTGAAGCTACATGTTGAATTTCGAATTTCGCATTTCGAATTTCGCATTTTGTAATTGCTCTTAAGTCTCTAGCAGTTCCTAAATGGCTTGCAGCATCGCCCCTGTTTGCAGTTAAACCAATTTCAAAAACATAATCGTTATAAACTTTAAAGTATGCTGCGGCTGGTTTCCCAATTTCGTATTCATTTGGTAAAATCAAAATTCCTTCGTGGCTATTTCCTAAACCAATTTCATCTTCTGCACAAATCATTCCCTCGCTTACTTCCCCTCTTATTTTTGATTTACTAATTTTAAATGCTTCCCCAACAGTTGGATACAACATAGCTCCCACAGTAGCAACCAATACTTTTTGCCCAACTGCAACATTCGGAGCGCCACAAACTATTTGTTTTTCTTCTCCAATTCCAATATCAACTTTACATACGGTTAGTTTATCGGCATTTGGGTGTTTTTCAGTTTGTTTTACATATCCAACAACTATGCCTTCCAAACCTCCTTTAATACTTTGGTAGTTTTCTAAATGTTCTACTTCCAAGCCACAATTAGTAAGCATTTCACTTATTTCAGCAGGAGTTGATGGAATATTAATTATGTCTTTTAACCAGTTATAACTTATTTTCATTAATCGGATTGTAATTTTATTAAATATAGTTTGCGAAAATAACAAAATGAAGGATAGGATTGTTATTTTTGAATATGAAAAAAACTTTAGTAGTTGGTGCTAGCACAAATTCCGACAGATATGCATACAAAGCATGTGTAATGCTTAAAGAATACAAACATGAAATATATGCGTTTGGGTTAAAAAAAGGATTAATAAATAACATTGAGATAAAAACAGATTGGCCAAATAATGAACAATTTGATACCATTACTTTGTATGTAGGACCACAGCATCAATATGAATTTTTTAATAAAATAGTTGATTTAAAACCAAAAAGAGTAATATTTAATCCTGGTACAGAAAATAATGAATTTGAAGAATTATTAACTAAAAACAATATTGAAGCCATTGAAGCTTGTTCATTGGTTTTATTACGAACAGGACAGTATTAAAAAAAGTGTGAAGTATGAAGTGTGAGGTATGAAGTATGAAGTGTGAAGTATGAAGTGTGAAGTATGAAGTGTGAAGTGTGAAGTATGAAGTATGAAGTATGAAGTATGAAGTGTGAAGTGTGAAATATGAAGTATGAAGTAATTAATAAATCAAAAAATCTTACCTTAAAAATAATTTTATACGTCTACTTTTTGAAATAAAGCAGGAACAGTTCTTAAAATCAACTTAATATCGTTCCAAAAAGAATAAGTCATTGCATATTGATTGTCTAATTCCATCCTTTCTTCTTGGCTCATAGTGCCTCCTTTTCCTCTTGTAGTAACTTGCCACAATCCAGTAATACCAGCTGGTGCAATAAAACGCAATGCAAATTGGTCGGTGGTTATTTTTTCAGCTTCATACATTGGTAATGGTCTGTTACCTACTATACTCATATCACCAATTAATACATTAAATAGTTGAGGTAATTCATCAATACTTGTATTTCTAATAAACTTACCCATTCGTGTTATTCTTGGATCATTTTCTATTTTTATAAAAGTAGTTTTAGACTTGCTATTATTGTTTTCTAAAAATGACTTTTCACAAATTTTTTCACCATCAAAATATAATTGAGATTGGCAACTTGTGTTATTAGTTCTGCATTCCAAACACACAAAATTTTTTAAATCGTATTTTCTAATTTCAATATTTTCATCATCAGCTAAATCTGTTGTAATTTTATTATTTGCATATTGATTTAAATGTTTCAAATCTTTTAGTTGAATATCGGCACCTTGACGCATGCTCCTGAACTTATAAAATTTAAACACATTATAACCAGTTCCTACTCGTTTACTAAAATAAAACACAGGACCTTTACTTTCTAATTTTATTATAAAAGCAACAATTAAAAATAATGGAGATAATAATAACAAAGCAATTCCAGAAACAAAAACATCGAATACTCTTTTCATTACCGGCATTGAATAATTAGGAAACTCAGCTCTTTTGTTTTTTATAGAATGGTGGTAACGTGGTGGGTTTTCAATTAAAAAATTAGCTCTTATTAAAAATTCTTCTTTCGAGAAATCCAAAGAAAAAATATCAGCAAAATGCTCGTAAAGAGCGATGTGTTTATTGGTATCACTTAAATTATCCACTATCAAAATAAATGGAACATTTGCTGTTTTAGGAATGTTTTTACAGTTTTTACGCAATGTAACACCATTTACTCCAAGTAAATCGTAACCCGATAAAATTAACTTAGCAGAGGGATTTTTGTTAGTCCATTGAATAAATTGAAAAGCGTTATCAAAACAAAATATCTCAAAGTTTTCATTAAAAGTATCTGAAAATTTAGTGATAAAATCAATGTCGTTTATTATTATAGCAATACTTGGCTTTGATCCACTCATTTAAATTATATTTTTTTTGTTCTTCTTAAAATATTATCAATTCTTGCTTCTAACTCTTCTGGATTAAATGGCTTTACTAAATAATCATCAGCACCTGCTTTTAAGCATTTAATTTTATCGGAAGTTCCTTCATTTCCGCTCAGCATAATTAAAGGAATATCTTTAAAAAAACCACTGTTTCTTATTTGTGCAATAAACTCCATTCCATTCATATCGGGCATGTTAATATCAGCAATTATTATATCTGGTAATTGCCCTTGTTGCATCCATTCTAATGCAGCTTTACCATCTGTTTTGGATACAACATGATAAGTTTTAGCAAAATAAAAATCTAAAATTTTTAATATACTCAATTCATCATCAAGTGCTAACAAAGTTTTTTTATTCATAATTTTCTATTTTTCTTCCGATTGTGCTTTTAACATTCTGTAAATGGTTGATTTACCAATATTAAGTTTTTTAGCTACTGTAATTACATTGCTATCATATTTTTCCAAATAATTTCTAATAATGTTATTGGTATAATCTTCTAAACTCATTTCTTGCATTAATATATTACTCAACGATTTTTCAGTGTTGAATGTAATATCTGTTTCAAGTATTACCCCATCCGAACATAAAACACAAGCAAGTTCAATGATAGCTTTTAATTCTCTTATATTTCCTGGAAAATGATATTTGAAAAGTTTTTTTTGAGCCTCAGAGCTTAAGTTAATTTTCTTTATTTTATTTTCTTTACAATATTCATCTATAAAATGTTTACTTAATATAATAATATCATTACCTCTTTCATGTAAAGGAGGCAGTGCTATTTGTAAACCTAAAAGCCTATAATATAAATCTTCTCTGAATTTACCAACTTTCACATCATTTGCTAAGTTTCTGTGTGTAGCAACTACAATTCTTACATTTAATTCAATTTTTTGATTGCCACCAACTCTTATTACTTCTTTTTCCTGCAACACCCTTAAAAGTTTAACTTGCATATTAATATCCATTTCACCTATTTCATCTAAAAAAATAGTACCTTGATTCGCTTGTTCAAATTTGCCAATTCTTCGTGCATCGGCACCAGTAAAAGCACCTTTTTCATGTCCAAACAACTCAGATTCAATCAATTCTCGTGGAATAGCTGCAATATTTACTGCTATAAATGGTAGTTTTTTTCTATCGCTATGGTAATGAATTGCTTTGGCTACTAGTTCTTTACCTGTTCCTGTTTCGCCTGTAACGCTTACAACTATTTTACTTGCAGCCGCTTTTTCTATTAGGCTAAAACATTTTTTTATTGCATTTGAGCTTCCAATGATGGTACTGCTAAAATCATACTTTTTACCTACTTCTTCTCTAAGCGATACTATTTCTTGTTTTAATGAAGCATTAGATCGAACATGTTGAATTACATTTAAAAGCCTATGTTTTGTATCTTCATCTTTTAATATATAGTCGTAAACACCCAGTTTTAGTAATTGAATAGCGGTTTGAACATCTTCCTGACCAGAAATTACAATTATTTGAGCCTCTGGCAATTGGTCTTTAATTTTTTTAATTAATTCATCACCATTTATATCTGGTAATGAGTAATCAACTGTAATTAAATCCGGTTTTTTATGAAGATTTGCTAAAACTTCGGTTGCATTAAAAAACGATTCAACAATATAATCTGGATTTAAAGAGATAACATGTTTTAAAAAATTATTATACCATTTATCGTCTTCAACAATAAAAATTTTATATGAATTATTAATTGAGGCCATTTTTAATTTTATTTGGAAACAAAGTTACAATTTGGGAAGTATTTTCAATTTTATTACTTTAATAATTGACCGGTAGTTATACACTTTGTGACTTTTAAGTGTACAGTTTTATATATATTTAGTTAAAAAATATTCATTTTCTTTTTAAAAATTTGAATCATTTCGCTTTTAGTATTTTCAGTAAACTTTGAGTTATATATTAACTTATACTCTTTACCCATTTCTATGCTGTCATATAATTTAGCTATTACACTTCTAGAATAAAAAATAGCTATTAATTCATATCTATAAAATATTATTAATATCCTTGGATCTTTTTTTTGAAGTAAAAAATTAGGCTCAAAAATAATATACGATTGATAGATAGAATCTGTTTCATCTTTTTGAAAATTAAATTTATTTAAATATTCATTGAATAATTCAATACCTGCATTTTGTTTTGCAAACGATAATATTTTATTTAAATCAATTTCAGGAACAGAACTTGGATTAATACATGCTGATGATAAAAAGCCTGAAAGTTGAAAATGAATCATACTATCATTTTCGGTTACATATTTAAAAGGAGTAAAATCGACCAAGGCTACACCAATAATTTTTCCATTAATATTATAGAGTTTTGCTTTCGCTAAAATTTGTTGGTCGTCATAAACAAAATTTTTATATACATAAACCTCTAGTAATATTTCATGGAAATTTAAATCAATAGGTTTACTTTCAAAATAAGTATTTCCAAATATTTGGTATAAATCTTTTCCGCTTCTTGATTCTTTTACTGAACAATAACCATAAGTTATTTCGGCTGTTAAGCAGTTAATAAAACAAAAGAATGATATAATTAATATGTAAAATTTATATTTAACTTTTGTTTTGATTACACTATATTTTTTTTTTGTTTCCAACTATAAAACTTTTAAGTATTCCAAATGCAACAGGCAATACAGAAACGAAAACTATGCCAAGTACAATTTTCTCGAAGTTTTTTTGAACCCAAGGGTAACTCCCTAAAAAATATCCTGCTAAAGTTATAGCTCCAACCCAAAGTACTGCACCTATTATACAATAAGTTAAGTATTTACTATATTTCATACTTCCAACACCAGCAACAAAGGGAGCAAACGTCCTAACTATTGGTACAAACCTAGCAACAACAATTGCTAAAGTTCCATGCTTTTCGTAAAACATATGTGTTTTATCAATATATTCTTTTTTAATCGTAAATATGCCAAAAAGCTTGGCTCCCTCGCCTTTTTTTGCTAAAAATTTTCCAATAAAATAATTGGTGTTATCACCCATTAAAGCAGCAGTTATTAATAAAATAATTATTAATATTACGTTTAAATTATTTGCCGGATTACCTGCTAAAACACCGGCAGTAAATAATAGGGAGTCGCCAGGAAGTAATGGCAACACCACTAATCCTGTTTCACAAAAAACTATTAAAAATAATAAGGCATATATTAACAATCCATGTTGTGCAACAAACATTTCTAAAAATCCTTTAGTGTTTGTAAGTAATTCTTTAAATATTTCAAGTATTTCCATTGTGCAATTTTATAATTAAAAAGTATGCAATTTTCACTAATTTACTTTTTTTATCCACTTACTAAAACAAAAATGTATTTTAAACTATTAAATAAATTTATAAACAATTAAAAAGTCTTTTTGTCAGCAAAAATAGTTGGCATTTTGCTTGACAATACTAAACATCAATATATATTTGACACTAATTAAAAAAAAATATTAAAATGGATGTAGGAAAAGAATTTAGAAAGTATGCAATTAAACACCAAGGAATTAACAGTTTAAAAGTAGATGCATATATGGAAAGTATTCCTCAAAATATGACTAGAACTGTTATAGAGGAAAGACCAATGAACTTTAGAGAAATAGATGTTTTCTCTAGATTAATGGCAGATAGAATTTTATTTTTAGGCACTGCCATTGATGATTATATAGCAAACATTGTTCAAGCTCAGTTATTATTTTTAGAATCGATGGATGCTAGAAGAGATATACAAATGTATATAAATAGTCCAGGAGGTTCGGTTTATGCAGGTTTAGGAATTTACGATACTATGCAATGGATTCAGCCAGATGTAGCAACCATATGTACAGGTTTAGCTGCTTCAATGGGAGCTGTATTGCAATGTGCTGGAGCTAAGGGAAAACGAACTGCATTACGTCATGCACGTATTATGATTCACCAACCATTAGGAGGAGCACAAGGACAAGCAAGCGATATAGAAATTACTGCTCGCGAAATTCAAAAACTAAAGAAAGAGTTATATGATATAATTTCGCACCACAGTGGACAACCATTTGAAAAAGTAGAAGCCGATAGTGACCGCGATTATTGGATGATAGCTGAAGAAGCTAAAGCTTATGGAATGCTTGATGATGTGCTAATTAAACCGAAGAAAGAAGAAGTTAAATAATTAGGTGTTGGTCGATAGTTATAAATTATATTAATTAAATTTTTAAAACCAATAGTTATAATATAATTATTGGTTTTTTTTATGCAAAAAAGCGATTAACTATTTCTCAGCTCTTTTTTTAGATTTTATAGGTAAATTATCAAGGTTACTTTCCAATATTTATATTATGTCTCCTGCTCAAAAGGTGCTGCCTTCCCATAGTTGAATTATGCCACCTATTCAAATTGGGTTGGTAAGTAATTATTTTCAAAAGACAAAAAAAAAGGCCTCTTTTTCAGGAAGCCTTTTAGTTATAGAAAATAGTATTTATTAATAAATTTTACTCGAAGTTCTATAGTCTGATAAATTTTTATACCAATCTTGAAAAAGTGTTCCTCCTGATTGAGCCCA
>JBAXCN010000022.1:0-39986 GCA_037141455.1 Bacteroidota bacterium
CAACGCGAGCGTCACTTGTGAGAATAAATAAGCAAAGTTTGTAACTTTGCTATTATCATTTTATTTTCAAAAAATAAAATAAATTCGCAGTTACAATATTCCTTTGATTATGTATAAATACAGCCCTATAAACAACGAACTTTTTAAGCTAAATCGTGCCAATTTTGTAAAACAATTAAAGGCCAATAGCATTGCTATTTTTAACTCCAACGATGAACATCCTTGGAATGGCGATGCTACCCATAAATTTAAACAAAACAGCGATATTTTTTACCTGAGTGGAATAGATCAAGAACAAAGTATTTTGGTTATTTATCCTGATAGTGCAGTGCCTGAAATGCGTGAAGCTCTTTTCATTAAACAAACAAGCGATTTAATGGTAACATGGAATGGTTACAAGCTAACCCAAGCGCAAGCACAAGAAGTGAGTGGCATTCAAAATGTGTTTTGGTTAGACGATTTTGAAGCAAAAATTCGTCCAGCTATAAACTATGCAAACAACATTTATTTAAGCTTGAACGAAAACGACAGATCAACGGTAAATACTCCTTATAAAGATTTGCGTTTTGCGAACGAAATGCGTGCAAAATATCCTTTGCATGAGTTTGAACGTGCAGCACCAATTATTCAAAGATTGCGTTCTGTTAAATCTAAAATCGAGTTAGATTTAATGAATGTGGCAGTGGGTTTAAGCGAAAAAATGATTCATCGTTTATTCAAATTTGTAAAACCTAATGTTTGGGAATACGAAATAGAAGCAGAAATTATTCATTCGTACATTAGCAATAGAGGCAACGGACATTCGTTTTCGCCCATTGTAGCAAGCGGACAAAATTCGTGCATTTTACATTATAACGATAATAACCAACAGTGCAAAGATGGCGATGTAATACTCATTGATAGTGGAGCTGATTATGCCAATTACGCAAGTGACATGACTAGAACTTTGCCTGTTAATGGAAGGTTTACTCCACGCCAAAAGCAAGTTTATAACGCAGTTTTGCAAGTAATGAATGAAGCAAAAAAACTGTTGAAACCAGGTGTAATGCTTATGGATTACCAAGCGCAAGTGGGATTAATTATGGAAGCAGAATTGGTGAAATTAGGCTTGATTACTACCGATGACATTGCAAAGCAAAATCCAAATTGGCCTGCCTATAAAAAATATTTTATGCATGGAACGAGCCATTTTTTAGGAATAGATGTGCATGATGTAGGCATGCGTTACGAAACAATGAAAGCAGGCATGACGTTTAGCTGCGAACCGGGTATTTATATTAAAGAAGAAGCCATTGGTGTGCGTTTAGAAAACGAAATATTGATTACTGAAAATGGTTGCATTGATTTAATGAGTCATATTCCAATTGAAGTGGAGCACATTGAAGAGTTGATGAATGGGTAAAAAGGCTGCTGGCATCTGGCTTCTAGCGGCTAGCTAAATTAATTTTGTCGTCATGCTAAGGCACGAAGCATCTTTAAAAGTAATTTAGAAAGAGATGCTTCGTTCCTCAGCATAACGTATGAAGGAGAAGCAACAGGTAAATAATATCTCCCGCAGATTGCGCAGATTTACGCTGAAAAAATCTGAGTAAATCTGCGGAATCTGCGGGATAAAAAGTATAAACATGATAGATATAGACAAAGCATTTAACAGTAAAAATCCGCAGTTGTATAAACTACTGCCGGGGTTTGTGCTGCGTTGGGTGAAACGAATTGTTCACCAAGAAGAAATTAACCAATTTGTTATTGATAACGAAAAAAGTAATGGCATTCAGTTTGGTGCAAACGCAGTGATTGCCTTGGGTGCAAAAGCAGTTTCCATTGGTTTAGAAAATATTCCTAAAACGGGTGGAGTTATCATTGCATCCAATCATCCTTTGGGCGGTGCCGATGGATTGGCTTTTTTGGGTGAAGTAGGTAAAGTGCGAAGCGATTTAAAATTTATTGTAAACGATTTGTTGATGCAATTTAAAAGCTTAGAAAATGTTTTTATTCCCGTTAACAAACATGGAAGTAATACCAAACAAAACCTACAAAGAATAGAACAATTGTATGGCGAAGGACATTGTATTTTGATATTTCCTGCAGGATTATGTAGCAGAAAACAAGATGGAAAAATTATGGATTTACCTTGGCAAAAAAGTTTTATAAGTCAGTCAGTAAAACACCAATTACCTATTGTTCCTGTGTATATAGATGCTTTCAATAGCAATTTTTTTTATAACTTGGCCAATATTAGAAAACGTTTGGGAATTAAGGCAAATATCGAAATGTTTTTCTTGGCAAATGAAATGTTTAAACAAAAAGGAAAAACCATTACTTTTACTTTTGGGAAACCTATTGAATCTGCAAAATTTGATAAAAGTAAAAATGCTTATAATTGGGCTCAAATATTGAAAAATTTCATTTATGAGTTAAAGGATAACAAACAAGCCATATTTAGTAATTAAAAAAAGCCGTACTTTTTATAAATCAGTTTAATCTTTAAAATAAGTTACTTGATTAATTTTTAAAGTTATAACATAAATAAAATCCAATATTTTTATTTAAAGTTATATTTATTTTTTTCAATTGATAACAAATTACATTTTTTTTTACATCTTGCAACTATTATACGATTTGATGCAGCCGATAGTTGATAAAATAGATAGAACCCTCCTTAAAAGTGAACTTACAGCCGAAAGATTTGTAAGGCCTACTAATAATATTACCAATGAAATTTACATTTTTGATGGCAATAGTGCTCCTAACTTAATGCTTGAGGTAGGTAGATTAAGAGAAGTTTCGTTTAGAGAAGCAGGAGGAGGTTCGGGTAAAGAAGCTGATATTGATGAACATGACACAGGAAAATACATTTACAAACAACTCATAGTTTGGAACCCCGAAGATGAAGAAATAGTAGGGGGTTACCGTTACGCAATTTGCAGCGATGTGGAAGATGAAAATGGTATTTACCACCTTTCAACAGCTGAAATATTTGAATACAGTGAAAAATTAAAATTGGAATATTTTCCTTACACTATTGAGTTAGGAAGAAGTTTTGTTCAGCCTCAGTACCAACCTTCGCTCGATAACAGAAAAGGGTTATTTAGCTTAGATAATTTATGGGATGGCTTGGGGGCTTTAACTGTGCTGCACCCTCATATTAAATACTTCTTTGGAAAAGTAACTAATTATCAGCATTTTAGTAAAGAGGCGCGCGATTATATTTTAGCTTTTATGGATTTTTATTTTCCAGAAAACGAAGGTTTAATTGTTATACCAAACCCTCTAAAAATGGAAACTAATTGTACTGATTTTTTGAAGAATATTAAAGATTTACCTTTTAAAGAAGGGCATTTATACTTAAACAAAATGGTTCGTTCATTGGGTGAATATATCCCACCATTATTTAATAATTACATGAACTTAAGTCCAACTATGAAAACCTTTGGAACAGCAGTAAATGTGCACTTTGGGTATGTAGAGGAAACAGGAATAATGGTAACTATTGACGATATTTATCCAACAAAAAAAGATAGACATATTAATAGTTTTGTGGCTTATTTGAAGAACAAATAGCTTGTAAAATTCTAAAAAATAAATAAGAAATTCGAAATTTTGGAATAAGAAATTCGAAGAACTAAATAAGATCACGATATATCGGGACGAAAAGAAAAATTTAAAATATTAGCTAATGAAATACTTCAACTTTAAAAAAATTGGTTTGGCTTTAGTAGCTATTTTAGTTATTCTTCAATTTGTTCGTCCAACCAAGAATGAAGGATTGGCTTTTACAGAAAACGATATTTTACACTTTGATACAGTGCCTGCCGATGTAAATAAAATACTGGAAACTTCGTGTTACGATTGCCATAGCAACCATACTGTTTATCCTTGGTACACCAATATACAACCAATTGGATTATGGATGCAATGGCATGTGAATGAGGGAAAAGAAGAGTTAAATTTTTCGGAATTTAAAGCCTATAAACCAAAAAAACAGAAGCATAAATTTGAGGAAATAATTGAAATGGTGGAAGAACATGAAATGCCTTTAAGTTCATATACACTTATTCATTCTGAAACTAAATTAACTCCAGAGCAAATGAAAACTTTGGTTACATGGGCTAAAATTAAATTCGATAAAGTAATAGTTCCTACAGAATAATGTCAGATAAAAACCTAATTCTTTTAAGAGGATTACCAGGTTCGGGAAAATCAACATTGGCAACGTTATTAAGTGAAAACGGAAAATATCCAATTTACTCCATTGACGATTATTTTACCAATAAAAATTCAGGAGAATACAAATTTAATTTTGCAGAAAACTATTTAGCTTACCAGCAATGCGAAAGCCTTTGTAAACAAGCCTTGCAACAACAAATATCCAAAGTTTTTATTGATAATACCTTTACGCTTAATTGGGAATTGGAGCCTTATTTTAAATTAGCTGCGCAATATGATTATATGCTATATGTATTAACCGTTGAAAAATACCATAATCATAAAAATATACACGAAGTAAGCCAAGAACAATTAGAAAAAATGGCCGAAAAATACAAAGTGAAGTTGTTTTAATTTGATAACAATTTTTTGCTTCAAGTACTTTATTATTGCCTATAATATTTAATCCATTGTCGTTATCATTTAAAATAGCTAAAAAGTATTTTTTCTCTAAAAAAAAGAGTGGTTCTTTTAATGCTGTAACTGTAATTTCAAGTATCAGTTTATTGGGTTATGTAGTTGGTGCATGCGCATTAATAATTATCCTCTCAGTATTTAATGGCTTTGAAAACTTATTTGCTAAAATGTATAGCAATTTCGATGCGGAACTACAAATAACCGCAGTTGAAAGCAAAACATTTAAAATAAATGCAATCAATTTTAATGAAATAAATAAAATAAGTGAAATAAGTAGTTTAAGTAAAGTGTTAGAAGAAAACGTATTGTTAAAATATAATAACAAAGAAACCATTGCAACTGCAAAAGCAGTTGATGAAAACTATTTAAAAATTACTCATATAGATACTTGTATTAGAAGTGGAATAGCTTTAATTGAAAATGGTGATACTAACTTTGCTTTATGTGGCGAAAATTTAGCATATCAATTAGGAATTGACCCTTCAGATCAATTTAATTTTTTATCGGTATATGCTCCTAAAAAAGGCGAAATCAATTTTATTAATCCTGAAAATGCCTTTAATAGAGACTTAATTACGCCAAGTGGTATTTTTGCAATTCAACCAGAAATTGATAGTAAATACATTGTTGTTCCATTGCGGTTTTTGTCGGAATTGATTGAAAAAGAAAACGAATTAAGTGCTATAGAAATAAAGTTAAAAGACAATGTAAACATTAATAAAATAAAACAACAACTAAATACAATACTTGGTAATAAGTTTATTATTA
Organism: Bacteroidota bacterium; assembly: GCA_037141455.1. Taxonomy (GTDB): domain Bacteria; phylum Bacteroidota; class Bacteroidia; order UKL13-3; family UKL13-3; genus JAAFJM01. The sequence continues at coordinate 5,392 of JBAXCN010000022.1, forward strand.
AAACGCGATTTGAACAACGCGAAGCCTTTTATAAATTAGTAAAAACAGAAAAATTAATAAGTTATATTATTATACTTTTCATTTTAGTTATTGCTATTTTTAATACCATTGGAACTTTGTATTTGTTAGTAATGGAAAAAGTAAGTGAAATAAAAATACTTCATAGCATGGGGTTAATGGCCAATAAAATTGCTACTATTTTTGCATGGCAAAGCCTTTTTATATCAACCGTAGGGGGACTTTTAGGTTTAATTTTAGGTTTTGCAATTTGTTTTGTTCAACAAAAATTTGGGTTTATTAAAATTAGTATTAATTCAGAAATTCCATACCCAATTCAGTTCACTACAAGCGATGCCCTATTAGTATTCGTTACTATTTCATTATTAGGCTTTTTAACGTCAATTTACCCTTGGTTAAAAGCAAAAAAAATAGCAGAAAGTTAGTTTTTTGGTTATTCTCTTACGAATATTTTTCGCCCAATTTTATTTTAATATCGGTAGCAATTTGCTTTACCTCTTGTTCTTTATTTTTATCACAAATTAACAACACATCTGGAGTATCAACAATTATTAAATCTTTAACCGATTTAATGGCAATAATTTTGTTCCCTAAAGCTTCAGCTTTGTTAATTAAACAATTACTTACATCGTAAAGCATTACGTTTTTACCTTTAATTGCGTTGCCATTATCGTCTTTCGGCATTATTTCGTAAAGCGATGTCCATGTTCCCAAATCGCTCCAACCAAATTCACTAGGAATTACAAAAACATTTTCAGCTTTTTCCATAATACCATAATCAATACTTATGCTTCTGCATTGCTCGTAAAACGCTTTAATAGTGGCTCCTTCATCTTTGGTAAAAAAACTTTGTCCTGCATTTTCAAAAATATCATACTGTTCAGGTAAATGCTGTTTAAATGCCTTTTTTATTGATGATATAGACCAAATGAATATGCCTGCATTCCATAAAAAATCGCCACTTTCAATAAAAGTTTCAGCAATTTCTAAAGTTGGTTTTTCAGTAAAAGTTTTAACTTTATGAATATTGTTGGTAGTTGAATCTTCAATAAATTGAATATAACCATAACCAGTATCGGGGCGGCTTGGCCTAATTCCTAACGTAATCAACGATGGATTTTTATGAGCATAATTTAATGCTTCTTCCACATAACCTAAAAACTTAACTTCATCTAAAATTAAATGGTCACTTGGAGCAACTATGCAAGCGGCATGCGTATTCAATTTGTGAATTTTTGCACTTGCATAAGCAATACATGCAGCAGTATTTTTTGCTGTTGGCTCACCCAAAATCCTATCTTCTGGCATGTTAGGCAATTGCTCTTTTACTAATCCTTCGTAAGCTTCATTGGTAACAATAAAAATATTTTCGGGTAAAAATGCTTTTAAAAACCTTTCGTAGGTTTGCTGCATTAAAGTTTTTCCCGTTCCTAAAATATCTAAAAATTGCTTTGGATATGTACTTCTGCTTGCTGGCCAAAACCTACTTCCAACTCCACCTGCCATTATTATGGCATAATTATTTTTATTTTTTTCCATTAAATGAAACTCAATATTCTACATTAACAATTTGTATTTCAAATTGAAGCGCAAAATACTACTATTTTAAATTTATTAAAATTATTTATTAATAAGTTTTATAAAAAAATAGGTTGCAAATTCATTTCAATTGATACATTTGTTAAAAAAAATTATGAAAAAATTTAGTACTTTATCTATTTTGTTCTTGTTGCTTTTTTCTTGTACCAAAGAAACAAAAACTACTATACAACCAGTTTCAACTGAAAAAATTATTGAAATAAAAACAAGTTTTGGCAATATGTATATGTGGCTTTATAAAGAAACACCTTTACACCGAGCCAATTTTTTAGCATTATCCGATACCAATTTTTTCGATAATACTACGTTTCACCGTTGTGTTGATAATTTTGTAATTCAAGGTGGTGACCCAAATTCGAAGGATGCTGACCCAGCAAATGACGGTTCGGGTGGACCAGGATATACAACACCTGCCGAAATTAATACTTCAAATACAAAACTGTTGCATTCTTATGGAGCAGTTGGTGCCGCAAGACTTGGTGATGCACAAAACCCTACAAGAGCCTCAAGTGGTTCACAGTTTTATATAGTGTTGCCAACAGCAGGAACTCCAAATTTAAATGGTGCTTACACAGTTTTTGGCAGAATAATAAAAGGAATGGAAGTGGCCGCTGAAATAGTAAAACAACCTAAAAATACTTCCAACGGAAGACCCAATACTGATATAAAAATGGATGTAAATATTCTAGAAAAAACTACCCAACAATTGTTAGATGAATTTTCATTTACACCTTAAAACTTTTAGTGTTTTTTAGTATTAATTCTAAATTTTCTTTATTCGATAAGTTTGCATCAAGCCAATTAATTTTTATACCATCTTTTTCCATTTTTCTAAACCATGTCATTTGGCGTTTGGCATATTGATGAATAGATGTTTCAAGTTTTAAAACCATTTCATCATAAGTAATTTCGTTTAATAAGTAATAGGAAATGTATTTGTATTCTAATCCTAAAAACTGCAATCGCTCATGACTTATTCCCTCATTCAATAAGGTTTTTACTTCATCAATCATCCCATTGTCAATCCTGTTTTTTAATCGGGTCGAAATTTTATTTCTACGTTCTTCAACAGTTAAATTTAAAGTAAAAACTATTGGTTTTAAATTCACAAATTCAACTTTAGGAATACTCGATTTATTTAAATATTCCGCAATTTCAACTGCTCTAACTAATCGTTTATGGCTACTTAAATCGACTTGGACTGATTTTGTAGGGTAGTTATTTAATAATGAAATCAGTTCTTCTTTACTTAATTTTTCAATTTCGTGTCTTAGTACCAAATTATTAGGAATTGCGGCCAATTCTAATTTTTTTAAAACAGCATCTAAATACAAACCTGTTCCACCACAAATAATGGGAAGTTTTTCTTTTTTTTCTATTGCCCGAAAAGCACTACAAAAATGAGTAATAAAATCATATAAATGAAAATGAGTGCCTACCTCTGCTACATCAATTAAATGGTAGTTGATGGGCTTATTATTTACATTGTATTCTGCCAAATCTTTACCTGTTCCAATGTTCAGTTTTTTATAAACTTGTCTAGAATCGGCACTAATTATTTCTCCATTTAGGGCATATGCCAATTGCGCAGCCAAAGCTGTTTTGCCACTTGCAGTTGGACCAGTAATAATAATGGAGTTGTAATGAATCATTATTTAAAATTACTCGCCTAAATGTTCAATATCATTCAAATCCTTTAAACGATTTGCAGCTTTTTTAGCGACTAATAAATCACTCTTACTTATTAAATTAATGGTTAAACCTTCAAAGTCATAAACTTCTTTTTTAGAGTAAGCTTCGGTAAAAGTCAATCCTTTAACAGCAGTCATAATATCTATACTAACTGGCGGCCTTCCATAAGTAAAAACATCAAAATTACTGTTAGTTAAAAAGTTACTTTCTGTCATATCGGAAACACTTAAACCAAATTGATAAAACGCTTCAACTAATTTTTTATAATTTTCTTGAGTTTTATTTACCCAAATATCCATATCTCCGGTAGTTCTATTGTAACCTCTTAAAATCACTGCATACCCGCCAACCAAAAGATAATCAACGTTAAATTTATTCAACGAATTAATAAAATCTTGAAAATCTTGATTAAATATATTTCCCATTAAATATCATTTTTCCTCATACTAAAAACAGTTCTATCCATTTTTGGAGGGTTATTTATATCAAAATTATAAGCAATACTGTTTAAATAAAAGCTCGCGGCTAACCTTTCTTCAGGAGTTTTGGAAAGCCAATAGTTAGTATTCTTATCTGCTTCCTCAATCGACTGATGTTTAAAAACAGTTCTATCCAATTTAAAATCAAACTCGTTTAACATGTTTCAAATATAATCAAATTCATTATTATACATTATTCTATAGCATTACGATCCTTTAAAAACATAATAAATTTTATACCCTCAAATAAAACATTATCACTATTTTCGCCCGCACTTTAGTAAACCATACAAGTATGTTACAATACAATCGCAAAAATTATAGCAACGAAGTTTTAATTGATTTATACAAAACCATTTTAAAACCCCGAATGATAGAAGAGAAAATGTTGATTTTACTTCGTCAGGGAAAAGTAAGCAAATGGTTCAGTGGAATTGGTCAAGAAGCTATCAGTGTAGGTTGTGTAAAAGCATTGCATACCGATGAATATATTTTACCATTACACCGCAATTTAGGCGTTTTTACTGGGCGTAACATGCCTTTTAATAAATTGTTTAGTCAATGGCAAGGCAAGGCAAATGGTTTTAGCAAAGGCCGCGAGCGTTCATTTCATTTTGGAACAAACGAATACCATATTGTTGGAATGATTTCGCACCTAGGAGCCATGCTTGGTGTGGCCGATGGCATTGCGTTAGCAAATAAATTACAGAAAGAAAAAAAAGTTACTGTAGTTTTTAGTGGCGATGGTGGTGCAAGCGAAGGCGATTTTCACGAAGCATTAAATACAGCAGCAGTATGGAGTTTGCCTGTTATATTTTTAATTGAAAACAATGGTTACGGTCTATCAACACCAAGTAATGAGCAGTTTAAATTTAAAAGTTTTGTAGATAAAGGAATTGGTTACGGAATGGAAGCCTACCGAATTGATGGGAATAATATTTTAGAAGTTTATGATACCATTAGAGGATTAGCTGAATCGATTAGAAATAACCCAAGACCAGTTTTATTGGAGTGTATTACTTTTAGAATGCGCGGCCACGAAGAAGCTTCGGGCGTAAAATATGTTCCTCAGGAGTTATTCGAAATATGGGGTAAAAAAGATCCTGTGGTTAATTACGAACGTTATTTATTAGAACAACAAGTATTAACTTACGAATTAATAAATGAAATAAGAGCAGAAATTAAAGCTGAAATAGATTTAGGTGTAGAAGAAGTGTTAAACGAACCAGAGATTGTAGCAAATACTTCACTTGAAATGGCTGATGTTTATATGCCTATAAATTTACCTGAAAGCCAAAGTTTTGAAAATTTACAACATGTAATAACAACTCCCGCAACATTAAATAAAAGTAAAAAACGATTGGTGGATGCCATTAGTGATGGTTTGCGCCAAAGCATGGAAAAGCACGATAACTTGGTATTAATGGGTCAAGATATTGCCGATTATGGTGGAGTTTTTAAAATAACTCAAGGTTTTGTAGAACAATTTGGAAAAGAACGTGTAAGAAATACACCCCTTTGCGAAAGTGCCATTTTAGGTGCAGGTTATGGTTTAGCCATTAAAAAAATGAAGGCAATGGTTGAAATGCAATTTGCCGATTTTGTAAGTGTAGGTTTCAATCAAATTGTAAATAATTTAGCAAAAAGTTATTACCGTTGGGGGCAACAAGCCGATGTGGTTGTGCGTATGCCAACCGGAGCGGGAATGGGTGCAGGTCCATTTCATTCGCAAAGTAACGAAGCTTGGTTTTTTCATGTTCCGGGGTTAAAAATTGTTTATCCAAGTACGCCAAGCGAAGCAAAAGGATTACTAACAGCAGCCATTAACGACCCAAATCCAGTTTTGTTTTTTGAGCATAAAAACTTGTATAGAAATGTAGAATTAGAAGAAGATGTGTTTGATGATTATTACATGTTAGAAATTGGTCCTGCAAGAATGGCAAAAGTAGGAGAGGACGTATCGATTATAACGTATGGTGCAGGAGTACATTGGGCGCTAAAACATTGTGCTGAAAATAATATTGATGCCGATATCATTGACCTTAGAACTTTATTGCCTTGGGATAAAGCAGCAGTTGAAAAAAGTGTAAAGAAAACAGGAAAAGCCATTGTACTGCACGAAGATACTTTAACAGGAGGAATTGGTGCTGAAATTGCTGCGCATATTGCGCAATATTGTTTCCAATATTTAGATGCACCAGTAGTAAGAACAGGCAGTTTAGATACTCCTGTTCCTTTTAATGAAAATTTAGAGCAAAACTTTTTACCAAAAGAACGCTTTAAAACCGCTTTAGATAATTTGTTAAACTTTTAACAAAAAATATTTTGATGAAAGAAATAAAAATAATTGCCATAGCAGGTGCAGGAACCATGGGTGCAGGCATAGCACAGGTTACTGCCAATGCAGGTTTTAAAACAATTTTGTTTGATATAAACCAAACTGTTTTAGATAAAGCAAAAACCAGCATTGATAAAGGTTTACAATTTTTGGTTGATAAAAATAAACTATCCGTTGAACAAAAAGTTGCAACGCAAGATTTACTTACTTTTACCAATAACATTAACGAAGTAATTGCCGATTTAATTATTGAAGCAGTTATAGAACGCTTGGATATTAAACACGATTTTTTTAATAAAGTAGCTGCAATTAATGCACCTGATTGCGTGTTGGCAAGCAATACCTCTTCTATTCCTATTACTCAAATTGCAGCCAAAATTCCAAACCCTGAAAGGCTAATTGGCATTCATTTTTTTAATCCAGCGCCAATAATGAAATTGGTTGAAATAATAATTGGTGCGCAAAGCAATAAACAAGTGGCATTGCATTGCAAGGCACTAATTGAAGGCATGGGAAAAACATGTGTAATGGCTGCCGATTCTCCAGGATTTATTGTGAACCGAGTGGCAAGGCATTATTATGTAGAAGGTTTAAAAATATTGGAAGAACAAGTAGCACCTTTGCAAGATATTGATGCATTATTAGAAAGTGCTGGTTTTAAAATGGGGCCGTTTAAGTTAATGGATTTAATAGGAGTGGATACCAATTTGTCTGTAACTACATCTATGTATCATTTATTTAACCAAGATAGTAAATTTAGACCTAACCGCATACAACAACAAAAGGTAGATGCAGGACATTTTGGAAGAAAAACAAGTAAAGGTTTTTACGAGTATTAGGATAATATCTAATTCCTCATATTTTCCAACTTGGCTTTTTCTAAAATAGTAATTACGCTTCCTTTCAATTCAATTAATTTTTCTTCTTTAAAGTCAGAAAGTGTTCTTATAACAGTTTCAGCTGCAGTGCCAACTAAGCTTGCCAAATCTTGCCTATTGATAGAAAACGAATTGATTGATACTTGATTAGTATTATAAGTTTTATCTAACATGATTAAACTTTCGGCTACACGTTTTCTTACTGAGTTATAGGCCAGTTTAATCATTCTATTTTGGTTTTCTATTACATTTCCTGCAAGCATTTTAATAAATGAATTTGCTACTAATCTGTTTTTAGAAATTAATGAAAAGAAATCGTTTTTAGGAATAAAATAGGTTATTGTTTCCTCAATTGCCTCCGCGTTTTCGCTATAATTGGAGTTTTCTAAAATATTTATGTATCCAAAAAACTCACCTGCTTTGTATATATTTGAAATATAATCTTTGTCGTTCGAACTAGTTTTGTAGCTTTTTACTGATCCTTTTTCTATAAAATAAATTCCTCTTGTAATATTTCCTTCGCTGTAAATAGGTTGTTTCTTTTTAAAAACAACGCGTTTTCTTTCCTTCGAAATAGTATCAAAATCGTCAATAGAAATGGCAGAATCTATAAATGATTCAATGCCATCAATGGAGTTATTAAATTCTTTTTGTAATGCATTTACTTTTCCTAACCTTACTTCTATGGCTTTTAATAAATCTTCTTCTTCAAAAGGTTTGGTTAAATAATCGTCTGCTCCCATATTCATTCCTTTCCTCATATCTACCATTTCGGCTTTTGCTGTTAAAAATATAAAAGGAATAGAAGCAGTATTTGCCTCGTGCGATAAAATATTCAGTACCCCATATCCATCTAACTCTGGCATCATAATATCGCAAATAATCAAATCGGGTATTAAGTGTTTGGCTTTAATTACACCATCTTTTCCGTTAGCCGCTTGCTCTATTTTATAGCCCGATAATTCAAGTAATTCGGCAATGTTTTCTCTAACATCTTTATTGTCTTCTATTAAAAGAATTTTTTTCATATTTTATTTTTTTGAAATAATAGGCAACGATACTATAAAAGTTGTACCATGGTTAGTTTTACTTGTAAAAGTAATATTACCACCTATAAGATCAATATATTTTTTTATTATATTTAAACCAATTCCTGTTCCTTGTATATTCAATGCATTTTTGGCGCGATAAAATCTATCAAATAAATATTTTTGTTCTTCTTCTGGTATGCCAATTCCGTTATCACTTATTTTAAAAATAATGGCATCATTTTCTACTTGAATATTGATAATAATTTCACCTTTTTCGTCAGAATATTTTATAGCATTGGTAACCAAATTTTGTAATACAGTTCTTATTATTTTTTTATCGTGTTGTACTATAATTTTATTTGGATTGAACTGTAAAACCAAACGTTGTTTTTCTTTTAATAAATCTCTTATTTCTTCAATGTGAGAGTTTATAAATTCTATAAAATCAAATTCAACTGCATCTATTTTATAATGTCCTGAATCCAGTTTTTCAACCGATAAAAAAAACTCTAAAATATCAGTTAAATTTACAATAGCAGATTTTACTTTAACAACATGCGATTTGAATTTATCTTTTTCATTCATCTCATTATATTTTGCCATTAAATTGACTGATGAAAGTATGGTGCTCAACGGTGTTCTAAACTCGTGCGAGGCCATTGAAATGAATCGCGATTTCATTTCACTTAATTCTTTTTCTTTGTCTAAGGCTTGTAATTCTATATTGGTTTTTTCAAGTTTTTTACTGTAATCTTCTATGTCTTTTTGGGCTTTTTTTAACACACTTATATCATGTAAAACACCTGCAAATACCGTAGTTCCATTTTTCAATTTTACGTTGCTTACACTTAAAAAAAACGGAAAAACGGAACCATCTTTTCTTTTCCCTTCTACTTCGCGCCCTATGCCTATAATTTTTTTTTCACCTGTATCTAAATGGTTTTTTATATAACCATCATGTTTCGATTTATCGGGCTCCGGCATTAAAACACTTATATTTTTTCCTATCAATTCAGCTTCTTCAAACAGAAACATTTTGGTAACGGCTTGGTTGATAGCTTCAATTATTCCTCTATCATTTATAATTATCATTCCATCAACAGCAGTATTAAAAATTGCCCTTAATGTTTCTTCATTGGTTAATATATTTTTATTTTCACCCATTATATTTAGCAAAAAACAGAAACTATTTGATATTTAAAAGAATGTAAGTTTTTTTTATCACTTTTACCTAAAAAGAGATTAAAAAAAATGGTTAAACTGAAAATAATTTTTTTATAAAAATGCTTTGTAGTTTTTTTATGCCTTCATGCAAGTGGTTTGTTTTACTATTGTATCAATCCACTGTTTTTGTTTGGTTTCATCATAATATTTTGCTGGTGTTTCAAGCTTGCAAAAACGCAAGTTTTTAGCATTGCAAAATGCTGCTATTTGCATTATTTGTTGTTTTGATTGATGTATTCCGTTGAAAGTTTTACGAGTAAAATAAACAGCTTTTAATTTTGGAAGGGTTTCAATAATGGCTGCTAAATTATTCCATTCACTCACATGGTTATCAATAAAACTATCATCTAAATTATTTTCTTCTCCTTCGGGCACATCAATCGCATTTATTATGTCTGCAAAATCTATTTTATGTTTTTCCATAAATGATTTTTTCTCATTTAAGCTTGCTTCTTTTAAACTGTTTAATCCAAAACTTACAGGTAGTAAATGCCATAAAAAGCTACGTGTTTTTCCATAAAAAAAATCAGCACCATCTACTACATTGTGGCTAAAAGTACCTAAAATAAGAATTTCGGTATTGTTATTGGCTACATAATTCTTGAATTTATTTTCAACTATTGGCATATATATGTTTGTTTTATAAAAGCAATAAACTAAATAAAGCTTTTTAAAAAATGTTAGCATTTGTTGAACTTAAATTTGTTTAAATTCAATTGCTAAGTCAATTGCAAAATAGTTATTAATATGTATAATACACATGTTAAAGCAAATTGGAGCTTATTTATAATGTATTAAAATAAAAATAAAACAATATTCACTTATTGTTTTAGATGGTTTATGCATGTTAATTTATTTTATGTAATTGTTCTGAACATACCAAATGGAATATGATGCCTTCCCACAAAAAATGATTTAAAAATTATTTGATTTTAAAAGCAATTGTAGGTCATTTAAAATAACACGAAATCGATTATCCGAAATTGGCTGAATAAAATTCGAATACGTTCCGACAGTCGATTGCACAAAGATTTGCAATGGCATGGCGTCAGACGGTTATACTTGAATAACTAATAACGAAATTCGAATCGGAAATAGAGTATAACGATCGTGTAAAATTGTAACCATAAAATGAAAAAGATAACCCAAGTATTTATCAAAAACATTTTAAAACCCATTTATACGAATATGAATTATTAAGTCCCCACACATTGGGAAAGTATGAATTTAAAAATGATGAAATTTATTTGAAGACTAGTTAAATAAAGTATCTAAACTAATGCGTTTATTGAATAGCTTTGGCTTGTAAAATAAAATTTTATGAATTATTTTTATCAATTAGTGATTTTAAATATTCCCAGTTTTCAAAATCTTGTATGGTAAGGTTTTTTTTAATTTTGCTTCTTGCGTTTAATATATATTGGTTACTAATGCCTAAAATGTTGGCAATTTCTTTGGTTTTTACTCCATTTATACTGAGTTGCAATATCCTTTTTTCGGTTAAACTTAGTGTTTTAGGAGATATAAGAATTGCATTCAGATTTTGGTAATCTTCAGGAATTAGTTTAACATTATTTTCTTTTGTGGGTAAACCAATTCTTTTAAAACCATCTATTTCTTTAATTACTTTCAGAAGCTCTTCACTTTTAATTTCCTCATTTAATTTTTTAATTTTTGAACTTATTTCACTGCTTTTAGAAATAATAATTTTTGATAAGTCTACATTTCTTTTGTTTAAAGTGGCTTCTTTATTTTCAAAAGCTTTTTCTTGTATAATTTTTTCATTTTCAATTTGTACCCTAGTTAGTTTAGCTGATTTACTTTTATAAAACGAATAAATTAAAAGTATTCCAAAAGTAAAAACTAAAGCACTCATCACCATAATAATTAATAGTATTTTTTTTTCTTTTTCCTTTTCCTTTATTTTATTGTTTGCCATTGTAATACTTGAAAACAATTCTTCAAGTTTTAACTTACTAGTTATTCCAGATATATACATAGAATCTCTAATATCATTATATTTACTTGTTAATTCAAGTGAATGCATGCTTTCAATTTGTGCGTTTTTAAAATCATTTTTTTGGTTATATAATAATGATTTTATAAACTTTACACTTGATTCATCTCTTAAGTTAGTGCCATCAAAAATATAGGATTTTTCTAGTTCATTTATTTCTTCTAAATGGATGATGATATCGTTTTTTGAAATACAATAACTTAATACATCACTTAATTGTGTAATTGAATAGGGAAAATCTTCTTTTATTAAGTCGATATGATGCTTTAAATATGAAAATACCAAACTTGGATTATCGTTTAAAAGTTGGGTAGCATAACATGCCAAATAATCTGTTTTTTGGTAATTAGGAATATTTTCTAAGTTTAATAAATTCAATAATGTTCTTGACAAATCCCAGTTTTGTAAACTTTGTTCCATATAAATGGTGTTTAGTAAAATGGTAGTTTTAAAACCAAAACAGGGTTTTTTGTAATCTGATAAATGGTAATTAGCAATGAATTTTTTAGCATCATCAAATCTTTTTTCATTAATCATTATTCCATAAATATTTGAAACAAGAACAGTATCAATTATTTGATTTGTAGTTATATTCGTTTTCAGTGCTTTACTGAAATAATATTCTGAAAGTACTAATTGACCTTGATTGTTAAATAATGATCCTAAATTATTTGCAAAAACTTTTATTTGAACTGAGTTATTTGCTTCTATACCTAAATTATATCCTTTTAAATAGTAAGTTTTTGCTGCTTCAATATTATTTTGATAATAATAGGCACTGCCAATTAAATTATAAATATTGAACTGAATAATGGTGTCTTTTTCAGTAATTAATTTTTGAGCATTATTGCCGTGCAAGGTTACATTTTCGTAATTCTTAGCCCATAAACTTTTATATCCTTTTATAAGTTCAATAACCGCAAATGCTGATTTTTTATTTTCTTTAGTTGCACGATTTTGAATGTAATCAATAATTTTATTGGCACCAATGGTATCATTCGACAAAAACAACATGTCGTGAATTTCCTCTGCTGTTATTTCAAAACCAATTTTTTTTTCTTGGTCAATTATTAATATCAGTGAATCAATTGGCGTTTTATTGGTGTACGTTAATTTGTTGTTTTTTGAGTTACAAGAAAATAAAATAACTAATAAATAGATACAGTGTTTTAAAATTATAGAATTGATACTTTTCATTGAAGACATAAATGAATTGAAGGAAATTTCATGGATTAATAATTTATCATGTAAAAATTCATGCAATTTAATGTATTTATATAAAATAATAGGAGTCAGTAAAAGTAATAGGCTTAAAATTTAACACTATTTACAGTGTTAAATTTTAAGCCTATTGCCATTAAAAAAAATGTATTTTAAGTATTGCTTCTACTATTTTTTTTAGTCAATATTTTTTAAAATCTTATGGCGTAACCTTTACAAAAGAAATTTGAGTTCTCCCATTACCGTCATCTATAAAGCTCATAGGACCATTATTAGCAGTTGCAATAAAATATATAACTTTATTTGCTTGTGTAGTAGTTACAACATAAGAACCTGAGTAATTTCCTCCTGTTACTGGAAAAGGAGATGCGGATGAAGCAGAATAAGCACCTAAAATTTCAGTACCTACAATTTGGCTACCCGGTGAGCTAACATTGGAAAGGTAACCCACGGCATATTGATTATTATTATTTGCTGTACTCTGAACACGCATGGTATAGGTAACCAAATAAGTTCCTGTGGTAGGCAAAGTAACGGAAGTAAGCAATGATGAGGAACCAGCATTTACATTAATTGTTGAAGATATTCTACTAGAACCAAAAGAAGGTGAAAAAGAATTTCCCTGAACAGTTACTACATTCCCATTGGCATCAACACCTAAAGTAGCACCACCAGATGTTGGAGCACTTGAATTTAAATTGGTAAACTTCATACCAGACGAATTGGAAACGCCTGAATTAACTTCTAAAGCAGTTCCAGGATTAATGGTTCCAATCCCTACTTTTCCAGTTCTATAGATTGCTCCCGTTTTATTGCTTCCTGCATCAGTAGTTCCACCTGATGTATACCAAGCTGTACTTGCAGGTGGCGTATAAGTAATATAAGCCGTTCCGTTATAAGTCCATTGGCTAGCATCAACACTGCTTACATACACATAATCTTTACTAGCTGGCGTGTTTGGGGTAAATACCACACCTGAAGTAGTTGGTGTAACTTTGTCAAATTCTACAGTAGCATCAGGCTGTTGGTTAATAACTCGTTGCCATTTGCTACCATCATAGTAATAAAGTCCTGGAGTTACATTACTTGGCAAAGTACCCGCAGTGGCAGTATTGTAAACAAATAATCCGGTAGCCGGACTTGCAATGGTAGTTACATCTGCTGTTCCCGTAAGGGTTACCCTTGGAGGTAAAAAACCTTTGTTAGTTGATGTAATATCTAACTTTGCTGATGCATTTGGAGTAGTGGTTCCTATTCCAACTTGAGCTTTACTTATTACTGTATTTAAAAGTAAAGAAAGGATAATAATTAGTTTTAAGTTTTTCATTGGTATGTTATTTATTATTTTATTATTTTAAATTTAGGTTTTAATTGTTTAGTACTAATATGTTTTGTTTTTATAATTTTTTACAACCATAAGCTACTCCAGCAGTGGCTAATATTATAATTCCACCGTCTACAGCAACATCTTGGGGTTCATCATCAAATCCCTCAGTTCTACTTCAAGGTTAAAATATTTTTTTCTAAACATTTTGAATGCCCTTCTTTGAAGCCAAGTGGTAATGAGTTTTATTACATTTATAACATTTAATATACTTTAAATTCATAAATGGTATATAGTTAAGTATTTTCGACTTTTTTATTCTTTCTAAATCATTGTTATTCTTGCAATACGGACAAATTACTTTTGTAGTAAATTTTTTGTAAAAATGGTATGCAAAAACCAATAATGTTACAATGCATACAATAGTTGTTGCTACTTGTAATTCTTGTATTTCAAGAATATTCATAATAAGTTATTATTTTTTGTTATGATAACTATTTTTCAATTTTTTGTAACCATAAGCAGCGCCTGCTATTGCCAATAAACTAATGCCTCCATCTACAGGCACATCTTGTGGTTCGTCATCAAAACCTCCTGTTGTACTTCCTGGTTGTGCATTTGCTGCAAAATTCACTGCTACTACTATGGCAACTGCCAATATTAATTTTGATATATTCATGCTTTTAGCTTGATTAAAGATTTTCATTTTTTACTTAGTTAATGGTTGATAGACCATAGACCATAGTTCTCTTTCTATGGTCCATCGTCTATATACTATCGTCTATTTACTATCGTCTATTTACTATCGTCTATTTACTATCGTCTACTTCACAAATTTTACTGTTTTATTGAATCCGTTTTCGTTGGCTACAGTTACAAAATATAACCCATTGCTTAAGCCTTCAATGTTTAATTGGGCATTGGCTCCATTCATAGTTGAATTCATAATTTGTTGGCCAGAAACAGAAGAAATAGTTATGCTAGCATTTTTAAAACTAGCATTGCTTATGTTTATATTTAATAAATCGGTAGCAGGGTTTGGATAAACTGTTAAGTTAGTATTTGCTATGATATTGGCTTGGTTTATGCTTGTATTTATTTTACCATTTAAAATTAATTCAAAACGATTTTTACCCCATTGGTTCACTCCAGCATCCATTTCAAAAGAGTATTTGGTATTGGCTTTTACATTGGTAGTTTTATTGGTGTATTTATCCAATAAACTAACCGAAACATTGGCATCAAAATTTTCCATATTGGTAAATTCAAATTGGTAAGTTCCCACTGCATTTGCTTCTACATTTAACTTAATATGTGTTTCCTCTGATACAAAAGGTATGCAACTTCCCGCCAAATCAATAGTATCTTCTCCATAAGCAGCTAAGTTTAAATTATCGTTTCTATATTTTACAATGTCATATATTTCACTGTTTAGCGTAGCACCTTCAAACATTTTTATTACTAAATAATCACTTTCAGTTGAATCTTTGAAATATTTTATTCCAAACTCATCGGTTTTTATTTCAGTTTTATGAACAGCTGTTACAGTAGAAGTAGATTTAAAAGCTTCTTGAAATTTTAAAACAGGATTTGCAGCATTGGCCTGAATAAAAAATCCTGCACCCGATGGTATAATGCCATTTGAAAGTCCAGCATTGGTATTGCTACTGGCATTATAACTTACATACCCACCAGTTAAAGCACTGTACACATATACCGTGGGATTAATATTGGCAATATTTGCTGAAGAATTTAAATCGTATTGTGTATTAAAGTCGTAAGCACTAGGGTAAGGATTTCCTAATAAATTCCAACCATCGTTAGAAACTGAGCTTGTGGTTGTAAATGTAGCACCTGAATTTACCTCACCTTGGTTAACAGCTCCTGTTAAAGCTAAAGTAACTTCGGTTTGTCCTGTAACAGTTCCATTTAACTGACCAGTATCTCCTATTGCACCTCTAATAAAGGCTTTAAAACCTTTAGCAGCCGATAATGACATGCTTGGGGTAACATCTTCAAATCCATTGTTTAAATTGCCCGCTACAGATTCGTTGTATGTTCTGATAGAAGTATATCTTACACCAAAACGGTTAGTAGAGGCATTGTAAGGGCCAGGAGCTGTTATATTAGCCGTGTTGCTATGCCAACCTTGATCGTTAATAGCACCTAAAACTGAAGGCGCTGTGGTACAGGGTCCGGTAACGTAAAACTGACTCATCCAATTAGCAATAGTTTGCGTTTGAACTGGCGATGATAAAAAGCGATAACGCCTAGCTGAACTAGTTACATACCTTTCAACTGTTACATTCCCCGAAATTGTTCCATTGGAAGTTCCTATGCTAGCGGTTCCATTGATGTCGGACTTTAATCTTAAAAATCCACCAGTATTTAGTGTGGTACCAGAACCAACAATTACTGTTCCTGAAGTAGCTCCTCCTAAAATATTAAGTGCACTGCCCAAAGTTGCAGTAGCAGTTCCGGTTAGTGTTAAATCTTTTAAAACATTGGTGGTGCCAAGGGTAGTTTGGTCAAAATAATAAGTTCCACTTGTACTCGTTCCCCCAATAGATAAATTAGAAGTACTTGAACCTTTAATGGTTCCCGTTCCAGAAGAAGAACCTCCATTTAATGTGGCAGTTCCACCTGCAGCTATACTTAGTTTACCAGCATTTGAAAAACTTTCAGTAGTAAATAAGTTTTCAGTTCCCGAAACAAAAATTTCTTCACTTGAAGCGATGTGTAATTGTGCTTTTGCTGCCAATTGCATGCAAAGAGTAAGGATAATAATAAAATTTATTTTCATTTTTTTGTAATTACTATTTTTATTTTAACAGTGTAATAATTGAATTATTTTTAATGGTTAATAAAACTACTAAACATTAATTTTCTACTGCTTGGCTTTTATATTTCGCCACTTGAATTAAATGCAATTTTAAACGAAATGAAGTTTCGATACAGATAATGTTATATAATGTTAGGCTTTATTTTTAAAAAAATGTTATTTAAAAAGGAGTTTAAATAATGGGTAGAATTTGCAAGAAATTTATTTTTTAAAGTAATAATACTTTTAAAATTAGTAAGTTGTAATTTATATTTAATGGTATAATTCTTTTAAATGAATTTTAAAATTGAATCTTAAATAATATAGTAAAAAAGTATTGAATAGTATAACATATTCAATTCAATCATGTAAAATTCTAATGCTAAATTTGTTTTTAAAAATCAATATTGGCTTTGAATAGATACGTAAAAACTATAATTTATGGTTTTTAAAATCCAATTCTTCTAAGTGTATGTATTTGCAGTTTTAAACCATGTAAAATAATTTAATTGTAACCTGCCACTTTTTCTAACTATGTTTTATTTGTTTACACTTTTTTGTGTATACCTATTCTAATTCTATATAGTTCAATAAAACATTGCATTAATCCACTGCTTTACAAGTTGAAATATGTTTAACTGGAAAGTTGCACGAATTTGCAATGAAACACATTTTATTCGCTTCTTTATGTAATTCGTTTGCTTTTTCAACTTGTGTTTGGTCTGTAATAATTACGGTAGGTCGCAAAACCACTTCTGTAAAGTGACCGCCATTTTCCGCTGTTTCTTTCATTGTTCCAATTGCATGGTCTTTGTAATCAATAACAGTTATACCGTTAGCGGAACATAAATGCAAATACCATAACATATGGCAACTCGATAAAGATGAAGCCAATAGTTCTTCTGGATTATGTTTTGACTTGTCACCAAGAAATGCAGGGTCTGATGAAGCAAAAATATCTACTTTGTTGTCAATTGTAATAGTATGATTTCGGTCGTATGATTGATAGCTCTTTGTTCCAAGCCCTTTATTTCCTGTCCAAACTATTGTTACTTTATATTGATGTTCATTTGTCACTTCTTCTGGCTAATTGAGAATAATAATTATTGAACTTAGAAATTTCGATCGTATCAATGAATTAATTTAGTTTTTGGAGTATAATTTCCTTCACTATTTCCCATTCTGCCTTGAGTTCTGATACATGTAATTTTAAGTTATCGTTCCAGCCAGCATTTGATTCCATTTCTATTTTCTCTGCAATTTTGGTCATTAAACGGAAGCGCATTGAACTTGATGAACCTTTTATTCTGTGAGCTGCTGTAAACACTTTTTCTGAATCCTTTTCATTGCAAGCATGCTCTAGTTCAAGTATTTTAGCCGGTAAATCTTTTAGCGCTATATTAATTACTTCCTTAATAATTGCTTTATCGTTAAACAAATTCACCAAATCATCTTAAGCCATATGTAAATCATTTTCTGATTTATCATGATGAAGTAATTCAGTTGAATGTTCTTTTTTTAACAAATATTTATCAATCACTGCCATAATTTTCTCTGGTACAAGTGGCTTGGTTAAAAAGTCATTCATTCCGCTAGCAAAACAGCTCGCCTTTTCTTCTTTAAGTGCTCCTGCTGTAAGCGCTATTATTGGTACATTTTTGCCAGATAATAATTCCATTTCTCTAATCTTTTTAGTTGCACTTATCCCATCCAATTCGGGCATGTGTACATCCATTAAAATCAAATCAGGGCTCATTTTTTGGTATTTTTCTATGGCCTCAATACCGTCTTTAGCTTCAATAATTTCACTATTGAAACCAAGCTCAGAAAGCATGGCCTTGATTAAAACCATATTCAAATACACATCTTCTGCGATTAGTATTTTTAAATTGTCATAAATATTTTCTACTTTCGGTATTGCTATAATTTCATTATCAAGGTTGGTAGTGTTATCCGGGTATAGGTTGTTGAGGTAAATAAATAAATCGTTACTTTTTACAGGTTTGCTTAAGCGAAAGCGAACGCCTAATTCCAGACATTCTTTATCCACTGTGTGTGATTCTAATGATGAGTGTAAAAGAATAACAGGCTGTTTTTCAATACTTAATTTGAACTTATCTTTAAGCATTCTTATTGTTTCTATGCCATTGATGTAGGGCATGTTGTAGTCACAAATGATCAGGTCAAAAGGTTCGGATTGATCAATTATTTTGAGCGCATCGAAACCACTATCACAACATTCAGATTGAATTTGCCATTGAAGAAGCATTTGTTTCATAATTGTTTGATTATTGGCGTTATCGTCAATGATCAAGCATCGCTTCACTCCTTTAATCGTTGTATAATCTAACTTTTCTCCAGCATCAAAACGAGTGGTAATATCAAAATAGAAAACAGTTCCAACACCTGGCGTGCTTTTAATATTGATGGCACTGCCCATTTTTTCTGCAATCAATTGAGAAATAACTAGTCCTAAACCTGTACCACCAAACTTACGCGTGGTTGAACTATCGGCCTGCGAAAAGGATTTAAAGAGCTTCGATTGCTGCTCCTCATTGATACCAATTCCTGTATCTCTCACTGAAATTGATAGCTTGCCATTATCGCCATCAACTGACTGGTAGCTTATTTTTAACTCGACTTCTCCCTTTAGCGTAAACTTAACAGCATTGCCTAAAAGATTGGATAGAACCTGTTTCAAGCGAATGGCATCAACATGACCGAATCTGGGCATGTTGGGGTCAATGTCGAGCAATAACTCAATGTCTTTTTCTGCTGAAGCGAATTTAACAATGTCTATACTGTCTTCGAATATCTGCACCATATCAGATTTAATAATATCCAAATCCAACATTCCTGCTTCAATTTTAGAAAAATCAAGAATATCGTTGATGAGACCAAGCAAAGCATGTCCGGAAACATTGGCACTGTTTACATATTGCTGTTGAACATTAGAAAGCTGGGTTTTTTTAAGTAAGTCAGTAAATCCTATTACACTATTGAGGGGCGTGCGGATTTCGTGGCTCATATTGGCAAGGAATTCAGATTTTGCTTGGTTTGCTTTTTCTGCAGCTTCTTTGGCAGCAATTTGTGCTAAAGCTTCTTTTTCAGCTGTAATATCCCAATTGGTTCCTATCATCCGAATGGCATTGCCATTATCATCTCGCAATACAATTGCAAGGGCTTTGATATGTTTTATCTCACCATTGCCACATTGCACCCTGAACTCCGTATTAAAGTCTTTTTCGCCTTTAATTGCCATTTGAATCTCCTCATCTCCTCTTTGCTTATCGGCTACATATACGCCATTTACCCAAGCCTCGTATGCGTTGGTAAAATCGTTTTTATTCACTCCGTATAAAACAAACATTTGGTCATCCCAAGTGAGTTTATCATTTACAATATCCCAATCCCAAATTCCCACTCCTCCAGCTTTAACTGCAAGACTCAGGCGCGTTTCATTTATTTTTATTAACTCTTCTGTTTGCTTTAATTTGGTAATATCGGTGTGAGAACCGACAACCCTTATGGCTTCACCATTTTCATTTCTCTCTACTACTTTGCCTCTATTTAATATCCATAAATAGTTCCCTTCTTTATTTTTAAATCTATATTCATGGTTAAAAAAAACTGTTTGTCCTGATAAACTTTTAGAAATTTCAGCAAACGTAAATTCAATGTCATCCGGATGTATTCTTGAACTCCATTCATAATCATTGTCGGTAAACTCTTCTGGTTTATACCCTAACATTTCCAACCAGCGACTTGAATAAAAAGTCTTTTTCTCTTGTGGGTTCCAATCCCAAATTCCATCACCACTGCCTTCAATAACAAATTGCCATCTTTCCTCATTGATCCTCAATTTCTCCTCAGCAATTTTTCTTTCTGTAATATCTTGTGCTATACCCTTAATCAGGATTATGTTTCCTTTTGCGTCAAACGCTGCATCTCCATGCGCCCAAATGTAACCTTCGCTACCATCTTTACGAATTGTTTTTAGTTCCAGTTCATAAGGAATTCCTTTTTCTTTGGTGAGATTTATTGCTGCTGATAACTGCTCCCAACTTTCTGGAGTAAAAAGCTTCATGTGCTCGGTGTATGGTGGCGGTGGCAGTGTAGCATCGAAACCATACATGTTGAATAGTTCTTCTGTCCAAAATACCTCATTGGTTTTTACATCAAGCTCCCAACTTCCTATGCCTGCAATTTTTTGCGTATAATTTAATAAGTCAAAATTTTTATCTAATTTAGTCTTATTTTCTATGTATTCGGTAACATCCTGATGCGAGCCCAACATTCTGATTGGCTTGCCTTCCTCATCTCTGATAGCCAAACCTCTGCATTTTATCCAAACGATTGATCCATTTTTGTGTGTATATCTTATGGTTTTATCGAAGGGTATTTCAGGGTTTTCAAAATGTTTAATAATGAGTTCATTGGCGAGTTTCAAATCCTCAGCATTTACAATATTGTGCCACGCAGCGGGTTTGTGCGGCATTTCTTTGTAATCATATCCTAAAACAGACCAAAATTTCGGACTCATCCACTCCTCTTCAGGGTTATCCAAATCCCAATACCAAATCCCATCTAAGGATGATTCTTGAATAAAATCAAAGATAGCACTGTCTTTTTTAACTAAATCATACAGCTCTTTCTCGAGATAATGATTGTCTTTCGTGTCTTGCTGGGCATTAATTATTGGCATAGTTAATATACGATTATAGTTCAATAAATTTAGTTCTTTTGCAAAATAATAATTTTATCTCTCTTAAGCGAATTTTGACACTTTTTTCTTTAGCTTATTCTGATTCAATCAAATAGTATACATCTGTGTTATCTGTTTTGGCTAAAGTTTAAATAATTTTTTTAAATAATGGTACCAATGCATCGGGATTGGTTAATAAAGTAATGGAGATTTATAAGTTGTTGAAGTGGCAAGCCAATGAAGCCATCGTATTGCAGTTAACTAAAAGGCAGTAATTTACCATGCCCAATAGCTATCGCAATAATTAACTGCAAAACTGCGGTTGGAATAAAAAACAACCTTTTGGCTAGGTGCTTTTATTGGGCATTTTTCACTAAATTTTTCGTTACTAAAAAAGTGGAATACATTATAAATGCTGTTTTCAAGTAGTAATAATATCTGCTTGATTTAGAGGTAGAAGTAATTATTTCGTATCAAAACTCCAACCGTAAACCGCAGGATTTTTTCCACCCATCGGTCTTATGTATGTGCTTAATTGCCCTCTGTGATGCATTACATCGAAAAGAAAAAACCAAAGCATTCCATTTCTAGGCATTGTTAAAAGCGGATTGCCCGAAAGGAGTAATTCAACATTGATGTTTTCGAAAGCATCTTCACTCATTGTATCAACAATTTTTATTGCTTTATTCCAATTATCAGAGAGCAATTTTGATCCTTCCTTTGTATCCTTGAATGACATTACAAGACATTCATCGCATTTTTCTTCAGTTAAAATTACATTAAAATCAAAAGCATGAGCAATGATGTGCTCCGCTATTTCATAGGCACTCCTGCTGTTTGGATGTGGTCTGTAATTAAGATTTTCATTTGGTAAAGACTCTATTACAGCAACTGTTGCTGCTAGTTCATTTACAAGGCAAGTTTTAAAAAATTCTTTATTAGTCATAATTGGCAAATTTAAATTCTCTACTCATTAGGTTTTCCGGGATACACCTTGTTTATTAGAGTTGTTTTTTGGCTTATATTTTCATTGTCAAAAGTACAAAATATTTTTTAATAACTATCAAAGCTAACTTTTTTGTTTACCTTTTTTCGCTTTGGGTAATGTTCAGAAAAGTGTGTATTTCAAATATAACGAAATAAAATTTTGAACTTATGTGGTAGTTGGAAACTTTGAAAAACTGCCCTTTAACAATTTTATTGAGGCACAAATGGAACAATTACACCCAATGTAATTAAGTTAAGGAAATGACTCCAAAGGAGTAAAATGTGTATAAGGAAAATTACCTGAACATTATGTTACCCGTTAGCTAACGGGTAGAACACAACAACAAATATGAATGCAATAAACATTTGAAAGAAAAACGATTGATTTAAAAGCATTGCGCTCGCAACTGCTATTTGACTAAATCTAAGATGCTTTTTCTTCTATTTTACCACCTAAATTATTAATTTAATTATTCTCTTTTAAACCCAATAAATTTGTTACCTTCTTTAGGGTCTCCCCATTTAAAGGTTTTGCCAAAAAAGCAACAATACTCTTTTCATTTTTAGTTCGTTCTACATCTGCAGGATTTATGCTTGATGAAAGAATAAAAATTTTTGTTTTCACTTCAAAGTGAGCAAACTCTGCTTTAAAAGATTCAAAAAAATCCCACCCATCCATCATAGGCATATTTAAATCTAGAAAGATTATTTCTGGAAAATTTTCCATGGAAATTTCCCCGCTATCTAATTTTTTGAAAAAATCTAACGCTTCTAGTCCATTATAAGCTTCTATTATGTTACTGCAAAATTTATTGGTATTCAAATGAATTCCATTTAAAATTTGTGTTACTTTATCATCATCAATTGATAAAACTGTATTAATCATTGTTATTTATTTAAAAGTTATTGTAAAAGTTGTACCTATATTTACTTCGCTTTCTACTTCTATCTGTCCGCCAAGTGTTGTTATTTGTGAATGTATAAGGTATAAACCAATTCCTTTGCTGTCTGCATTGTTGTGAAACCTTTTGTATAAACCAAATATTTTGTCTTTTGCTAAGGCCATATTTATACCAATTCCATTATCAGAAAACGTGAGCTTTATGTCCCCATTTTGTTCTTTGTTTGATTTGATGTTGATGACAGGGTCTCTATCTGGATGACGATACTTGACTGCGTTGGTTATTAAGTTTAAAAATACACTTTCTAAATAGGCATTGGCAAAAATTACGGATGGTGCAGCAGAAAAGTCTACATTTATTATTACCTTTTTTTCTAGTAATGACATTGAAAGCGATTCTGATATTTTCTTAAATGTTTCTTCAAAAGTTAATTGATCTTTTTGTATATTAGTGTTCTCTTTTATTATTAAAACATCAATTAAAACTTTCAAGGTTTCATTTAAATGGTGGGTAGAAATCTTGAAGCTATCTATTAGTTGCAAGGTAAGTGCATCAGTACCGGGCCCTGGTTGAATAATATCACAAATAGAAACAAGGTTAGTTAATGGTGCCCTTAAATTGTGCGTGGTTATATAACTAAACTGTTTCAACTCAAGGTTGTTTGCAACCAATTCTTTCACTAAATTTTCCTTTTCTAAGGTAGCTTCAATTTCGTTGGTCACATCTCGTTGAACAGATAACCAATGAGTAAACCAACCATTTTTATCTTTTATAGGCGTTACCCTGAAGGTTACCCAAAAAAACTCCCCGTTCTTTTTTTTGTTTCTGACAGTAATCTCACAACTTTCCCAATTAATTAATGCTTTGCGTAGTTTGTCTAATTCTTTTCTGTCGGTATCTGCTGTTTGCAGTATTCTGGGTGTTTTACCTATTATTTCATCTGCACTAAAACCAGTCATTTGCTGGAAAGCAGGGTTAATAAATGTTATCCTTGGACCAGGCAAATCAATATGTTCAGTTTCCGCTATCAAAATGGCGTCATTTGTATTCAATACCACTGCTTCCATTAATCTCAATCTTTCTTCTTCTTCTTTTCGCTTGGTTATATCTTGAATAGCCCCAACCATTCTTATCACATTACCATGTTCATCTTTTATAAAAAAAGTTTTATCGAGTACTGTTGCAAAACTTCCATCTGCTCTTTTAAGTTTATATTCACCTACCCAATTATTTTTATTTGAATTATTTAATATTTCATATTGACTCTTCAACACATCTTGCACGTCATCAAAATTGATATTTTCTCTCCAAATATTGTTTTCAATTGGCATCCATCCATCAGTAACTTCGTGGCCAAAAAGAGTGGTAAAGTTTTTACTAATAAAAATCTCTTTTTTTACAAGGTCTGTTTCCCAAATTACATCATTTGTGGCTAAGGTTGCATACTCATATCGTTGATTACTTTCTTTCAATTCTTCCTCTGCCTTCAATTTTTGTGTAATATCGGTAAAGAAAACATAATTTAATTCTTTGCCCTCAAAAAACAAATATTGCAGTTTACATTCCACTGTTATTAAGGTATTGTCTTTTTTCTTAAAAGAAGTATACCTAGTTAAAGATTTAAATTCGCTTATTTGTTGGTTTAGTTTAATTAATTCTTCTTTACCAATTAATACATCTATGTCATTGATATTTATTTGTTTAAATTCATCTTTTGAATAACCCAATACATTTAAGGCCGCTTCATTAAAATCATACATCTTGCCATTATTGATTTCTACAATAATAGAAGGTGTTTGTATATTTCTAAACCCAAGTTCAAACAGTTTAGCTTTAGCATTTGCACGATGGATATTGGTTGTGTTGTAACCATATCCTATTATCATTTTTAACTTGCCAACATCATCAAAAACAGGAAACATATTTCTAGATACGTAAATAATTTCTCCAGATTTATCTTTTAGTTCTTCCTCCCAAGTAACTGTCTTGCTTCCATTAATTGCCTCTTCGTAAAACGGAACTCTATCTAAAACAGCAACATTATCCCCATTTTTATAGGCTATATATTCTTTATCGGTTTTTCCAATAATCCATTTTCTAGTTTCAGGATTACTTAGTCCTGCCGGATTAACGAACTGATATCGAAAGTCATTAGAAAAAACTGCAATTTCAGTAGGCATATTGTTAAGTATATCTTCATAAAACAACCGCTGACTATCAAATTCTTTTTGCAATATTGTTCTTTCTGTTACATCAGTTACAAATGAACATTTCAATTCCAATCCATCATAAACAATAAAGGTAGAGGTTATTTCTACATCTATTAAATCTCCACTTTTTTTAACCAACTTAGCTTGAAAACTTACTCTCCCCTCTTTTCTTAATACTTCAAACATTTCTGCCATAATGCCAAGATTTAAATTAGGGTCAATATCCATTTTATTAAGCTTTGCAAATTCCTTTTTGGTATATCCAAACATGGTGTTAGCTGCTTCATTAAAATCATAAATTGATCCATCAGACTTTATAAGATATATGGCAGTTGTGGCTTTATGAATAATATGGTCTGACAATTTTAGTCTTTCTTCTGCCTTAATTTTTTCGGTTACATCATTTACATAGACACAACTAAGTTCTTTATCCCCAAATTGAATTATATTTGGATTAATTTCTACATCTATAATAGTGCCATCTGTTTTAGTTCTTTTGGCAACCAATTTTATACTCTTTTTTTTCCTTAAAAAATACCAATACTTTTTCCAAGTGTCAGGGTTATACCCTTCATTAAAGTCAAATACTGTCTTGGACTTTACCTCTTCCACACTTGTATACCCATATATTTTTGCAAAAGCTAAGTTACAATTATAAATAGTACCATCCTCATTGAAATATGCTAAACCCCAAGTGGCATTATCTATTGTAAATGCTGAGAGTTTTAGGTTGTCTTCTGCTTTCTTTTTTTCGGTGATGTCATTTACATAACAAAAGTTTAACTCGTTTTCATTGTAATTAATCAGGTTGGCGCTTACTTCTACATCTAGCAAAACACCATCTTTTCGCTCAAATTGACAGTGAAATACAACATTATTCTTTTCTCTAATTTCTTCCCATTGTGAAATGCAACTTGCTTCATCCATTTGTGTTGCAACATTTAGCAAATTTATTTTGCTAAATTCTTCTTGGCTATAACCTAATAATTTGAGAAAAGAATCATTAAAACTATAAAATTCACCAGTTGGCAACAGCAGCATAATAGGCGTGGCAGACTTTTTAAATGCAAAGTCCATCAGTTTTAAATCTTCTGCTACTTTCTTTTTTTCGGTAATGTCTTCATAAAACCCAAAATTTACAATTTTGCCATTTAGTTCTATCGAATTGGCGCTTACCGCAACATCAATAAAAGTTTTATCTTTTCTTATGAATTTATCTTCAAATTTTTGATTTGGATTAACTTTCAAATCCTCCCATCGTTTTACCCAAAATTCTTTGGTTACCATTGGGTTTATATCCATTAATGTTTTTCCCCTGAACTCCTCATAGCTGTAGCCCACCAAATTGGCAGTGGCCTGGTTAAAGTCAATGAACAAACCATCCTCATCCAAAAAAGACATTGCCCTATCAGTGTGTTTATAAGAATAATCTAATAATTGCAATTGTTGTTCCTGTTTTTTCTTTTCGGTAACGTCCAGCACATAGCTGCAGCTCAATTCTAAGTCTCCATATTTTACATAATTAGCTGTAACGATAACGTCTATGATAGTACCATCCTTCTTTTTTTGTTGCGTTTCTATGGTTATTTTTTTCTCTACTTTCAATTTATCCCATAAACTTACCCACTTTTTTTCGTCATGATCTTTATCTAAATCATAAAGTTTTAATTTAAACAATTCTTCTCTTGTATAACCCAAATTTTCTGCTGCAATGTCATTGAAATCATAGAAGCTAGCATCTTCCAAAATATAATAAATAGGTATAGAAGCATTTTTAAAAGTAAATTTAACTAATCTATTTAAATTTTCATTTATAGTTTTGACTTCTTGAATTTTACTTTTTAATTCTTCTTCACTTTCCAGTAACTTTTCGTTTATTTCATAAATCAATTTATTTTGCTCTTCGGCATTTCTTTTTGCCACGAGCAACTCTTTTTCATAAGATTTACGCTGACTTACATCAAAAACCGTGGAATAATTTATCTGCACTATCCCATTTTCATCTCTTATTTGTTTAGTGTTGATTAAGATAGGTAAACGAGTTCCATCTTTCTTCACCATTTCAAAACTGATTTCTTGAATAAAACCTTGCATCTGTAGCAAAGGAGCATAATGTGTTTCAAAATATATTTTACCACCCACACTCAACAAACTCTGCCAAGTAACTTTCCCTACAATATCTTCTTTTGCATACCCAAGCCAAAACAATAAAGTATCATTGATTTTGTTAATTATTCCATTCCCAGAAGTTGAAAAATAACCGCAAGGAGAATGATTATAAAATGCATCTGACTCTAATTCTTTTGACGCTAATTGTTTACTATAAAATTCGTCTTTTTCTTGACTTATTTTTGCTACTTTTTTAGCAACAATATTATTTAAAAATTCAGCTAAGTTATTTAAAACTGCTTCATCCTCTGATTTTACTAGTTCAAATTTGGCTAAATCAGCTGCTGTAATATCATCATCTGCAAAATGGAAGTCTATTGTTTCTTTCATTATTGCATCGTTTTAGTAGCTGATAATATCTGTCTAAAAGCGCTTGGAAAGTCGGATATTTTCAAATTAAATTTCATCAGCTAAATATTTGCTAAAAATTTTGTCACCAATTCTATTGTTTCTTTTGGCGCACTCATGTGTGGGCAATGTCCGGTAGCCTCCATAAAAAAAATTGTGCTATTTTGCACTTGTTCATGCACATATTTTCCAATACTATCGGGTGCAATTACATCAGAGCTACATTGTAAAATAAGCGTTCTTGTTTTCAATTTTGATAAATCGTGGCGATTATCTCCTAAAAACGTAACATTTGCAAATTGTTTTGCTATTTCAGGATTGTTTTTACAAAAACTATTTGCCAATTCTTCGCTCAACTCTGGTTTATCAGCATTGCCCATAATAACGGGAGTAATGGCACTCGACCAACCTAAATAATTACTATCCAAAGATTCTAATAATTCATGGATATCTGCCTCGTCAAAACCACCGTAATAATTTTCATCATTAATATAACGTGGTGATGGACATACCATAATTAATGTATCAAATAAGTGAGGTGCTTTGATAGCTGCCAATAGCCCCATCATAGTGGCTACTGAATGTCCTATAAAAATAACATTTTTAAGTTTAAGACTTTCGCAAATTTCTATAATATCATCTGCATAGCCTTGCAAAGAAGCGTATTTTTTGTTGTCGTAAGCCGAAATATCTGATTTTCCACAGCCTACATGGTCGAAAAGTACAATTTTGTAGTTGCTACTAAATGCGGGTATAATAAATCTCCACATATTTTGGTCGCACCCATAACCTGGTGCCATCAACATAACCTGTGTGCCTTCGCCATGAATAGTTACATTATTTCTTTTAATAACATCTTGTATCATTTTTTTATTTTTTAGTAAATGTATAAAAGTCAATGAAGCTGTCATCTTTTAAAATTAAACACACGGTAGAAGCTGTATTTTTAAAAGAGTAGTCCAATAATTGTAATTTTTTTTCCTGTTTTTTCTTTTCGGTTACATCAATAAAAGTTGAACTTATCAAATCTATATTGTCAAAATATTCTTCTGGTAAAGTACCTAATAAATGCATTCATTTAAAGCATTTAATCTATCGTTTTCTTTGAGTGGCAAAAAAGGTATAGTCATTTTAAATATTTTAAATAAATATTTCCAAACATATAAAATATATGTAAAAATTAAAAATTAAAAATTAAAAATTAAAAATATATCTATTCCAAATTATCAGTGAAGTCGATTGTTTACAGTCGACCCAAAAGTTAAATTATGTTGTCTTAATTATTTAATGCGGTCAATAAGAAACTCAGGTAGCTAAAAAAAGTAACCAACAAATGGTCAAACTAATTTGAGAAAAAACATACGTTTTTCATTACTATAATTGATTGTTAACGAAAAGAGATTCTTATAAATTGACACTTCGTCTTTTTGTATTAATTTTTTTAAAAATTATACCTCCAAATGATGTTAGCATGAAGAATTAATACAAAATAAAATAGTATAGTGTATTTCCTTTTTTATTGAAAATACACATAAATGCTTTTAACATTTAGTTTATAAAAAGTAAAATTTAACGAAATTTGTATGTTAAGTTAGGTTGATTTTCTTTAAGTTAAATATCATATCATCTGTCATTTTTTGTAGGTCAAAATCATTTTGCCAGCCCCAATCATTTCTAGCTTCTTGATCGTTTATGCTTTGTGGCCAACTGTCGGCAATTGCTTGTCTAAAATCTGGTGCAAAATCTATGGTAAAGTTTGGAATGTGTTTTTTTATTGCTTCAGTAATTTCAAGCGGATTAAAACTCATCCCTGCAATATTATAGCTACTTCGTATTTTTACTTTTTCGGCCGGAGCTTCCATTAAGCTTATAGTGGCTTTCAAAGCATCGGGCATGTACATCATTGGTAAGGTAGTTTTTTCATTTAAAAAACAAGTATACTTTCCATTTTTTAAAGCTTCGTGGTAAATATGCACAGCATAATCAGTTGTTCCCCCACCTGGTGCCGATTTGTAACCAATTAATCCTGGATACCTAATGCTTCTTACATCTACATTGTATTTTTGAAAATAATATTCGCAAAAACGTTCGCCAGCTTGCTTACTAATACCATAAATAGTATTAGGTTCCATAATGGTGTATTGTGGTGTATTTAATTGGGGTGTTGTAGGCCCAAAAACAGCAATTGAACTTGGCCAATATACTTTTTTAATGATGCCTTCCTTTGCTGCATCTAAAATATTAAATAACCCTTGCATATTTAAATCCCAAGCAAACTTCGGATTTTTTTCGGCAGTAGCACTAAGCAATGCTGCCAATAAATATACTTGTGTTACTTTATATTTTTTTATTATTGTATAAACGCCTTCGCGGTCCATTATATCAATTATTTCAAAAGGTCCTGGAGTTATTTCAGGTTTTTTTAAATCGCTGCAAACTACATTATCAGTGCCATAATTGGCTCTTAGTACTTCTGCTAATTCAGTCCCTATTTGGCCATTAGAACCTATTATTAATATTGTTTCGGTTGTCATTTATTTATAAAATATAAAAATTTAGTGTGGCAAATTAAAAAAATGTTTCTATTTTTGATTATAAACATTTATTTGCAACTTTAAATCAGAAAAAATTATGAAAAAATTATTTGTTGTTTCACTACTTGTTGTGTTAAATTATGCAGCATCAGCTCAATTTGGGTTTTTTAAGAAAAAATCGGAAATAGAAAAATTTAAAGAAACCAAGGTAGTAGTAGTTTTATTTTACGATAGCGCTTACAATGCATCAATAGAAACTGCTATGTTAAGGTATTGGAAGTTTAACAATTTTGAAGTTGCTTTCGATAATGAGTTAATGCAATACAAAAAGAAAGACGTTGCATATTTAATGTTTAGTAAATCGAAAGGAAGTAAAAACAAAGCCAAGCTTGGTAGTTGCGAAGAAGATTTTAACGGATTGGTTTTAACCAATAAATTTAAACGAAAAGCAATGCCCGAAGATATTTTGGCACAAGCATTTTGTAGCAATAATATTGATACAGCCGACTGGAATTTTGAAATGCAGCGTGCCGTTCAAATGTTAAATAATTATTTCGAATATGCTATGAATGCTACCCGAGATGGTGATATTACCGCAGCAAAAATGATGTCCGATTATCCTTCTGATAAAAACCTATTATTAGATAAAAAATTATTAATTGAAGATAAAACTTTGGCATTAAAAGGTAAAAAAAATGCTCCCGATATTTTTGATGCAGAAGTAGAAGAAGTTGATAGAGATGTAATTTACAGAGCTATTTTAGACCAAGACAATGCTACAGTTTATTCGCTTTTAGTTAAAGATGAAAAGTTTTGTACAAAATTAATTTTAACATCACAAAACAGTGAAGTAATGTATTACCAAACATCGAACCCCGAAACTTGTAAACTAAACAACAAAGATTTAGAAGCCTTGGCAGCAATTAAAAAAGAAGCCATGAAAAAAAATAGCAAGTAATTAGTTTTAAAAATCAGATATCCAATCTCCATGGACTTGCAGCATAGATGAAAACTTAATTATGTGAATTGGAATGTGTGTTTTAAGTTAAACCAAAATTGAACCACATAGACACATAGAAAAAATAGCTTGTAAACTATGAAATCTATGCGTTTATGTGGTTTTTTATTAAGTGTTTATAAATAATTCAGATAAAAGCTTCAAAGAAATCTTTGCTTTGTTAGGTTTCTAGCAGATATTTTCCTCCTCGCCAAAATAAAGATTATTGCATGGAAGAATGATTGTAAAGTCTGAATTAAATAGTACAAAATGTCTTTACAATTCGCCCCAAAGTAAAACTTTAAACCCAAAATGAAACAAATCCTGCTAATATTTTTAAGTGATTTGCTTTTAAATCAGTGTAATATGAATTTGGCTTTATTTATGTTCATTTAATTCGTATTAAATGAAAGCTGTATTTAAATATATACTTACGATAGTATTGTCTGCATTTTTATTTATAATTGGCGACATATCACTCAAAGGCGAGTGGACAAACAAGGTTTTTGACCTAGATTATGTGTTAAATTATAAAATTGGGACAGACAATACTACTAACAATTTTTTGCAAGTAAAAGTGGTTAATAAAACCAACACTGCATTGAACGATTCCATATTTAATGGGTTGCATATCCAACTTATGACTAGTGATTATGCTTTAATTGCCAACGCAAAAGTAAAAAACGGTTTAGCACAAATAAACCTAAGTAAAGTTAAATTTAAAAATAATTCATTCATATTAATATCGCCACAAACAAGTAACGAAATGCAAATTGATTGCAATTCAAAATTGGTAGAAATGGAGATAGATGTTGAAGAATTAAAAATATACAATAGGCTTAATTACCACAAATAAATTTTTATGTTTATAGTTTAAGGCTCAAGTAGAAATGCTTGGGTCTTTTTTTGTGACTATAAATTTACGTTAAAGCCAAAAAAATATTGTACTTTCGTTTATATAAAATATAATGTTATGAAAACAATTTTTTTTACAATTTTAATTTTTTTAGGATTTAATTCATTTGCCCAAAGTGTTTCAATTTTTCCAAACAAAGCTGTAGGTGGACAATCATTTCCTGTAACCATTTCAGGGAAGAACACTGCATTTCTAACAGGTGTAAACACCATTGATTTTATTTTCAATAATGCCATTACAACCGATGCTATTTTCTCCAACCAAAATGTATTGAACGATACAGTAATTACAGGAACTGTTTCTATTTCAAACAATACCACATACCCCAAGTTTTTTTATTTACGTATTTCAAATACCATTAATGCTCCTATTAATATATCTAATGGAATACAAATAATTGATACCGATACAATTGTTCCCCAAATATATATTCTTAATACAATAGGTCAAATTTTACAAGGTGGTTACTCTTCACTAACCATTCGGGGTAAAAATACACATTTTGAAACAGCTCAAAATAATATTGTTAAAATTTATAAGCATGGAATTGAAAGTAAAAGTATTGCTATTACAAATTTAAGAGCAATTAAAACTCCTCATTCTAATGTGGGGGATTTAGAATTTGGATTAGTAATTGATTTAAAAACTAAAATTGGACCATATACTATAAGTGTTGAAAATGAAATTGATGGTAAAATATTTTTAAACAATGCTTTTAATGTAGTCAATCCTTATCCAATGTCTTTAATTAATATTGAACATAAATTTGCTAGAAGAAATGATCAAAAAGAAATATATGTAGTTGGAAATAGCAATACTAAATTTAAAACCAATCCTCCTACCATTTTATTTTCAAAAAACAACTCAATTTCTAATGATGTTCAAATAACAAGCTTTACTACAATTGACGATAATAATTTAATAGCTATCATAAAAGTAAATCCATCAGCAGAATTGGGTTCATACAGCATTGCTTATTTTTATCCTGCTGACCAAGATACGATGTATTTAAATAATTATTTTTCTATTTTGGCAGGAACAGGAAACAAAGAAATTGTTAAAAATAATACTAAAATATTCCCAAATCCGGTAAAAAATATATTGAATTTTGAAAGTCAAAATAATATTTCTAGTGTTCAAATATTTGATTTGTTTGGTAAAGAAATTTTTAATAAAATTATTGAAAAAGAAACACAAAATATTCAATTAGCAATTACTGATTTACAAATTCCTAAGGGAATATTTTTGGTAAAACTTCAAAGCCCAGCGGGAACAGAAACCCAGAAAATTATTATAGAATAAAATTTGCCAAAACACCAAACAGGTTTTAAAACCTGTTTGGAATAGCTTCTTAAAACCTTTTATTTAAAACCTAATTTTTGCCAATGATTTATTGGAATAATTTTAATTAATAACAATTGTTTTGTATATAATTAAATTTAAAAAATTCAATAAATAATAATCATTATGTATAACAACTCCGAAGGAGTTGAATAACAGTAAACAATATTCAGTAAATGAATATTTAATTAATTTTTTAATTTAAAAACCAACACAATTTATAACAAATACAACTCCTTCGGAGTTGTATTGCGCGACATATTCATAACCCTGCATTTCATGCAGGGCTATTCACATTTAACTCCTTCGGAGTTATTGGTTTAGAAAAAACACTTTTTAAACAGTTCTTACATATAATACATTGACAAACGCAACTCCGAAGGAGTTAAATATAAATATCACCGAGTGAAACTCGGTGATAGAGTGAAACTCGGTGATTAAATGAACCAATGAACAAACGCAACTCCGAAGGAGTTGAATAACAGAAAAAAATATTTATTAAATGAAAATTTAAATATTTTTTTGAATTTAAAACAAACACTATTTTTAATACATTCAACTCCTTCGGAGTTGTATTGCGCGGGTCATTCATTACCCTGCATTTCATGCAAGGCTATTCACATTTAACTCCTTCGGTGTTATTGGTTTGGAAAAAATTTTAATTAAAAATTAAATATAATTATTCAACTCCATCGGAGTTATTGGTTTAGAAAAAATATTTTTTAAACAGTTCTTACATATAATACATTGACAAACGCAACTCCGAAGGAGTTGAATATGAATAGCACCGAGTGAAACTCGGTGATAGAGTGAAACTCAGTGATAGAGTGAAACTCGGTGATAG
>JBAXCN010000023.1:0-38889 GCA_037141455.1 Bacteroidota bacterium
ATAATAAACTAAAAAGCCTTCAAATTTAATTTCGAAG
Organism: Bacteroidota bacterium; assembly: GCA_037141455.1. Taxonomy (GTDB): domain Bacteria; phylum Bacteroidota; class Bacteroidia; order UKL13-3; family UKL13-3; genus JAAFJM01. Next base: position 38 of record JBAXCN010000023.1, read on the forward strand.
GCTTTTTTTTTGTAAATAAATTTATGAAGTAGCTTTTTTGGCTTCTACTGTTTTCTTTAACCATTCGTAAGTTACCGATTTTGGTCTTTCTAAAGGCAATCCTAAAGCTCTATCCCATAGCAATGAAGCCATAACACCTAAAGCGCGACTTACACCAAATAACACGGTATAAAACTCATATTCTGCAAAGCCATAGTGTAATAATAAAGCTCCTGAATGGGCATCCACATTTGGCCAAGGATTTTTAATTTTTCCTGTATTTTCAAGAATAGGAGGGGCAACTTTGTATATTTTCCAAACTATATTTACCAATTTATCATCTGGCATATAAGTTTTTGCAAATTCTTGTTGGGCAGTAAATCTTGGATCGGTTTTGCGCAATACTGCATGGCCATAACCTGGAACTACTTTTCCTTCGGTTAAAGTTTGTTGAATATAAGTTGCAATTTGTTCTTCAGTTGGGTCTTCACCAATTTCTTCTTGCATGTCTTTTATCCAACGAACTACTTCTTGGTTAGCCAATCCGTGTAATGGTCCTGCCAAGCCGTTCATGGCAGCAGCAAAACTTAAATATGGGTCAGATAGCGCTGAACCAACCAAATGGGTGGTGTGTGCTGAAACATTTCCACCTTCGTGGTCGGCATGAATTACCAAATACAAACGCATTAGTTTATAAAATTCATTCAAATCGTAACCCAACATATGTGCAAAGTTTGCAGCCCAATCTAATTTTGGATCAGGGGCAATGTGTTCTCCATTTTTATATGTTCTTCTGTAAATGTAAGCTGCTACTACTGGTATGCGAGCCAATAAAGTGCAAACATCTTCGTAGGTATAATCCCAATAATCTTTTTTATTAATTCCTTCTTTGTAAGCTTTTGCAAAAACCGATTCTGTTTGTAAAGCATTTATTCCAATTGCAAACTGAGTCATTGGGTGTGTGGTAATTGGCATTGCATCTAAAGCTGCAAAAACGTGTGCCGGAACTGTAGCTCTCTGTGACCAATTTGCTTGAATATCTAAAACATCATCGTAAGTTGGTAATTCGCCTAGCAGCATTAAGTAAAACAAACCTTCAGGTAATGGTTCGGTTCCTCCTGGCACTTTTGGCAACAATTGTCTTAATTCAGGAATAGTATATCCTCTAAAACGAATTCCTTCGTTTGAATCTAATAAAGAAGTTTCGGTTAATAATCCAATAATTCCTTTTTGACCAGCGTAAACATCTTCTACAGTAAATTCACCAAGAACTACATCTGCATTTTCTTTTACAAAGTTTCTAATTTCTACAGCTAATGGTAGGGCTTTTTCAGCAAATTTTCTCTTTAATTCTGTCATTTTTTATAATTGTCGTTAAACAATGTTTTATTTTGATATATTTTATTATTTTGAGTTTTTGTTTATTTTGAAATAAAATAAATTTAACTACCGCTGTGATTTCCTTCTGTTATAACAGCACCTTCAGTATCAATTATTTCAAGCCTTCCATCAAGTTTTACAACTGCTCTTCCGTTTTTAAATGGACCTATAAAATCAAACTTGCATTCAATTATTTCTTCGCCTTGTTCGTTTAAAAAACCATACTTTCCATCGCGTTTTGCTTTTGCTTTACCTCCCTCAAACGGATATATTTCTTCGTATTTACAAGGAATAAATTCTTCCCCTTCCATATTTATATATCCTATTTTTCCGTTTTTTACAACTTTGGCTTTTCCTTTTACAAATGGATAAATTTGATCGTAACCCTTTGCAACTTTCTTTTTTCGAGGTTGTGGTTGAGCATATGTAATAGTACTTGCAAATAGTAAAATAGACAATAAAAGAAGTAATTTTTTCATAGAGGAGGGCGAATATGCTAAAATGTTTTAAATTTTCAAAGTAATTGGCATCATTTAGTTCAGTTCATTTAGTTTATTTACTATAAAATCAAATTCTGAGTCACTAATATTTAAATGTAATACAAAGCGAATGAGGTTATTCCCCATACTTACTGCCTTTATATTGTTATTGTTTAATTCGTGTAATAATTTTTCAATATTTAATTGATTTTGATTAACTTTAAATATTACAATATTGGTTTCGGCAGGGTAAACAGATTCAACAAACTTTTTTTGTTGCAAAACATTTGCAATAATTTTTGCTCTTTCATTGTCAATTGACAGCCGAGTTATATTGTTTTTTAAAGCATACAAACCAGCAGCTGCTATAAATCCGGCTTGCCTCATTCCTCCTCCCATTGCTTTTCTTATTCGGGTTGCCTTGAGTATATTATTTTTTGAACCAAGTAAAAGTGAACCAATTGGAGCACCCAAACCTTTACTTAAACAAATAGAAATGGTATCGAATAAGTTTCCATAGGTTTTTGGATTTTCATTATTTGCAATAATGGCATTGAATAACCTTGCTCCATCTAAATGAAAACCCATATTGTTTTCAGTACAAACCGATTTAATTTTATGTAATTCGTTTAAATCCCAACAGGCACCACCACCTTTATTTACAGTATTTTCAACACAAACCAATTTACTTATTGGGAAATGAATATTGTTTTTATCATTTATGTTTTCAGCAACTTGGCTTGCAGTAAATCGTCCTAAATTCCCTTCTATTAATCGAACCGAAGCACCAGAGTTTGATGCTATGCCCCCACCTTCGTACAAGTATACATGCGAAAGTTTATCGCAAATAACTTCATCGCCTGGTTGGGTATGTAATTTTATTGCTATTTGGTTGGTTTGTGTTCCACTGGAGCAAAACAATGCCGCTTCCATTCCAAACATATCAGCGGCAAAATTTTGTAATTCATTTACTGTTGGGTCTTCACCAAAAACATCATCACCCACTTTAGCTTCCATCATGGCTTCAAGCATTGTTTTTGTTGGTTTAGTTACGGTGTCACTTCTTAAATCTATCATTCTAAAAAAGGAATATTTTATATTTTATGTATTTGCAAATTAAGCAGAAATTTAAACTTTATATCACTTGTTTTTTTATATTGCCCCATATAATTAATAAAAAAATGGAACCCATTTTAAGTTTAGTAAATGTATTTAAAAGTTATGGCGAAAAGCAAGTTTTAAAAGGAATAAATTTAAATATTTATCCAGGTCAGGTTATAGGATATATTGGTCCGAATGGTGCAGGTAAAAGCACTACTGTTAAAATTATTTGTGGCTTAATATCTGACTTTGAAGGCGAAGTTTTAGTAAATGGATTAGATATAAAAAAAGATGCTTTATTAGTTAAAAGTAAAATTGGTTATGTACCTGAATTAGCAGAGTTATATGATGTTTTAACACCTATTGAGTTCCTATCTTTTATGGCCGAACTGTATATGCTAAACGAGCAAATAGCAAACGAAAGAATGACTAAAATGTTGATTGCTTTTGGGCTTGAAGCAGTGATGAACCAAAGAATGGAAACATTTAGCAAAGGAATGAGGCAAAAGGTTTTAATAATTTCGGGCTTACTCCACAACCCTGATATTTTGATTTTAGATGAACCTTTAAGCGGTCTTGATGCCAATAGTGTAATTACTGTTAAAGATTTAATAAGCAAATTGGCCAAAGAAGGAAAAACAATTTTTTATAGCAGCCACATGATGGATGTAGTAGAAAAAGTAAGCGACAGAATAATTTTAATTAATAATGGAACTGTTATAGCTGATGGTAGTTTTGAAGAACTAAAACAACAACAAGGCGATAAAAGTTTAGAGCAAATATTCTCTTATTTAACGCAAGGTTCGAACAATAACAATGCGGCATCGCAATTAATGGATGCATTTAATAACTAAAATTTCAGGATGAATTTTATAGACAGATTTTTAGTTTTTATTGTATTGCTTCCAAAAGGTTTTTACAAGAATTTTGGAGTAAATTACAATCAGTTAAAAACTATTTTAAAGTATAAAAATATTATGGGCGATAGAACGCCCAAAGGCATTAAAGCACTAAGAAAAACTAACCAAAACAAACCAACTTCTAACGTTAGTTATTTACAAACATTTTTATCTATTTTTTTAGGTTTAATGTTTATGTTTTCATTTTACATTGGCGAAAATTATGAAACCAAATTAACCATTTATTTTTCAATGTATATGTTTATTTTAGCATCTACTTTAATAGCAGACTTTACTACAGTTTTAATTGATGTAAGAGACAATTTTATAATTTTACCAAAACCCATAAACGATAAAACGTTTTTACTATCGAGGTTACTTTATATTATTATTCATATAGTAAAAACTGCTTTGCCAATGACCCTTTTAGGATTAATTTACATGGGTTATTACAATGGTTTGTGGGCACTGTTTACTTTTTTTATTTTAATATTATTTGCTACTTTATTTACAGTATTTTTAATTAATACCATTTATATTTTGGTATTAAAAATAACAACTCCAAATAAGTTCAAGAGCTTTATTTCCTATTTTCAAATATTTATAACTATTGTGCTTTACGCAGGGTATCAAATTGTACCAAAAATTATTAGCAAATCTACTTTACAAGGTATTAATTTTAATTTATCTAATTACTCCATGTTTGTTCCTTCTTATTGGTTTGGTTCAGCTTGGCAGTTTTTAAATAGTTTTGAAAATAGTTTTAAATTGATAGTTTGTACCGTTTTGGCTTTAACAGTTCCAGTTTTAAGTATTTGGGTAGTGATACAATATTTAGCACCCTCGTTTAATAAAAAATTGGCACTTATTGGTAATTCAACCGAAGAAGAAAAAGTAGTTAAGAGCAACTTAAAACCAGTTAAATTTACTAGCAATTATTTGCGTTTTTTTAGTGCTATTTTTACAGCAAAAGGAGCAGAAAGAATGAGCTTTATTCACACTTGGAAAATGACAAGTAGAAGCCGCGATTTTAAAATGAAAGTTTATCCATCGTTGGGTTACATGTTGGTGTATTTTGTTTTGGTTGTTTTAAAAACCGATGGTGGTTATGGAATTGAATTTCCCGAAGCCGATTCGTTTTTCTATATTTTTGTGGTTTATTTTTGCAATTTTGTTTTAATTACTGCATTGGGCTATTTAAGTTTTAGCGACAAATTTAAAGCCGCATGGATATATTATGTAAGCCCAATAGACAAGCCTGGGAAGCTGCAATTAGGAGCAGTAAAATCGTTATTAACTAAATTTTATTTGCCATTAGCTGCTGTAATTTTAACCCTTGTTTTGTTGTTTTTAAAATTGTCGTATTTACCAAGTTATATATTAGGAATAAGTAACCAAATATTAATAGTGCTAAGTATTGCCTATATAAGTTTTAAAGATTTACCTTTTTCTGCATCGGCAGGAAATAAAGTAAAAGGCAGCAGTTTTGTGCGTGGTATTTTTACTTTTTTAATTCCATTGACGTTAGGCGGAATTCATTACTTAATACGCGATTTTTTACCTGTAGTTATATTGTTAATTGTACTTTCGTTTATAGCCATTTGGATGGTTTTAGATTCAATTAAAAACAGGAGTTGGGAACAAATTAAAACACAAAGTGAGTTTTAGATTATACTCAAATTCAGTTACCGAGGAATTCTCGGCTACTGCCAATGATGGAAAAAAGTTTAAATTGCCTATGGTCGGTGTTTTCACCGACCAAATTAACGCATAGGTTGGTGAAAATACACCAACCTCAGGCAAATGCTAACTACCAATGTGAATGGTGAATTGATTGTTTAAGTTGTATTAAATTTCTATCAATTACAGATTAAGCAAAATCCTAACATGATTTACTAAAGCTTTTCTTTGGTTCTTATATTTTCCAATTGTTTCTGAATAAGCTTGAGTAGCAAAACTTCGTATCATACTACCAGATTTCATAGCAGAAATTTCGATACCTATTAAATCACCATCTGAATTAATTTCATCAATTAATTTTAAAATATTAGACCTGTAAGTTTTTGAATCAGTAAAAAAATTGAATTGAAAAAAGGCCTCAGTTTTTTTATCAATTATTGATTGTAATTCATCCATTGATTGAATTTTAAATTCTTTTTTTAATAATTTCTCTGAATGTGTCATGTATGTTTTCCTTCTATTATTTTTTGTTCGTCAAGGGTAATATTGTAAAGTTTATAAACCAATTCGTCAATTTTCTTTTCTTGTTCACTACTGTCCTTCCCTTGTTGTTTGATTGAAATGATTTGGTCAACCAAACTACCGATATTTTTCTGCTCATTAGACGAAACCATGGGTAATGGAAATGTTTTAATATCTTCCACTAAAATTTTAGGAAATGCACCTTTAGTTGCTTTGGGAGATGAATTGAAATGATAAAATGTTGCAAGTTTGGAATTTAAAATTGCTAAAAGTGTCTTTAATTTAAATTCACCTTTTTTGTTTTTGATAATATTAATTATTGCAGGGTCGTTATAACCCTCTTCATCAGTATAACCAACAAATATTTTTGGATTTGTAATTTCTCTCACTAAAATTCTTTCACCTTTGAAATATTTTGGTTCTCTTGGATTTGCGATATTGTCAGAATAATTGAGATATTCTTTACCATTCCACTTTACTGAATAAGGCGTAATATCTTCACCCCAAAGCCATTTTTTCCAACCACTTTGCTTAGTAGTCGAATGAAATATTCTATTTTTTATTGTGTATTCGTCTTGACCTTGATATTTGTCATATGCTATTAAACCTTGACTGAACTCGGGGAAATAAAATGCTAGTGGTTTTTTATTAGTCTTGATCTTTGAAACAAGTTGTAATATATCTGAACTAAGTTTGAAGACAAGCGCCCAATTTTGATTATTTTCAAGTAATATGGTTTTTGTTGTAGTGTTTATCTTCCTTTCTTTTAGATCCTCAAATGAAGTAACATTTGCTGTCGGCCTATAGTAAACCAAATCGTCAGATGGTTTATTTACAAATTGTGTAATAATGCATCTAACAGTTGCCGAGCCTTCAAAAACATTAAAATCTGTGCAGTCTAATATTTCCTGAACTTGCCAGTTTTGAAAAAGATTTTCTCTATACGTTTTTGCAAATACATTGAACAGAATAGTATTCGGGATAATATAAGTTTTTATTCCATTTGGTTTTAAAAGTGTTTTTGAAAGATTGATAAAAAAGTAATAAATTTCAAAATCTGGCACTTTAGAGAGATTATTAACTATTGCAGCTCTTAGACCATCTTTAAGAGATACACCATAAGGAGGATTTCCAATTATTAAATCAAAACCTTCAAAATCACCTTTGTTGTTGAGGACTTCGGGAAATTCAAAACGCCATTCAAAAGCGTTTTTGTATACAACATTATTTCTTATTTCATCTAAAACCGCTTCGTATTTTTTCATTTTATCAGAAGCTATTTTTACATCCTCATTCCATTTCTTTTTTTCTTTCGGTGTCATTTCAAAGAAACTGAATTGTTGAGTTAGCTTCTCAAAATCGCCTTTTGCTTTGTAATAGTTCTGAAAATCTTTGCCTGTTTTAATAATTTCAGTTTTGAAATCACCTTTTATGCCGTCAATAATTTTTTGCAATCCCTTTTTTACATCACGATTTTTTTCGTTTTTATAATCGTTTACAAATCCTCTATATGCTTTGATGTCATACTTAATACTTTTGAGTGCTTTGGTTAAATCAGCGTCTAATGGAAAACGGCTTAATAAACTGTTACCGCATTTTATGTTTATGTCAATGTTGGGTAGCGTTTCAAGCTCTGTGTATTCTGTTTCTTTGTAGTAAGCATTTTTCAAAAGTTCAATCCATAAACGCAATCGGCAAATGAGAACAGATTTGGGGTTAATGTCAACGCCAAATAAACAGTTTTCAATAATGGTTTGCTTTTGATGAAAAAGCGTTTTTTGCAAACGGTGAACTTCCTTGCTTATTGGTTTCCCGTTTTGTAATTTGTATTCAACAAGGTTTCCAATTTGGTCTGTAATTATTAACTCATCGTTTACAATTTCAATTTCATAACCACTTAAATTATTCCCTTTCTCATCAGCTAAAATTCCTAACTCGGCTTTGATAACAATAATTTCATTAAGTGCCGAAACAAGAAAGTGTCCAGAACCAACTGCTGGGTCACAAATGTGTAAAGAGTCAATGATTTCGTTTGCCTTTAAAACTTCTTCTGTTTTGAAATGCCTTGAAGTATAGTTTTTAATGTCGTCAAACTTATCGAATAAATTTTTTCCCTTGTCAGCTAAAACTTCATTAAACTTTTCAACAACAGCCAAACGAATGGATTGACGACACATATACATGGTAATAAATGCAGGGGTAAAAATGGAGCCATCCTTATATCCATTTATTTTTTCAAATACCTTACCAAGTACAGAAGCATTAATCAATTGTTTGTTGTCTTTCTGCCAATCTTCTGTTCCTTCGCTTGCAAAGTCGTAAGCATCTAAAAATTTAAATAAGTAATCCAAAGAGGGCAGAGAAGCTGCCTTCTTTTTGATTTCTTTTAAAATGGTTGTATTGATTAACTCAAGTTGTCCATCATTATCAAGGGAATTGATTTTGATGGTTTGGTCTTCAAGTTCGCTTATTTCAAATAGAGAACTGTTTAAGTAAGGAACACGGCTGAATTTAGTTTTGATTGCATCCGTTCTGTCGGGAATGTTTACGGCTAAAACTTTATGAAACAGTTTAAACAGTTCGTCATAGTCGTGAATGGTTTCTGTGTTAAGGAAGCGATAATCTTTATTTCCTTGATGATAAGAAATAAGTTGTCCTTCTAATAACTTTAAAAATAAGATTCTATTTATCCAAGTAATACACAGTTCTAAAGCAACATTGAAAGTTTGCTCTTCTTTGTTTTGTCCATAAACTTTAATGTCTGGAATACGATGAAAAGTGTCTTCTGTTTTTAATGCTTCAATTGTTAATTCAATAAGTGAACCTTCATTTTTGTTTTCTTTCTTTCGTCTAATTACATTTTTTGTTTTTTCTTTGGCTTCTTCCAGTCCTATAATGTGGAGCAACTCTTTGTAAAATCTTTCATTCAGTGCATTGCTATCATTTGGTGTAGCAATTTTTAGTAAATGTTGAGGTGAAAGAATTTTATATAGTGCAATAAGTTCTTTGTCGTCTTCTTGTTTCACATTTCGAAGAATTTCATTATAATCTCTTATGTCAAAATAAACACAAGGAATATCTATTTCAATTTTGGCGACTATTTTGGTAATTTCTTCATAAAACCAAGGATTGTCTTTCTTGTCGTTTACCTTAGTTTCATATAGTTTGCGGATTTGTGAATTTCGATAAATATGTTTATCAAAATAGTTGGCATCAATAATAAACCATTGATTGATGTCAGTTATAACTAATTGTTTTAATTGAACATTTTCTTTTGCGTTTCGTTCAGTCAAGTAATAAAGAATAAGTTCGTGCAATGCTTTTTTATTTGCATTGCTTTCAGTAATCATTTCTTTAACATTGGAAGGTCTTTTAGCTTCAATTATCACGGCAACATCTGTATCTGTTGTTTTGCCAATATGGATTACTAAATCCTTTTTGTCTTTTGTGTTTATTGCATTACTTTCAATGTAGTAAGTATCGCGAAGGAAGTCTCGCAGATTATTTTTTAAATGCTCTTCGCTTTCGTCTTTGGGTTGTTTTTCAATAACACTAATCTTGTCAAGCAAAGCAATCAAGTTATTTTTAAACTTATCCCTTTCGCTTTCTGAAGGTCGTTGCTTCAAAAATGGTTTAAGTGCTTTTTTAGGTGATAGTGTAATTAGTTTCATCAAGTATTTTCAGTCAATGATTAAAGTTGCTAAGGTAAATTTTAAAACCTTTTTTTTGTTAAAAGTTGTACTCAAATAATTGTGTCAGCAACAATCCACTTTTCAACTTGTAGTACATATAGCTATCGGCAACCTCAAACATTTTCAAATATATCTATATAGGATTATAAAAAAAGCCTAGAAAAACTTCTAGGCTTTTGTTTTTAATAATAAAAGGTTTTGTATTGTTATTAACCTTTCTTTTTAATATCCATTTACTGTTACTGCCACTACATCCCCCTACTATCCTTAGAGTTTAGCGGAGCGCTCTGAGGATTTATAATGAAATTAGTGTCTCCGACACGGGCCTAAAAGTTCAACTTCGATTTTATAATTTCTAAAGTTGACGCATATGACGCGAACACCTACATCAGCTAAAAATTAATATTGTTACATCATTCCCCTTTTTATCCAAAATTCTCCTTTGCTCTTCTAATATTTTTTTAGTTATTTGCCTGTATGCAATTTAAAACTATAGTTGGGCAAAAAGCATTAATAAGCAAACTGATACAAACCACCAAAGCGGGCCGAATTAGCCATGCACAATTATTTTTAGGTGCTGAAGGAAGTGGAAATTTAGCTTTAGCCATTGCCTATGCGCAATATGTAAACTGCTTAAATCAAAAAGAAGACGATAGCTGTGGCGAGTGTAGTAGTTGTGTTAAATATCAAAAATATGTTCATCCTGATTTGCATTTTACTGTCCCTACCATTGCGCCCAATAAGTTAACCAACGAAGTACTGGCTGACTTTAGAGAAGCATTGATTGAAAACCCATACATGAACGATTTTGATTGGTTATGTAAATTGGACAATGGAGGAAACAAACAAGGAAATATTACAGCAGAAGAGTGCAGAGATATTTTTAGAAAACTAAGCCTAAAAGCATACGAAGCCAAATTTAAAACTTTGATTATTTGGATGCCTGAATACATGAAAAATGAAGGCAATATTATTTTAAAACTATTAGAAGAACCACCAGAAAACACGCTGATTATTTTAGTCGCCAACGACTCGGAAAAGGTAATAGCAACCATTCTTTCAAGGGCTCAACTTATAAAAGTTCCTCAGGTGTTAGATGCCGATATAGAAAATACGCTTATTGAAAATTACAATATTGAACCCAATAAAGCCCAAGCCATTTCGAGGTTGGTGAGTGGTAATTTTAATTTGGCGTTGAGTTTAATTGATATTGAACATGGAGATTATTTGGCTACATTTATTGATTGGATGAGAAAATCGTTTAAGTACAATAAACCATCTCCAATTGGTCAGCCCGATGATTTATCATTATTGGTTGAAAAACTGGCTTCGGTAGGTAGGGAGCAAGTTAAAAGTTTTTTAACTTATAGCAGTCAAATGATCAGATCGGCTTTTATTTACAAATATGGCCATACATTATTACGAAAAAATACCGATGCTGAGTTGGCTTTTTTGAATCAATTTAGTGTTGTATTTACTCCATCAAACTTAAAGTTAATAACGGTAGCTATTGACGAAGCCATATTTCATGTAGAAAGAAATGCCAACGTAAAAATTATGTATTTAAATCTTTCTATGTATATTGGCAAACAATTACAAACGGCAAATAATAATTAAATTTTTTATTTTCTTTGTAAACAAACTGATTTTAAATGAATCAGACATAAATTTTTTAATGTTAAATTATTTTAAAAAAATAAATATAAAATGGGATGTTCAAGTGGAGGATGCAGTACAGGTGGCTGCTCAAGTGGAGGATGTAGTACTGGAGGTTGTAACAAATTAAACACATACGATTGGTTGAGCGAATTAGTAATGCCTGCCAATATAAAACCTTTTGATGTAGTAGAAGTAAGCTTTAAAGGAACTAGAAAAGAATACTTTAGAAATAGTAACCTAGATATTACCAATGGTGATATGGTGGTGGTGGAGTTAGAAAATGGCACCGACATAGGTAAAGTAAACTTAAAAGGGGAGTTAGTAAAACTACAATTAAAAAAAGTAGGTTTAACACCAGAAAGCGAGAGTATAAAAAGAATTTTAAGGTCCGCAAACGATGCTGATTTAGCCAGACATAAAGAGAACAAAGAGCTTGAAATTCCTACCATGTTTAAAGCAAGAACCCACGCTTTGCAATTGGGTTTAAACATGAAGTTGAGCGATGTAGAATACCAAGGCGATAAAAGAAAAGCTACTTTTTATTATACTGCCGAAGAAAGAGTAGATTTTAGAGAACTAATAAAAAAACTAGCCGATGAATTTAAGGTTAGGATAGAAATGAAACAAATTGGTTACCGCCAAGAAGCTGGTAGATTAGGTGCTATAGGTAGTTGTGGAAGAGAGCTTTGTTGCAGCACTTGGTTAACCGATTTTAAAATGGTTCACATAAATGCAGCTAGGTATCAAAATTTGTCAATTAACCAGCTAAAACTTTCGGGGCAATGTGGTAAGTTAAAATGCTGTTTAAATTTTGAATTAGATGTATACCAAGAAGCGTTAAAAGATTTTCCTGAAAAAGACAATAATATCATAGAATTTGCTGGAGATATAAGATACCGCCAAGTTAAAACTGATATATTAAAACGGGTAATATTTTTTGCACCTTTAGCCGAAATTTCTGGCGAGTGGTTAGAACTTAAAGTAGATAAAGTAAACGAATACATTGCCATGAATAAAGAAGGTTTGAAACCAGAATTGGTTTTAAAACCAAAAGTTGAATTGAAAAAAGTAGTGGAATTAGACTTTAAAAACGATATGGGAATGGATAGCCTAACCCGATTAGATGAAAGAGATAAGAAAAGAAACAATAACAACAGAAATAACAAAAATAGAAGTAATAATAACAAACCTAATGCTCCAATAGAGCCAAATACTAACAACAAACCTCAAGCGAATAAGCCCAATAATTTTAGGCCAAATAATCCTAATCAAAAAAACCCTAATCAGAATAACCCAAACCCAAGTAATCCTACTCAGAACAATCCTGTTCAGAATAGACCTGTTCAGAATAATCCAAACCAAAATGTACCAAAACCAGTTTTAAATTCAACTGAAAATAGTACCAATGCACCAACTGGAAACACTAATCCAAGACCCAAAAAAAAGAAGTATAAAAATAAAAACAAACCCAATAATCCCAATGCCCCAAAACCAAATGATGTTAAAGAATAAGTATTTATTTATTGGTTTATTATTTATTATCATGTTTTTTCAAGCATGTACCACTGCGCCTATTTTCCAAGAAAATAAAGACATTGCTGAAAGCAAATGGGATTACAAAAATCCGTTGGGTTTTGAAGTAAATATTACCGATACAAACAAATACTGCAATTCGTATATTAATTTAAGAATAAATGCCGACTACAAATACAGTAATATTTTTATTTGGGTAACAACTACTATGCCCGATAAAACAATAGAAAAAGAAAGGGTTGAATTTGTATTGCAAAATGAAAAAGGGAAATGGTTAGGTAAAAGTTTAGGAAATATTTACAGTTATCAATTTCAGTTTAAACCCAGGTTTAAATTTAACCAAACAGGTATTTATACTTATTTAATTGAGCAAAACATGAGAGATGAAGTGTTGGAAAATGTAGAAAGTTCAGGCTTAAAAATCGAATTTTGGAGTACTGAATCTAAAGCTTGGTAATATAAAAGAATGAAGAATACTAATGAGGAATCAATATACAAGTTTTATGCTCCTTTACATCAATTAGAAGTAATTTTAAATGAGTCAATAATATCAAAAGATGTTGCATTGGCTTTTTATAAATCAAATGCAAGGCAAATACTTTTTTACTTACAAGCTTTAGCACGAATTTATAAAGGAATTCATAACAAAAAGAGGTTCGAAAAAATGAGAATTTCTTTTAAATCATTAGAAGATCAGCTAGGGATAGTAGATTATTATGAGTCGTTTTTAAATCAATTTAAAAAGAAAAAAAATGTACCCAAAACAGTAATCGATAATTTAAATGCGCATTATAAAAACGAGCTTATAAATCTTAAAAAATTACTTGAACAAGATGGTTGGATTGATAGCGAAAGTTCAAAAATAAAAGCAATTAAAAAGGATTTATTAACTGCAAATTGGAAAAATGTTACAGATGAAAAAATAGCTATTGGTGAAACTATAATAAGCTTTATTGAGGAAATAGAGTATAAGTATGAAGTTGGTATTTTAAACTTTAACGATTTAGAACATGGAGTGCACGAGTTTAGAAGACAAATAAGATGGATAAGTATTTATGCGCAAGCTCTTGATGGTTTGTTTCAATTAAAGCCTTTAACTGTTTCTAGCGAAAACTTAAATGTGTACTCAACTAAAAGTATACTTGAAAGTCCGTTTAATATATTGCCCAAAGCACCCGAAAATGTAGTGCCGTTTTATTACCAAGCGCCTAATTTTTATGCTTTAAGTTGGATGATAGCCGAAAGTGGGAATTTAAAAGACGAAGGATTAAAAACCATTTGTTTAGAAAATGCATTGAAAGAAACTGGAATAGAAACTAAACCTGAAAGTGACGAGTTGTTAAATAAAATTTTAGGTAATTCAGTTAGAAAACCTAAACAAATAAAAGAGCAAATGGAAGTTTTTACTGACTATTTTATTTACGAAGCAAAGGTTTTGTTTCGCTTAAAAAGGGATATATTTAGAGCATTAATCAATTAATATTTATCAAATTAAAGTTGTTATTTTAAATGGTTTACTACGCCATCTTAATTGGGTTTCCCCCATTTTCTTGTTAAGTTTATTTCCATTTTTTCATCAATACTTTTTAGTATTTCTGAATAGGAGAAGCCTGCTGAGTTAGCTGCACCAAAAAGTAAAATAAAACAATCGGCAAATTCCAAATTTTGGTTAGTATTATTGGTCTCAATATCGCTAGCTAGCTCTTCAATTTCTTGCCTTAAATGAGCAATTTTAGAAAGTGCTGTTGCCTTTGTAAAAGTGTTTTTTTGCCATTGAGTAATGGTATTAAATTGTTCTTCTGTCATTTTACTATTTAAAAACTAACTTGTAATTGCAAATTTAAATCGCTTAGCGAGTTTCCATTAATTTGTTCCAAACCACTGCCAATAGTATTTATATTTTGGTATTGTGTTTTCGAATATCGTGCAAATAACTTTACTTTTTTATTTACTTGGTATTTTACCATAAAGTAAAAACGAGTGCCGCTATTTTGGTACAATGGCACAATAAAAGTATAAGGCAAATTATCTTCGTAAGCATAAATTCTCGAATTATAATCGTCAATATCAAAAATAGCAAGGCGGGCAGAAAGCGTCATTCTTCCTCCATTTAATTTGTACTTTAAGTCTTGGTAAATAAGGAAACCACTGGTTGCAGGTGTGTTTTTTGTATTAAAAAAAGATTGTTCAAAACGGGTTTCAGCTTCTAATAATAAACTTAGTTTGTATTTTAAGTGAAAACGCAATTGTTGTTTATTTTGTGTTGCCAATACATCATTTAATGCTTCTGGATTATTAATTTCATTGCGTTCTTTTACTTCAACTCTGTATCGCAAATACATGCTTAATAATTTGTTAGGATTGTATTGAAGTTCATTTAAAAAATCAACACCTTTACTTGGCGCATCAACTAAAAAACGCAACCATTTCGACTGATAAAAATCGATGTATTGATTGAACAATATTGCTTTTTTAGGTTTGTAACTTAAACCAAAATACAAACCTGTTTCGTTTCTACCATCACTGTTTTCGGCAAAAGGATTGTTGTATGTTACTTGATAATTTCTATCAAAATTTCTATATAATAAACAAATATCTAATTTTTGGTCTAATGCCATAAGCAACGAATGTGTATAAGCAATTGCTCCATTATTGCTAACCGAAACCTCCCCACTTAACAAAGCATTGCCTAAAGTTAATTTGTAATCTATTCCACCATTTATAAGTTCCGAACCAGTAAAATTGTATTTTTGGTATAAGTTATTACTCGGTAAAAAGGGGCTACTATAATTTGTTTTTATGCCATTAAAACCTAATTGCAGCAGTTTTAAATCTTTTTGAATATGAACGCCAATTATGGTTTGTGTTACGTTTTCTTTATCTGCAATTTCATTTGCAGTTCTGTGTAAACCTGTTGCATTAAACCCAGTAAATCCATCCAAGGTATTTATTTGATTGGTATCTGCATTTTGAAAATTAGTATTAATTTTTTTGTTTGAAACAAATCCAACTACTTGCCAACTTTTAAAATCGTAGTTAATAGCTGCTCCGCGCATAAATTCAAATTCGTTTATACTTCGGTAGGGCCTTATGCTTTGAAAATACCTATTTACATTTAAAACATAAGCCGATTTTCGGGCAGATAGTCCGCTACCAAAAGTCAGCCCTTGTCCAAAATTTGCTTGATAATCGCCAATAATTATTTGCTTAAAACGCCACACATTTTTTATTTGTATTTGTGCTGAATAAAAGTCGAATCCATTGCTTTGATTCCCATTAAAAAATTGCTCTCCAGCATCTTTTTCGGCATTAAAACCTATATCTATATTTTTGCCAATTTTTTGCTTAGCTCTTAACACATATCGGTATGGCGAACCCAAGTAATATTGCT
Source organism: Bacteroidota bacterium (assembly GCA_037141455.1). Lineage (GTDB taxonomy): Bacteria > Bacteroidota > Bacteroidia > UKL13-3 > UKL13-3 > JAAFJM01. The sequence continues at coordinate 16,353 of JBAXCN010000023.1, forward strand.
TGTTTTGCGCTTTTAATGTTTCGGTATTATAACCAGCTCTTTGTTCAAAATCATTTTCGTGCTGAAACACTATTTCGGTTTTACCAATTTCCTTAATTTCGCTTAATTTTAACTGTTTATTTCCTTCCGTTACGGTTACAAAATGTTTTAAAAAGAAAATGCTTTCATCACTTAAGTTGGCTATGGCCTGCAGCTCGTAAATATTTTCAAAATCACCATATAATTTTTTGTGATTAATGATGCTTAATACTTCCGATTGTTTTAAAAATATAAGTTGTCTTAACTCGTAATCAGTTATTTTATTTAAGTTTAATTTATTGTCATAATAATATTCAAATTGAGCTTGTAAGTCAGTGTAATCAATAGTTGATTCTGAGTTCTCAATTAGCTTTTCTATTATAGTCGAAATTATTTCGGACTTGCTTTGTAGTTTTTGCGCATACACAGTTTTAAACAATAAAACCATTGCAAAAGCAAACAAGTATTTAACTACTATACGAAACTTATTTACCATAAAATACCAAACCTATATGAGGTGTTAGGCCCAATGTTTCATGAATACTAGTAGCAAACGTAATTTCAAGTTGTTTTACATTTGCATTAAAACCGCAAGTTATTAGGTTTGGGTTATTGGCGTAGCCTAAACTTACATTAAATTTAGGATGAATAGCATAATTTATTCCTCCTCGTAAAATGGTTTCATATTGAATAGTTTTATCTATTTCGCTTATTAAAAACACGCTTTTACTTAATTGATACTTTGCGCCAATGCGACCAAAAGTATTTACATTTCCGTATCCGTTTATGTTGTACTTGCTTTCTATTGGGTTAAATAACAAAACACCTAATTGTATATTTTTATTTATTTTATAAAAAGTGCTTACACTTCCAGTTAATGCACTCGTGTTTTCTTGTCCGTATACATTTATTGTTAAATAATTTAAGGTTATACCCAAGTTAAAATTATTGTTTAATTTTTTACTTATTCCTACACCCAAATTTTGCTGATTAAATTTTTCATAACCAAAATTATTTACCGAAAAACCAATATTTAAAAGCTTTGAAGGAATTATAACACTGGCATTTATAGTATTAAGTTGTTTAATAGCAAATGGAGTTTGGTTATATATTCCTATGTTAAATGAATTTAAATCGGCAGTAGCTGCCATGTTGTTGTTTACGCCAAACAAATTTTTTTCGGCTACCGAGTTTCCTCCTACCGACCATGCACCAGCGCCTATTGGGCCAATAACCGTTTGAGCAGTTATAAATTTAGATATTAAAATAAAGATAAATAGAGTTAAAAATTTCATTATTCATTTAATAAAAATTACTTTCAATTATCGTAATTAATTAAAAGAATAAAAAATTATCGAATTATTGTAACTGTTCCATGCAGCTTTACTTCGGTTGAATTTTGTTTTTTGTATTTGCCCAAATAAAAGTAAACGCCCTCCAATAAAGGCTCACCGGCTTTAGTTTTTCCATCCCATTTAAAACCATTTTCATCGGTTTTAAAAACTTCTTGTCCCCATCTGTTATAAAAAGTCAAATCAAATTCGCCACATTTAGTTATTCCTTCTATTGAAAAATAGTCGTTTATTCCATCGTTATTTGGGGTAAAAACATTTGAAAATGAAGCCAATGAGAAAGAATCTACATAGTTTAAAGTTGCTTTTGTAGTATCTGCACAATTGGTAAAAGCATTCAATATCAATGTTATTTCTTTGTTATTTATTTCGTCAATTTCAATAATTGGGTTTCTTATATTACTTGTTTTGCCATTTGGCAACAGCCATAAATAATTTAAAGCATTGTCTGTTGGTGTGTTTAATGTTACTTTTCTAGCACATGTATCTATGGTCATTAATATCTTAGCTTCTTTAAACGAAAACGACATTTTAAAAGCAGCATTACTACACCTAGGACTCACATTGGTTTTAAAAGCAGCATCCGTACTTATTGGAAAATCGTTCATGGTGGCTTGTCCATTAAAATCAGGGCAACTGGCACAAACAGATTGATAAATGAACCCTTTTTTATCAAACCTACTGGTTCCCCCATCTACATGATCGCCTGTTTTATCGCCTCCAAAATAACTTCCGAACAACAACTTTTCAGCATTTACGCCTAATACCATTAAATAAAAATCTCGTCCGTCAGTTGTTTTTTGAAATGCATCTGCTGTAACTGGTAAATTAAATGTATTTCCCACTCCATTGGTGCCACCCCAACCACTTATGTATAAACGTCCACAATCGTCTAATAAAAATGCATTGATGCTTATGTCTAAATTAGCCAAACCTCTTCCAAAAATACTTGTGAATTCAATGGCATTAAAATCGTTATTTATTTTACTAATAAATTGTTTGCCAAGAGAATTAAAATACACATTTCCTACTTTTTGTAAATTACCCAACGAATTACCTACTACATACACATTTTCTTTTTCGTCAATCTCTAAACTAAATATTTGATCGGCCGCTGTTGTTCCAAAATATTTTAATTTTAAAACAATGCTTCCATCATTTTTTATTTTTGCAAAAAAACCATCGCTTTTTCCTCCGAAAAACGAATTTGTCGCAGTTGTAATATTTATAGTCCCAGTAGTGCTTCCTGCAATAAATATGTCCTCATTTGAATTTAAATCTACACTGTAAATTACATCTTCGCTAATGCCAGGTAAAGCAGCACTAAAAATTAAATTTTCGCAATTTTCCGAAAACTTAAATACCACTCCTTTTTGCAAAGTGTCGGAAATAGCAGAGCCAAAAGAACCTGCAGTAATTGGAAAATTTAACGAGTAACTGCAACTTCCTACAATTATATTATTGTTTTTATCAATAATAATATCTCCTTTAAATTCATCAGCATAAAATACATTTAAGTTTGTATTTCTGTTTAATCCATCATCCAAATATCCACCAAAATAAGTTGAACCCAGTAACGCACTTCCATCTTTATTAAATTTGGTAATTACTAAATCATAATCGCCATTTTGACTTGTATCAAAGCCGTTAATGCTTACTGGATAATCTTTTGATTTTGTAGTTCCCATTACAACCAAATTATCAAATTTATCTGCAATTAAACTATGCGGATTTTCATTATTGCTTCCTCCTAAATAAGTTGCATAAATAAGTTGTTTCCCATCACTCGAATATTTGCTAATAGTAATATCGCAAGGCAAATTTACAGGTGGTTCGGTTGTTCCCCCTTTATATACCAATTGAAAAGCACCTGCTGTAACCGGATATTTTCCACCAAACGCATTTGTAGTTATTCCTCCAGCAAATAAATTTCCTTCACTGTCGTAAGTAGCAGTGTAACCAAAATTGTCTTCTGTTGAACCACTATAAGTGCTAAAAATTAAATCAGGATCTATTATTAAATTATAGTTTTTGTTATATGAAGCAGCTTTAAAACCAATACAGTTATTTTTAATTATATAGTTTACTTCCACATCAATTCTTTTTCCTTCAATATATTGGTAAGCGTATGGTTTTTTCTCTTTTAAATTACCTAGCGAATGTGTTATAAAAAGTTCGCCATAATTCAAGTAAATGCTGTCGGCACCATTTACTTTCAATGCTATCTCTTCAATTTTTCCGTTAGGTTTTACCAACCAATCTAGCTTTAATGAATGGTTTGCTTTTGCACCAATAAATAAATCGATGTTGTTATATAAATTATTATAAACCATTTTTGTGTAGGTGTTAACATGGCTTTTCCATTTACTTTTATCGTTGTCTAAATAATAATTGTAATAATAATTATTTGCTTCTCCAATTTTTTGAGGGATAACATTTGCATTGCAGTGATTAAAACTAACCGAAATAAAATGTCCATTAATTTGGTTGGATTTAGTATTTAAATGGTGATTATTTTTTGCTAATTCTTCGTTGTTTAATAAATAATAATTAATTGCATTTTTTTTAAATAAAACATGGGTTGCAGCATTTTGCATTTTAAAAAAAATTTCATTATTCCATTGCCCTTTGTTTTCTACAAAACCAATTTGTTTTGTAGCATTATTTTCAACTATATTTTGTGAAAACAAAATACAATTTTTGGAAAAAACTAAAAAAACTAAAAAAGCGATATGATTAAATGGAATCTTCAAAGTTTGTAAGTAGTACAAAATAAACAAATTTTAAAACAAATAGCTTGAAAAAAAAGGATTTAGAAAATTTTAAGAATTTTTTATTTTATAATGCAACTAAAAATAACATTTTCCTATCAACCTATTCAGCATTATAAAAAGTGAGCCAAAACATAAGTCAGGATTTAATAGATAGATGTATAAAAGGCGAAAATAAAGCGCAAAAAAAATTGTATGAAAGTACTGTAAAGCAAATGTTTGGAGTTTGCTTGAGGTATTGTAAAGATCCAGAAGACGCTAAAGATATATTACAAGAAGGATATGTAAGGGTTTTTACTAAAATGAAGCAGTTTGAAGGAAAAGGAGTTTTGGAAGCGTGGATGAGAAGAATTTTTGTAAACTGTGCGTTAGAAAGTATTAGAGTAAATAAATTTTATACTGAAACAAGCGATATAAGTGAAGAATTTGATTTAGGTATTGATAATTACACCATTGATAAAATAAGTCAGAAGGAAATTATGGATACCATGCAAAAACTAGCAATGGGGTACCGAACAGTATTAAATTTATATGCAATTGAAGGTTATTCGCATGCCGAAATTGCACAAATGTTGAACATAAATGAAGGAACTTCAAAAAGCCAACTTGCAAGAGCAAGAGCAGCATTTTTGAAAGAGTATAATAAACTAAAGAATTGAACAATTTAGACGAAATATTGAAAACCCAAATGGAAAACTTTACTCCAGATGCACCAAATGTTTGGGCAGGAGTAGAGCAAAGTATGGGCAATGCAAATTTGTTAAGCCAAGTTAATAATTCGTCAAAATTATTTTCAAGTAAATTAACAATTTCAATTGTAAAAATGGTTTCGCTTTTTGCAGTTGTCTCATCAATTTCATATTACATTTATAAAACCAATACTCCTCAAAATAAAATTACCGAAGAAGTTCGATTAAACTACAAAGAACAACCAATAATTAAAGAAGAGTTAGCAACTAAAATTGAAGATAAAAAAACCGTAACTGAAAAAGTATTTGTAAAGAATAATAAAGAAAGTAAAGTTAATAATACTTCAATAAAAAGCGAATCTTTTCAAACCAATGCAGAAAGCAATAACTTAAAAGTTAAAGAGAGCAATTTAATTGAAAACAATAATTTAAAACCAAAACCCGATTTTATTAAAACAGAATCAACTTCTAATTTAAATGAAACCCAAGTACAGGAAATTGATTCAATTGATGAAGCTGAAAAAGTGGTAACATATGTTGAAGAACAGAACAGTAATTTTGGAATTAAAGAAATGCCAAATGTATTAACACCCAATGGGGATGGAATTAACGACAAATTTGTTATTCCAATTGAAGGTGAAAAACTTTTTAACTTTAAAATTTATAACCATAACAATGAATTAATATTTGAATCGAACGATAAAAATAATAGTTGGGATGGAACTAACCCAAAAAATGGACAGCAATGTTCTTCAGGCGTTTACTATGGTGTTTTACTTTATAATTTAGTTAATAATGAAAAAAACAAAACCATAATGACTAAAATTAAATTAATAAGATAAATTATAAAATTTGAATTTGAAATAAATAATATTATGTTAGCAAACTGTTTAAAATTAAAATAATAAAAAATGAAATATATGTACTTTAAAAATCCCATCACAAGATTAAAACAATTCAGTGTTTTGGTCTTAATTTTATTTGCATCAAATTGGGCAAAAGCCCAGTCTGATTTTACCATGACACCCGCCATTGCTTGTGCAGGAGTTGATTTAACATCAGTAACTGTAACTCCTAACATTCCAATTGCAGATGTTATTTCTTACACCATTCGTTGGGGAATCCCTAACGATACTGCGGTAAACAAAATAATTGCAGGAAATCCACCAAACACGTTTTTTTCTAAAACATATGTAAATGGTGGAGACTATACTGTTACTTTGGTTGTTAGAAGAAACAATGGACCAGATATTGTAGTTACCAAAACAAGAAAAATTTGGAAAAGACCAACTACTTCGTTCACGTTAACTAGTAACGATAACCAATGTTTCAAAGGCAATCAGTATTGTTTCAATAATACTTCGGTTCAAGGAACAGCGCCATTAAAATCTTTTGAATGGACTTACGGAGATGGTAATGCACGTTTTATTACCGATACCAATCTTAGAAATGTTTGTCATCAATATGCATTAAATAATCCTGCTTATCAAGTTGGTTTAAGAGTTATTGACTCAGTAGGTTGTACTACTGACCCTATTGTTGATTTATTAAGTGCAAAAGCAATTAAAATTGCACCAGACATTAAGCCAGGTTTTACTATTACCGGAAGAGCGCAATGCGATAGCTCACAATTTATTTTTAAGAATACAACTCAGTTGAGTTATGCAAATACACAATCGTTTATTTGGGATTATGGCGATGGAAGAAGATATGTTTCTGGTCCACCAAATACCAATGCCCAAGATTTAGCCAGATGGAACAATGCATACACACATATATATACACAAAATAATGTATTTCGTCCTTTTTTAATAGTTCAAGACAGAAGATCAGGTTGTAGAGATACTTTTTATTATGAAACTACGGGTTTAACTTTACCTGAAAATATTATTTATCAAATTGAAATTTTAACTAAAAGAAGTATTCCAAACGATTCAATTGCCGATTCAGTTTGTTTGATGAAAGAAGGCGATGCTACTTTAACCCTTTACAATAAATACGATTTACAAGGAGTTGGAGGAACACAATTAGATATTCAATGGCATTTCCGTGATCCTAATGCAAATCCACCAGGGTCTGATGTATTGCCATTTAGAAACATTTTTCAACCAACCTACCAATACAAAGGGATGGGTCAGTTTTTCCCAACTTTAACACTTATCTGCCCCGGTACACCTGCAAAAGTAAGAACATACAATTTTTGGTCTAAAATTGATACACTTCCAGATGATATAAATAGGTACCAATACCAAGATTATCAAGCAGCTCCTAAAGCAGGATTTCCTGCATATACCAATCCGAATGGACCAGTTTTAAATCCTACTCTTTATACAAGAAATGGTAGAATTTTAACACCAAACACTGCTACCAATGCACAGTTTTATAACTATAATGGAAAATTATCTGCTTATGCTTACGATACCATTTATAGTACAGTTGACCCAACAGAAATATTAGGAATCCATGCGCGCCACATTGGTTGGGCAGATTCAATGAGTTCAAGCTGGGATTTCTTTAGAACTGGTGAAAATGCATTGATAAAAAGATGGGTAGATACCACTTCAACTACTTTTAGAAATCCATTTACCAGCGTCTTAATTACTCGTCCTTTTTATAGAGATTATTTTAATCCAATATCAAGGTCTACTAGAGTTGCAGACACATTATTTAGAGACAGATTGATTGGATTAGGAGTAAATATTTTGGGACCTTTTGTAAGAATTGAAAATCCATTCCCCGCTGGTGGTCCTCCACCTCCAAGAGATGTGGTTCAACAATGGCAAAAACTTCAATGTGGTCCTACTTTTCCAGTTCAATTTGTAAATAACTCATTAACTTATCAGTCAGATAGATTGTGGATACGTTGGGATTTTGCAGAAGACCAGTATGCTCCTGCATGTACTTCTTATTCTATTCCAAATCCATCGGCTGCAGGCAATGGTTTAAAACCATATTTAGATGCTGCTGATTTGCAAAACAGAACAATTGGTGCTTTTGTGGCAAATGGCAAAGCTTATTTAGGTAGATTAAATACTTGTAATTATTCACACGATACTTTCCCAACTCGTCAGTATACCAATTGGGATGTAATTTTTGATTGGTTCAGATATGGACACGATTTTCCACCTTACGATAATACAAGATGGAGTAAAGGTTACACACAATGGCCATCGCCCACTGCACCCCCACCAAATGTTACTTGGGTGCAACCACGAGATTCTGCTGCTTGGAATAAACCAATGACGGCTGTTGGCCCTACACCAACTCGTATAGATACGATGGCCAATATTTGGCCAAATGATATTCCTGCAAATAATATAATAACGCTAAATCGTGGAATACCAGATCCTATTTCTAGTTCTCGAGGTAATTGGATGGATTTAATTCCAGCTGGAACTAGAATAGATACAGGTCAGTTGCTTATCACACTAGCAACCCCAGCCAACGATGGACAACCTAGGGTGTATAGAGGATCTGATATTATTCCCGGAATTTCTCCAACTAAAACATTGTATAAATATGCTTTTGAGCGCCAAGTAATACAAGACATTACGGTTACGCTTCGAATGAAAGACACCATGAATAATATCTCTGGTGATCCGAGTTATAGAACAGTAAAATTAAAATTTGATACTATAAAAGTATATGACCCTGTAACATTTGGTTTAAAAGATTCAATTATTAGGGATTCAGTTTACTTAGATGATTGGGATTGTAATGGAACTAGCAGTGTAACTTTAAGTTTTACTCGTCCAGATGCTTTTGGTTTAAGTCAAGATGGAAAAGTTTGTCCAAACTTTAAATCAGGTTCATCAGGTGGAGATCCTCAATTATTATTTAATAGAACTGGATATGTTGACTCTGCTAGAACGAATCAAGGTGCAGGTATTATTCCAACCAACCAAAGAACAATGTTATTGATAAATTATGATTCGTTACTTGATAGGAATGACAATACACCTTGTAATTTAGATGGATTTGTAACTTGGCAAGGTGGAACCACTCCTGGTGGAACTGTAATGCCTATGATGTATTTGGCTGTTAATTATCCTCCTCAACCACCTCGTCAGTGGAGTTCTCCTTCTGGTACAAGAGCTTGGTTACATTATTGGCCAAGTGGACCAACAGGTGGTGGAGTTTCAAATATGCCTGTAGATCCTAAAGGATGGGTAACAATAGGTTTAATAGTTGGAACAGGATGTTTTTCTCCTACCAATTGTACTTTGCCTTCGTGTTTTAGTGACACAGTTTGGTACCATAAATTCTTTAGATTTATTGAATTAAACGCCAATTATACAACAGAACGTTTTGCATACGAATATCCTAGTAAGCCAGCATTCTGTTATTTAAGAGGAAAAGGCGATGAAGTAACTTTTCATTATTACGACTCTATTCAAGACAATGTAATTGCTGATATTTGGTCGTGGGGTGATGGAACTGCAACTGTTGACTCATTTTACTATCAACCTGATGAAGACATTCCTTATAACAGAATCAGGTATAATTTTAATTCGAACGAGTTGCCTTGGACGCTCTCCAACATTGAATATTTCCCTATAGGTACCCGAGTATCGGTTGACACCATTATTAATATAATTTATAGATGTGATGACATAGCAAGGGTGTTGCCACCAACAAGAATTGATACCATAATAGAACGAAGAGATTCTAGTTTAATGTTTACTCCTATCAAACATAGGTATTATAAATCTACTTTTGAACAAATGGTTTTAGGGGGTAATGGCCAATTGGAAAGAAGAGGCGACATAACACCTGTATTGCATAATATGGTTGCAAATAATTTTTCTCGTTGCGAGAATAGAATTACTAAATATTTAGTAATTGGTGTAATTGACACTTTTGATATTAAAAATGCTGCAGGAGATTGGGATACAGTATTCTGTCAAGGTGAAACGGTATATTTTTATGACTCAATTCGATATTGGTATCCTTCATCAAATTGTTCAAGACCATTGGCTCCTGGAGAAAACTTTGATAGAAACCACGACTTTGGTAATATGCACGATTGGTCTTATTCAAAATTTGATTACCCTAACGATACAATCAAAGCAAGTGTAAATTACGATTTAACAGATTATTTAATTTATCCTGGGACTACTGCTGTTTGTCCTTTAACACACAATAATTTAAGAGTGGTAGGTACTGATGCAAATGGAGCTCCTGCAACAAGGTGTTTCAAAAATAGAAAGTTTTTCCACGAACGTATTTATTGGGATTTTCAAACTGATGGGGTCATTGACGCTTTTGGTTCATTTAGAACTACAAATCCTGTTACTTGGAAATACCCTGTTTATGGCAGATACAAAGTATCAATGTACTCAATTGATAGTACTGGACGATGGGATACTTGTGTGCAATTTGTAAATGTAGTAAAACCTAAAGCTTTTATTGAGGCGAAACCTGTTTATATATGCGGTGATAAGTTTATTTTTAAAGATTCATCAATTATTTATGATGACTACTTTGCTTCAACTGGTATTGATTCATTAGATAGAATTGTAGGTTGGAAATGGTGGTTTGGAGATAGAAAATACAATCCGCTTGCACCTCAATCTATATTAGAAGATCCACAGTATGATTATAGAAGATATGGTAAGTACACATTACGTTTAGCAATAAATACTGAACAAGGTTGTACTGATACTGCATTTAAAGATTTTATAATTAATGGTCCTCGTCCTCGTTTAATAATTTTAGATGATACTTTAGGTTGCGTACCTCACAAAGTAAGAGTGGTGAGTATTCCTGAAAGAGAACCATGGGCTGATATAAAGGATACTATAACAGGTTCCAAGTTAACTATAATTCGTTCAGGTAGACCAGATAATTTATCAATTCCAATTAAGTATTCGGTAATTGATACGGTTGAATTTTTCTACGATGAACCTGGTACCTATTATATAAGAGCAGAAGCATTTAGCACTGAAGATGGAAGCTCTAGTGCTTGTAGACCAGTATATTATCCAGATACAGTTGATGGTTTTCAATTACCTATAAGAATAACAACCAATATTCCTTATCAAGTAGGTTTAGAATCATCAAAAGATACAGTGTGTGTGGGTGAAGTATTCAGATTATTCAATAGATCTGATAAAGATACCATCAATAGATTTAGGATGGATGTTTTTGATGCGAATTATACTACACGTTTAGATTCATTATTGAAAACAGATTACGTGGAAGATTCATCGTGGCAGTATAAGTTTAATCAAATTGGTCAATACCAATTGGTATTAAACTCAACTAGGTTTGAAAAAGGATTCTCTCCTTGTAAAAATCAAGATACGGTAACTATGGTTGCCTTAAAATCGAAAGCTGATTTTATTGCTACTCCTGCTGGTGAAGGTTTCTATAGACTTCAAAATACTTCTGATACTGCAATATCAGATAAGTATACGTGGAAAATTTATAATTTACCTGAAAATACATTGTTTACTGGATATCCAAAAGATTTTGATGAAGCAAGTAATTTAAATGATTTCACACAAGAGTTTAATATTGATTCTACTAAATCATTTAATGTTTGTATAATAGCTGATGTTGCAGGAACTCAATCTTGTCCTGATAGTGTTTGTAAAATAATAGAAGTTATAGTACCAAAAGGTAAAATTAACATACCTAATGTATTTACTCCTAATGATGATGGAATCAATGATGTGTTCAAGATTGACATTACCGGTGAGAAAAAATACAAAATGTTAATTTGGAATAGATGGGGTAATAATGTTTTTGAAAGCGATAGATCAGACTTCATGTGGAACGGAAGAACCAATAATGATGGTGGAGAAAACCCTGCTGGAACTTACTATTATCTATTAACTTACCAATTAAGAGGCGGTGAGGAAAAGACTGTGAGAGGTTCAATTACCTTAATTAGGAAATAACAAAATTATGAATCATTAAAAGCTGTCTCCAAATTTATTGGAGGCAGCTTTTTTATTTATTTACTATGATAAGTTTTTGGGAATCGAAACATTTTACTCATTATGATTTTATAATTATTGGCTCTGGTATTACAGGACTTTCGTTGGCTGCCGAAATCAAAGAAAATAATCCATTAAAAACTGTCTTGGTTTTAGAAAGGGGTTTGTTTCCATCTGGTGCTTCCACCAAAAATGCTGGTTTTGCCTGTTTTGGTTCAGTAAGCGAATTGATAAGTGATATTGACTTAATTGGCGAATCGGCTGTTGTTGAAATGGTTAAAAACAGAGTAAATGGTTTATCAATATTAAGAAATAGACTGACAGACAAGCACCTCGATTTTAAACCATTTGGGGGTTATGAATTAATTTTTAATGAAGGTAATATTGATTGGAATTACAATTTAAACAGATTAAATAAATTGTTAAAAGATTTTTTTAAAAGCAACGTTTTTAGTTTCACACCTCATTTAGTAAGCGAATTTGGATTTAATAATGCGTTGGTTAAATCATTAATTTGTAACCCTTTTGAAGCTCAAATTGATACAGGTTTAATGATGAAATCGCTTATTGAATATGTGAGTCAATTAGGTGTAAAAATTATTACAGGAGCCGAGGTTATTAATTATAGCATTGTAAACAATAATGTTGAGCTTGAAGTTAAATCTGTAAACGGAATTTCAAATAATTTTAAAGCTTTGAAAGTAGCATTTTGCACCAATGCGTTTACTAACCAATTTTTTCCAAACCTTGAAATTAGTCCGGGTAGAGGACAGGTTATAGTAACTAAACCAATAGATAACTTAAAAATTAAAGGAACTTTCCATTTCGATGATGGATATTATTATTTTAGAAATTTTAATGATAGAATAATTTTTGGTGGTGGCAGAAATTTAGATTTTGAAAACGAAACAACTTTTGAATTAGGGAATACTGATTTAATACAAAATAGATTAAAAACGTATTTAGAAGAAGTAATAATTCCTGGAATTAGTTTTGAAATTGATCAAAAATGGAGTGGTATCATGGCTTTTGGGCAGAACAAACAACCTATAATTGAAAAAATAAATGAAAATGTTTTTGTGGGTGCAAGATTAAACGGAATGGGAGTGGCAATAAGTAGCAATGTAGCCAAGCAATTGGCTGAAAAAATGTTATAACAGTAACATATTCTTAGTTTTATAATATCCTTCCCTTTTCTCCTTTTTGATTCAAACAATTTTCTTATTTTCGTACGATTTTGTTAAAACTAATAAATGTCCAATAAAGATAATATAAACCTAGAAAAACTTCCCAAACACATAGCCATTATAATGGATGGTAATGGACGATGGGCAAAAGGTTTTGGAAAATTTAGAATTTTTGGGCACCATAACGGAGTAACTGCCGTACGAGAAACGGCTGAAGCTGCAGCAGAACTGGGATTAAAGTTTTTGACTTTATATGCTTTTAGTACCGAAAATTGGAGCAGACCACAAAAAGAAGTAGATGCTTTAATGGAGTTATTGGTTGAAACTATTAAAAAAGAGACACCAACTCTTCAAAAAAACAACATTAAACTTACTTCTATTGGTAATTTAGATGATTTACCAAAAGGTTGCCAAGAACAATTATTAGAAACAATTGAAGCAACTAAAAGCAATAATGGTTTGACAATGGTTTTAGCACTAAGTTATAGTTCTAAATGGGATATTTTAAAAGCGATTAAAAGCATAGCTAACGAAGTAAAATCAGGTACAATCAATCCAGAAGATATCAATGATCAATTAATCGATAAACATTTGTCGACTAATGGCATGCCAAATCCGGAATTAATGATAAGAACCAGTGGAGAACAAAGAATTAGTAATTTTTTATTATGGGAATTAGCCTATGCCGAACTTTACTTTACTCCTAAATTATGGCCTGATTTTAATAAAACAGATTTTTATGATGCTATTTTGGATTACCAGCAACGAGAAAGGCGTTTTGGCAAAACATCTGAGCAATTAAACAACAATTAAACAATTATAAAAAGAACTAAATTGGCTTTATACTTTTTAAAAGGTAATTATTACGTAACTTATTTAGTCTATTTTCGTATAAAATAAATGATAAAAAAATTAACCATATTAGTATTTTCACTTATCACTTTTTCTAATATAGTTTTAGGTCAGTTTGATTCTATACCAAATTATTCTATAATTGATTATGGTTCGGCTAAAACATATATAGTTGCAGGATACGAGATAACTGGCACAAGCTATTACGATAAAAATGTTATTCAAATTATTTCTGGCATTACCGTTGGTCAAAAATTAAAAATTCCATCAGATGATGTAACCAAGTCAATAAACTCTCTTTGGAAACAAAAATTATTTGATGATATTAAATTAAAAGTTCAAAGAGTTGAAGGAGATAAAATTTGGCTTGAAATGGCATTAAAAGAAAAACCACGCCTTTCAACTTTTAGTATTATTGGAGTTAGAAAAGGAAAAGCTGAAGATATAAGCGAACAACTCACCATTAAATCTGGTCAAATTATTAATCAAAATTTATATATTACTATTGATAGAGAAATTAAAAAGTTTTATGCTGAAAAAGGTAGATCGGATACTAAAGTTAAGTTTGAAACGGTAGATTATAACTCAGTTAAAAACACCAATCGATTAAAAATATTTATAACTCCCGGACCTAAAATAAAAATTGAAAATATAATTGTTGATGGAAATACTGCTTTAACCGACAAGCAAGTAAGGGGGCAAATGAAAGAAACTAAATGGAAAAAAAGATTTTTAGCTAAATCAAAATTCATTGATGATCTTTTTACTGAAGATAAACAAAGAATTGTAGAAAAATACCTAAGTATGGGTTACAGGGATTTTCAAATAGTATCTGATTCAGTATGGCGTGGTTCAAACCAAAATGTAAATATAAAAATAGTTCTAAATGAAGGAGCTAAATACTATTTTAGAAACATTAAATTTATAGGCAACTCTAAATACAAAGATGAGGTTTTAAATAGTGTATTAAACATTAAAAAAGGCGATATATATGACCAAACTCTTTTAGACCAAAGACTAAATATGAGTCAGCAAGGGTTAGATGTAAGTACACTTTACATGGACGATGGGTATTTATTTTTTAGGGTAGAACCAGTTGAAGTTTTAATTGAAAACGATAGCATTGATTTAGAAATAAGAATATCGGAAGGAGAACAAGCTAGAATTAATAATGTAACTGTAAAAGGAAATACCAAAACTAGTGACCATGTAATTTTAAGAGAATTAAGAACAAAACCAGGTCAGTTATTTAGTCGAAGCGACATTACTAGAAGTTTAAGAGAACTAAGTCAAATAGGATATTTTAATCCTGAAGCTTTAGGAGTGAATCCAGTTCCAAATCCTAACACCGGAACTGTTGATATTGAATACAAAGTAGAAGAAAGAGCCAACGACCAAATAGAATTATCGGGCGGTTGGGGAGCAGGAATGATTATAGGAACTTTGGGTTTAACCATCAATAATTTTTCAGCAAGAAAAGTAAGTAGAGCCAATGCTTGGAATCCTATTCCAAGTGGCGATGGACAAAGAATTTCGATAAGAGCACAAACCAATGGTACATTTTTTCAATCGTATTCTGCATCGTTTACCGAACCTTGGTTAGGTGGAAAAAAACCAAATATGTTAAGTGTTTCTATTTTTCACTCTCGTCAATCAAATGGTTTAAGTCTTGATGATGGAAGAAGTACAGGTTTATTTACATCCGGTGTAACAGTAGGTTTAAGAAAAAGATTGAAATGGCCTGATGATTATTTTATATTAGATAATTCACTTAGTTTACAACAATACGACCATAAATATAGTTCGGCTGGTCAGCCTTATATTCCATCTATTGCAAATGGTGTTTCTAATAATTTAAGTTTTAGAATGTCGATTGTAAGAAACTCAACCGACCAAATTATTTATCCTAGAACGGGTTCTAATATTTCTATGTCAATTCAGGTAACCCCTCCTTATTCTCTTATTTCAAATAATATTAATTCTGAAAATACTAACGTAAGGTGGCTTGAGTTTCATAAATGGAAATTTGATGCTACTTTTTTTAACAGAATTTTCGGAGATTTAGTATTTATGACTCGAGTAAACTTTGGGGCAATTGGAAGATATAATTCAAATTTATCCATTACCCCATTTGAACGCTTTTGGGTTGGTGGAGCAGGTTTAACAGGATTTAATTTAGACGGAAGAGAACTAATTGCACTTAGAGGTTATCAAGATAACTCTTTAACTCCTCTATATACCGATCCAGTAACTTTGCAAACTGCTCAAAAAGGTGCAGCCATGTATAATCGTTTTACAATGGAGTTACGTTACCCTATTTCTTTAAATCCACAAGCTACTGTATTTCCTTTGGTTTTTGCCGAAGCAGGAAATGCACAATTGCAGTTTAAGGATTTTAATCCGTTTAAACTTTATAGAAGTTATGGAATGGGTGTAAGGATATTTTTACCTATGTTTGGTATGATTGGGCTTGATTATGGTTGGGGAATTGATGAGGTTCCTTTAAGACCAGGTGTAAATGGTGGAAATTTCCATTTTTTAATTGGACAACAGTTTTAATTTTTGATATACTAAAAACTTAAAAAATAGATTAAACTATTATGAAAAAAATATTTTTTGTAATTATATTGGCATCTGCTTTGTTAAATAACAATGCTTTTGCACAAAAATTTGCTTATGTAGATACTGAATATATCTTAGATTTAATGCCAGAATACCGATCTGCACAAAAGCAATTAGATGCCATGAGTGAAGATTGGCAAAAGGAAATAGAAAAAAAACAATCAGAATTGGATAAAGCGGAAAAAGAATTTAATACTGAGCAAATTTTAATGAGCGATGAAATGAAAAAGAAAAAAGCGGAAGAATTAAAATTAAAGCAAGAAGAATTAAGGGATTTTAGAAATAAAAAATTTGGATTTGAAGGGGAGTTATTTAAAAAACGCCAAGAATTGGTAAAACCTATACAAGATAAAGTATACGATGCGGTGCAAAAAGTAGCTAAAGCCCGTGCTTATGACTTTATATTTGCAAAGGGTGGAGAAGTAGTTATGCTTTACACCAACTCAAAATACGACATGAGTAACGAAGTTTTAACAGAACTTGGCATAGCAATTGATAAACCCAATAAAACCCAATTGAAACAGGAAAATCCTGAACCTAGAAGATAAATTAAATATAAAAACAAAAATAAAATAAAACAAAAATGAAAAGTATCGTTAGAAAATTTGCAATGGCAATTGTATTTGCACTTTGCGGTGGAGTATTTGTTGCTAATGCTCAAAAAATTGGTTATGTTGATTTACAAGAAATAATGGTAAACATGCCAGAATATAAAAAAGCCAATACTGATATGCTAAATTATCAAAAACAGTTAGAAGATGACTTAACAAAGTTGCAAGCTGAGTTTAAAACCAAATACGAAGATTATGAAAGAGTTGGCAATACTTTAACTCCTACTATGCGTGAGTTTAAAGAAAAAGAATTGCGTCAATTACAAGAACGTATTCAAGAGTTTCAACAATCAGCGCAAGAAGATAGCCGTAAAAAAGAAGCAGATTTGTTAAAACCTATTTTAGAAAAAGCTAAAGAAGCCATTTCACAAGTGGCTAAAGAAGCAAATTATACATATATTTTTGATAGCAACACAGCAGGAATGCTTTACAAACCCGAAGGCGATAATATAACAACTTTAGTTAAAAAGAAGTTAGGATTGGTTGATCCACCTCCTGCTCCTCAAGTTGCTCCAAAACCAGTAGTAGCTCCAAAAAGATAGTTTTTTTAAAAAATTATAAAGAGGCTGTCTCAAAAGGTCAGCCTCTTGCGTTTTGTCACATTGAGCGCATACCGATAGCTATCGGTAGAAATGTTTTGAAAACGTGACTTTAATTTCTCTATTCCACTCGAATTGACGAGCATTTTAAAGCATTTGAGACAACCTCTTTTTTATGAAATGAAAGTTGACTTTTGAAGTAAAGTATATAAAGTAGAATTCATGTAATTGGGTTTATTTTTCTATTTATAAATCCAATACTTTTTTAATTGCTTCTTTAATTTCATTAAGTGTATTCGAATCAATAAACCCTATTTTTTTAATAAGTCTTTCTTGTGAAAGGGATCGAATTTGAAAACAATCAGCACAAGAAGTTTTTGAAAGACCATTAGTGTTGTTATGGTTTATTTTCACCATCCAAGGTGCAATCTCGTAATGTTCTTTCCAGTCGGTAATTGGAACAATTACTTTTAATGGTAGTTTACCCAACCTATCGTCATTAACTACAATAGCAGGTCGTATTTTCTTTATCTCAGCACCTTGAGTAGGGTCTAAGTTAATTAGCCAAATTTCATTTTGTTTCATAGAAATTGTCTAAATCAATCGAAGTGAAATCAGCTAAATCTTTATCGTTTATATAATCATGGTAAAGTGCATTCACTGCAAGTTCCATTTGATTATCTAACTCTTCCTTTTTAATAGATTTAATAGTTTCCTCTATAACAAAAAATCTTTTAATTAAGGGTAATCTTTGAATTTCGTTTATTAAATCTATTTCTTCCATGATGTTTTATTTTATAATGCCGCTTAATTTGTTTTAATCTTAATAATTAAAATAACTATGCAAATATACATTTTTTAGTTATTTAAATGACTTGGCCTAATACAAATATCACATTGGTACTTATTATAAACTTAGGGTTTTTTTATGAAATGAAAGTTGCCCGATTTTTTAATTAAATTTTATAATTTAGATTAATAAAATACTTTTACATTTGCTTTTAGTCTTTTAATAAAACAATATGAATATTACCAAAATAAATTTCTCAATTTTAACATTACTTCTTTTATGTTTTTTTCCTGCGGTTTTAAAGGCACAATTGAAAAACGAACCTGTTTGGAAAATTACCAGTAATAAACCAGAAGTAAAAGTTGGCGATGTAATTGAGGTTTCATTAACAAGTGTTATAGAAAAAGATTGGTACATGTATAGCAATGATATGGATCCAAATTTAGGACCAATTGCGGCTGAGTTTACTTGGAAAAAAGATGCCAGTTATGCCTTAGTTGGTAAAACAAAACCCATTGGCAGCCACAAACATTTTGAAGAAGTTTGGCCCGGAACAGTAAGTACTATGAAAGGAACTGCCAAGTTTATTCAAAAAATAAAAATACTTAAAGCCAACCCTAAAGTTGAAGTTGATATTTATTTTCAAGAATGTTCGGAAGTTACAGGTATGTGCATGCCTCCGTTTGAACAAAAATATGAATTAAAAGGATTAACCGTTTTGGCTATGAACGAAGGCGAAACCCAAGATACCAAAGCCGCAATTAACTCAACTTCAAAGCTTGATTCAAATGCTTTAGTTAACAATGATAACGAAAATAATACAGCCACCAAAACGATCACTGATACTGGAAACACCGTTGTAAATACAGATGAGAATTTAGAAGATAAAATTAAAAATTCAGGGTTATTCGCTTTGTTTTTATTGTCGTTTGGCTTTGGACTTACTGCCTTGGCCACTCCTTGTGTGTACCCAATGATTCCAATGACTGTTTCCTTTTTTACTAAAAAAAGTGCAACTAAAATAGAGGGAATTTTAAAAGGATTAACTTTTGGTGGTTCTATCATTTTTATTTATACCGTTATTGGCTTAGTAGTTTCCGTATTGTTTGGCGAAAATGCTGGTAACATCATCAGTACGCACTGGCTACCTAACTTATTGTTTTTTGCAATATTTTTTGTTTTTGGTATTTCATTTCTAGGTTTATTTGAAATTACCCTTCCAAGTGGTTTTGTAAATTCAATTGATAAAAAATCGAGTTTAGGAAGTTTTGGTGGAATATTTTTTATGGCCTTCACTTTAACATTGGTTTCCTTTTCTTGTACTGGTCCAATAGCAGGAGCAGTGTTAGGACAAGCAGCCACCAATGGCGAATTTTTAAGACCCATAGTAGCCATGTTTGGTTTTTCGCTTGCCTTTGCTTTACCATTTACTTTGTTTGCCATTTTTCCAAGTTGGTTGCAAAACTTGCCTAAAAGTGGCAGTTGGCTTAATTCAGTAAAGGTGGTTTTAGGATTCGTAGAATTAGCCTTTGCTTTTAAATTCTTTTCAAATGCCGATGTGGTTTACCATTGGAGAATTTTGGATAGAGAAATTTATCTAGCTATTTGGATAGTATTGGCCATTTTATTAGGTATGTATTTGTTAGGTAAAATTAAATTTAGCCACGATAGCGATATGCCTTATGTAGGTGTGCCTAGGTTTTTATTAGCTTGCGTTTCTTTTTGTTTTGCAGTATACATGGTTCCAGGTTTGTTTGGAGCACCGCTTAAAGGTTTATCTGGTTTATTACCTCCTATGCAAACACAAGATTTTGTTCTGAATACTAATAACGACCATTCAACCATTCAACCATCCAACCATTCAAAACCCAAAACCAAACATTCCGATTTTCTTCATTTGCCACATGGTTTAACAGGCTACTACGATTACAAAGAAGCCTTAGCAGCATCAAAAGCTACTGGAAAGCCATTATTTGTAGATTTTACAGGCCATGCTTGTGTTAATTGCCGTAAAATGGAAGAATACGTTTGGGCAAAACCCGAAGTATTAAAACGTCTTCAAAACGATTTTATTATTGTTTCTTTGTATGTGGATGAAAAAAAAGAATTACCTGAAAACGAATGGTACACTTCGGCAAGAGATGGTAAAGTTAAAAAAACAATTGCGCAGCAAAACAGCGATTTACAAATTACCAAATACCATTTTTCTGCCCAACCACAATATATAGTGATTGATGGAAACGAAAAACAACTATCAGGACCAAGATTTTATGATACTGATGAAGCAGCATTTGTTCAATTTTTAGATAATGGAAAAGCTGCTTTTGGCAAGTAGTCCCTGCTAGCGCAAGCGTCCGCTTGTGCTTTAAACAGGCAAGCGTCCGCTTGCTTTCGAACCGCTTGCAATAAATACAAGCGGACGCTTGTAAATAAACAGCACAAGCGGACGCTTGCGCTAACATTGCTCTAGCTTTGGCTAACCTTTAAAAAACTATTTGCTTAATATTAATTAATAAATATTTTAGTTTAAAGATACATTATGAGCAATAAATATAAAATTTTAGATCAATCGAAATTGTATTTTGTAACATTTGCTACCATTAATTGGATTGATTTATTTACTAGGGAAATTTACAAAGAAATATTGCTTGAAAGTTTAAAATTTTGCATAAAGAATAAGGGTTTAGAAATATTTGGTTGGTGTATTATGACCAATCATGTTCATTTAATAATAGGTACTAATGAACAAAATATGGAAGGAATTCTTCGTGATTTCAAATCATTTACCTCGAGAGAATTAAAAGAAGCCATAAAAAACAATCCCCAAGAAAGTAGAAAAGATTGGTTGGTTTGGATGATGGAAAGGGCTGGAAAAATAAATAGTAATAATAATGATTGGCAGTTATGGCAACAAGATAATAGACCTATAGAATTATTTTCCTACTCGGTTATAAAACAAAAACTAAATTATATACATAATAATCCTGTAAAAGCTGGTTTTGTTAGTAAACCCGAAGATTGGATTTATAGCAGTGCAATTGATTATGCAGGGGGAAAGGGCTTATTACCAATTTATTTGATTGATGAATAAAGTTTGTATTTGCTAGCGCAAGCGGACGCTTGTGCTTTAAACAGGCAAGCGTCCGCTTGCAATGAATACTAGTGGACGCTTGTAAATAAATAGCACAAGCGGACGCTTGCGCTAGCTGTTCAATTTTTAGATAATGGAAAAGCTGCTTTTGGCAAGTAGTCAATTATTTATTAAAATAATTGACAATAAAAAACTACCTTTGACTTCCTAAAATATTTTTCAAAGCTAAAGTGTTATACCAATGATTAGCTCAAAATAGTACAAAGTAAATTTTGAGTTTAGTATTGTAAATGCCGATGGAGTGGCTGTTTAGTTCAAAAATTGCAAAGCAATAACTGAACTAATACAGATATCGTATCGGTATTAGTACCCAAGCCCTGAAATTATGCGGGCAATAACAATTTAATATCACATAATGGCCAAATCACAAGAAACTTTTAGTAAAAAAGAAAAAGAAAAATTAAAGCTTAAAAAAAGAAAAGAAAAGGAAGAGAAAAAAGAGGAACGTAAAGCAAATGCTGTAAAAGGCCAAAGCCTAGAAGATATGATGGCTTACGTTGATGAAAATGGCAATATTACCAATACTCCTCCCGATCCTAAGAAAAGAAGGGTAGTAAATGCAGAGGATATGCTTATTGGCGTAGCCAAACAAAGTGCTGCCGACCCTGCCGACTTAATTAGAAAAGGAGTAATTTCTCATTTTAACGAAGGAAAAGGATACGGTTTTATTAGAGATTTAAAAAGCCAAGAAAGTGTATTTGTTCATATAAATAGTATTTTAGATAAAGTAAAAGAAGGCGATAAAGTAACATTTGAAACTGAAATTACTCACAAAGGTACTAGTGCTACAAAAGTTAAATTAGATGTAGTAGAAAAGAAAGTGGTTGTTGAAGAAAAAACAGAAGAGGTAGAAAATATTGATACCAAAGAAACCAAAGTAGATTAGATAAAAAAAAGCCCGTTTAAATTATTTTAAACGGGCTTTTTTTATTTGTTAATATCAAATGTATTCATAAATGCAGTAGTAAAATTTCCTGCTTTAAAATCTTCATTTTGCATTAATTTCATTTG
>JBAXCN010000024.1:0-38414 GCA_037141455.1 Bacteroidota bacterium
AAATCTCCAAATCAATAAATCAACCAATGCAACATCCAAATCCTGAAAATCCAGAAGTTTTTTTAGATATAAAGTTAACCGAACCCAAAGAAACTGCCGCGGGTATTCCTGCTGTAATTTCATCGGTTAAACATGTATTTAGCGAAATGGGTGTTGTTCGTGGCTTTAAAGCATTGGCTAAATTAAATCAAAAAGATGGTTTTGATTGCCCCGGTTGTGCATGGCCTGACCCTGACGATGAACGCTCCCCTATTGCAGAATACTGCGAAAATGGAGCTAAAGCCATTGCTGAAGAAGCAACTACCAAAACATTATGGGCCGATTTTTTTGCTAAAAATTCTGTAGCTGATCTTTCTCTTCTCGATGATTATAATATTGGTAAAAAAGGACGAGTGGCTGAGCCCATGTATTTGCCAAAAGGAGCTAAGCATTACCAACCCATTAGTTGGGAAAATGCTTTTAAATTAATTGCAAAAAACTTGAATGAATTGCAATCGCCAAACGATGCAATTTTTTACACATCTGGCAGAACTAGTAATGAAGCTGCATTTTTGTATCAATTATTTGTGAGAGAATTTGGAACAAACAACTTGCCCGATTGTAGTAATATGTGCCACGAAAGCAGTGGATTAGCATTAAACGAAAGTGTAGGAATTGGAAAAGGCTCGGTAACATTAGAAGATTTTTACGAAGCAGAAGTAGTAATTATTTTAGGGCAAAACCCTGGCACCAACCACCCGAGAATGTTAAGTGCATTGCAAAAAGCAAAACAAAATGGCTGCACCATTATTTCAGTAAATCCTTTAAAAGAAACAGGGTTAATTGGTTTTAACAATCCTCAAAAAGTGAATGGAGTATTAGGTATAAAATCGCAGTTAAGCGATATTTATTTACAAGTTAAAATTAATAGCGATTTAGCTTTAATAAAAGCCATTGAAAAAATACTGTGGGAAGAAGAAAAAAATAAACCTGGGAGCATTTTTGATTTAAATTTCATAAAAGAAAACACCACTGGCTATAACGATTTAATTGATTCGTTCAATGAATTTACTTTAACCCAACTTTGCGAAGTATGCGGGATAAGTGAAGATGAAATAAGAAAAACTGCTGAGGTATTTAAACATAAAAATAAAATAATTGCTTGCTGGGCAATGGGATTGACACAACATAAAAATGCCGTTGATACCATAAAAGAAGTGGTAAACTTGTTATTACTTAAAGGCAGTATAGGCAAGCCGGGAGCTGGAACTTGCCCGGTGCGTGGACATAGCAATGTGCAAGGCGACAGAACAATGGGAATTTACGAAAAGCCATCTGCTAATTTTATTGATAAACTAAATGAAGTGTTTAACATAAATGCTCCTTACGAACATGGATTTGATGTGGTAGATGCAATAAAAAACATGCATGCCGAAAAAGGAAAAGTATTTATAGCAATGGGTGGAAATTTTTTATCGGCTACGCCCGATACAAAATATACTGCTACTGCTTTGCAAAACTGTAAATTAACAGTTCAAATAAGCACAAAATTGAATAGAAGTCATTTAATAACTGGAGAAGAAGCGTTAATACTTCCTACTTATGGCAGAAGCGACAAAGACATCAATGAGTTTGGCGATGAACAATTTATAAGTTGCGAAAACTCTATGGGTGTGGTGCAAATGAGTAAAGGTAATTTAAAACCTGTTAGCAATAAATTATTAAGCGAAAGTGTAATTGTATGTAAAATGGCTATGTCTACTTTGCAAAACAAAACTAAAATTAACTGGAATAGTTATACAAAAACTTACGACAATATTAGAAACGATATTGAAAAAACCATAAATGGATTTGAAGATTATAACAAAAGAGTGAGAGAATTAGGCGGGTTTTATTTACCTAACGGAGCAAGAAATGGTAAATTTAATACCACAACCCAAAAAGCAAATTTTAATGTAGGTAAGTTAATTTTTAGCAATTTAGCCCCCGATGAATTAATGATGATGACCATAAGAACCCACGACCAGTTTAATACAACTATTTACGGTCTTGACGATCGCTATAGAGGCATTTACAATGAGCGAAGGGTTGTTTTAATGAATGAGAATGATATTAAAAAATTAGGATTTAACCATGGTGATGCAGTTGATTTATACAACTATTACGACAATGTAGAACGAGTGGCTAAAAATTTTATGGTTATACAATACAACATTCCCGAACAGTGCGCTGCTACTTATTTTCCTGAAACCAATGTTTTGGTGCCTATCAATTCGGTTGCTGATAGAAGCAATACTCCTACTAGTAAATATGTAATTATTAAATTAAAAAAACATGCTTAATAAATTAATTTGTAAAATATATTTGTAACAAATAAAAAAAACAAAATTATGTTTGGAAAATTAAACGAAGCAAAACAAAAAGCCGAAGAAATGAAGCTTAAACTAGATGCCATTACTGTAGAAGGAAGTGCACAAGGTGTTCAAATAATAGCCAATGCCAATAAAAAAATTATTTCGGTAAATATAAGTGCTGATTTATTAAAACCCGAAAACAAAGAACAGGTGGAAGATTTATTAATAGTGGCTATAGAAAATGCATTGGAACAAGCTGAAAATATTTCGGCAGCCGAAATGAAAGCAATGATGGGTGGAATGATTCCGGGCTTAGGAAATTTATTTGGTAACTAATACCTATTTCGTTCGTTAAAGATAAGTTTAGTTTCAAAAAAGATTTAATACTTGATAAAATTTAAATACCTTTTACTTCCCTTTTTATTTTTTGTAAATTACAATTATACAAAAGCCCAACAGAACAAATTTTTTATAAAAGGATTTGTGGTTGGGTTCGATACCGTTACCCCTATTCCACTTTCTAATATTCATAATATTACTTCCAAAACAAGGTACATTACCAATAAATATGGTGCATTTGGCTTAAATGTAGCTGCTACCGACACATTAGAATTTTCGGTTATTGGCTACAAAACATATACTTTATATTGTAGCCAATATCTAAATCAAGGGGATGTGCCCATAATAGTTAAACTAAAAAGAAACTATATAAAACTAAAAGAAATAACCATTTTGGGCCAAAAACGCAGGCAAGACAGCATGGCAAGGGCGGCTGCCAAAAGGTTAAAAACCGATCCATTACTTAACAACCACATAACTGCTTATTCTATTTACAATTCATCGCAAGGTGGTATGTTAAGCAGTATTTTAGCTGGAGGAAATAAAAAATTACAAGAGTACGAAAAACTAATAAGGTTGGTTGAAATATACAATGAACAAAACTTAGTGAGCGAAAAATACAATTTGGAATTAGTTATAAAAACTACTTTATTATCCGAAATAGAAGCAAAAGAATTAATGAAATACTGCGAATTGCCCAATTATTTTGTTTTAAATTCAAACGAATACGACATAGTTTTGGCAATTAAAAATTGTTTTTTAGAATGGAAAAACAGAAAAAATTAATACCGTATTAGTTATTTATTATTGGGTGTTACAATTCCATCATTCAACTTTTTCATCTTCATATTTACCAATATTTCGTGCAAAGTTTCTGCGGCTAAGCCATGCAATACCAGCCTATAAGCTGCGCTATAAGTGGTTTCTGGAACCATTGGATGTTTGTTATTTACCAAACCCAAATGTCCGGGTGTGCCTAATATTTGTGCGGTGTAAATTGCAATTGTTTCATCTAATTGCAAAGAGTTTGATGCACGAACAAAATCGTTTGAGGTTAAAAATAATTGATAAAATGGAGTAAATAATTCTATGGCAGATCTTAAATCTAAAGTATTGGTAAATTTATTTGGAAACTCAATATGATTGAACTGATCTTCGGTAATCATGCTTAAGTCTAATGGTTTTTTTCCTACAATTGAAATATCTTTTTCTTTTAATTGTTTGTTTAATTTTATTACAAAATTGTATAAATTTAAATCGTGTTTTAAAAACAAATCTGCTTTTATATCTTCAAAATTGTAAGGTTTTAATGGAGATGTACTGATATCAATTCCTTCAATATTTTTGGCAATAAACTCCATTATTTCACTCCCCACATGAAAATGACGAAATATGAGTAAGTTGGCATCTTTGCTTACGAAATTTTTTAAACCCCATGCCAATATTTGGTGTAATATTTTTGATGAGTTAATTAGCGTTGGGAAAAAGAACTTGAAAATATGAATAAAAAACATCAAAATTTTAGACACGACCTTAATTATTGGCAACATATATTTGGTCGATTTTGAATCATTATCCCTCATTAAACTTAGTTTAGTAGTATCGTTTATAGGAATACTTAAATCAAGATACATGGCTAACCAAGGGTTAGGATCTCTTTCATCGTGAATATTAAAATTGTTATTAGCAGTCATTTATTTAAATATTATTTTATTACAAATTATGTATTAATAATTCCCTAATTCTTCCAATTGCAATTTATAAAGTTTTGCCGTTGTTTTTGCTGTTTTAGCAATTCGCTTTGCTATTTCCATATTCATGCTTGGGTGGTTCAAGGCTTCTTCTAATTTATGGAAATGATTTTCGTCTGCAACGCCATGGTAAGTAAAAAACGAAACTTGATCATCGGTTAAATTAAGTTGTTCTTTTATCATTAATCCCCAATAACTAGCCAATCTTTTACCAATTCCTTCTATTACAAACATAGCACCTAGCAAATCAATAGGATTTGGTTTACTTGCTTGCTGAAACATAAATGCCGAAAGCGACATGCTACCAATATTTTTTTCGTTGGTTAGTATGGCAGAAAGTGGCTCACCTAAATTTACAAAATTCTTTTCCAACATTTGGTAATCTTTGTGCTCGGCTGCGGTATGTTTTATAAATGCTGACCTAAGTTCAAACAGCTCAATGTCTATATTCGATGCCGCTCTCGATATCCATTGCGAACCATCAATTACCTGTTGCCTTAAATCGTGCAATAGCAATTTATAATCGCTCAAGCTTAATTTACCTGCATGTATTTTGGTAATAATGGGTACTTTTAATAATTCTGTTTCAAAATCAATCCATACTTGAGCCAACTGCCTTATAAGCCACTCAGAAGTTTCGTTTTTATTTACATTTAACGCTGGAGTTTCTACTTTTCTGTAAGGAAAACTAATATCGTTTTTCTGTTCGGGTAATTCAACTTTTAGTTGCATAAACGAGGTAATGAATCGCCCACTTTCTGGTACCATGCACAATATGGTATCACCTTGTTTAAGCTTACCAGAGTACATCAATTCTTCTAGTATAATGAATATTGATGCTGAACCCGTATTGCCTTTGGTTATTAAATTACTAAACCATTTTTCTTCGGCTACCGCTCCACCCCCTTTTTCCATTAATTCTTGTATTGGTTTTTTAAAAACCTCAGACGAGTAATGACAGCAAAGCCAATCAATTTTATCTTTATTTATTTTACCTTCATCTATCAATTCAAAATAATGGGCAACCCCTGTTTGAATTACTTTATTTAACAACCTTACATCTTGCTGTAAATTAATTGCTCCAGCCTTCGAAGCTTCTTCATAACTGGGGTAATCGAGCCAAGTTTGTTCCCCCTCGTTGGTATTATCTGTTTTACCCGTGAACATACAAACAGGGAATTCGTTGGCATGCGATTTTATTTCAATCCATTCTATTTTTAACGAAACTCCCGTATTGCTTTTTTTATTTTCTAACACAAAAGCCCCTGCCCCATCCGACAGCATCCACCTTAAAAATTCAGTATCAAAAGGCAATGCTTTTACATTTTGGGCTTCAAAGCGCGAGGATTTAAACATACGGCTCGACAACTCACTACCCACACAAACTGCATTTTCTTTTTCATTGCTTTTTACTTGCAAAAAACCATTTTTTAATGCCATTATTCCACTGGCACAAACGCTTTGAAAACTTGCTACCTCACACCTATTAAAATCTAGGCCAGCATGCACCATGCTTCCAAAGCCTGGTATGGGCAAATCGCCTTGTGTAGTGCCTGTGCATAACAACGATACTTCTTTGGAACGTAGTTCGCTTTTGGCTATGGCTGCTTCAATTGCATGTATGGCCAATTGCGAATTGCAATGGGTTGTTTCCTGTTTTTTATTGATGGCATAATACCGTTTAGTAATTCCATTCTGTTTTAAAATGCGCGATTTTAATGAACTGTCTTTTCCATATAATCGCCCCAAATAATCTTCCATTTCATCGTTCGAAACGGCTTGGTTGGGTAAAAAAACTCCTGCACTGGTTATATAAACTTCTTTCATAGTTTGTTTTTATTTTTTTGTGAAATTAATTTATCAAAAACATTGAGTAAAAAACCATAATTGTTTTTATTTTTATAATGATGTTCGTTGTGGTTGGTTCCAAATAAAAGCCACGATTTTCCACTCCCATTTCCAAACCTGTAATTGCAATGCCCGGCATAGTTTATTAAGGCACTTGTAATGGGGTAAAAAGCAATTGACAGAAACGAAAATGGAATAAATAAAGCTATAGTTAATGGAACAGTACTCAGTAAAATGGCTTCGAACCAATGAAAACTAAAAATGGAATATACCGTTGGCACTTTAGATTGATGGTGGATATAATGCACCTTGCTCATAAAAAAAGGCATGTGCAAAATGCGGTGAATGATGAAAAAATGTACCTCGTTCCAAAGGTTTAAAATAAGCAAACCCAATACAAAATTAAAAACCGTATTTGGCAATAAATGAATGGTTCCTTGCCTAATTAAAAACACAATTGGTATGATAGAAATGCCAAAAATAATTATGGAACTAAACGAATGTTTTATTTCGAACAACAGTTGCTTTTTTGTAACCTCTTTTAATGTAATTTTATGCAAAAGTTTTTTCCTTGCTAATAACTTACACATGCCATTAAAACTGGGAGCAATTACAAAATATATAAAAATAAAATAACCAAAACTCATTAAAAATAATGTAGTATAGGTGTATTGATAAATTAAGTTATTTAATAGTGTTTCTATCATTTAGTATAAATGCAAATTAATAATATTAAATGAATTTATAACACAATGTATAACTTGTTTTTTAATCAATAAAATTATCAGAAACTACTATAAAACAAAAAAGAGGTTGCCTCAAAAAGACAACATCTTTGAATTTTGTCACATTGAGCGTAGTATAAATGTTTTGAAAATGTGATTATTAAGTTCTCTACTTCGCTCGAGCTGACAGAGTTGAAAGTCATTTCGAGCGAAGTCGAGAAACTATAAATGCGGATATTTTTTCTTAACTTAATTACATTGCTCGCTTGCATTTTGCAAGCGAGCATATTGAAAAGCCTCTAGCTGATTTATTTTTAAATAGCCTATTTAAAATGGCGAGACACCTATTTAACTGACACTCGCAAGATGCGTTCGATTGAGAGTGAAGTTGGTTAGCCTATAACAGCGTCTAAAACAAATTGGCTTCATTGTATTCTAATGGAATTTTTTTTACATTTGAGTTGTGGTTTTCAAAAGATAGTTTGTAGTTCAAAATCGCCAACTTTTTTTAGCGCCAAAAAGTCATGTGTAACCTTATGAAGACAGAAACAGACAAAATAAAACTAATAGAACTTCTTGATAAAGCGGAATATTTGGCTGGACAATTTTCAGGTGGTTATTCTGGAAAATTTTTCTCAGCAGAAGAGTTTCACTTAGCATTAGTTGACAGTATTACAAAACTAAAAAACGGGGACAAATCACAACTATACCAACTCAATATTTGGTTTTTACCGACTTCTTGTTGGGACGACTTTGTTGGACGTGATGGTCAAGACTTAGCAAATGAAATAAGTGACTTATTAGGTAAAATGACAGATAATGAAACTCGAAAATAATTGGCGACAAAAATCACTTGAAAGTCTTGAAAAGAAGACTTGGCCTGCGTTAGGTTCAGACGAAGGTTCTTATTTAATTAAGACTTGCAACTCGTTACGCAAAAAGCAACTACAAGACTTTACAACCGAAGACTTGAGAGTAATGATTGGACAAGAAATTGGACTTTATTATTTAATCCCATTAGCCATTGAAACTTTGACAGACAACTTATTTGCTGAAGGTGATATGTATGAAGGTGACTTATTAAAAAATGTTTTAGATGTTGACACAAAATTTTGGGACGGCAATAAAAATTACTGGCAACAATTAAACGAAATAATTAAGGACAGACGTCAAAAAATCGCAAAAATGAAGTTTGATATCTCTAAATTTGACAACTGCAAACATAGGCAATGAGAAGAAAGGCTTCAGATAATAGGCGATTGGTAAAAAAGCGGGTTCAGTACTTGAATAAAGTTTTATGCTTCATATCAAATTCAGTACTTGCAGACAGTTTATTGCTTCGAAATCCTTCCATCTGCAAAACATTTCAAGCCAACGGTAGGATGACACAACCTTAAAAACAAAAAGACAAATATGGGACGACAAAATAGAATAATTAGATTTGGACTTTTAATAATTATTGCTGCAACATTATTGACTTCTTGTCAATTAGGACGCTTTGTTTTTTACAACTTTGCTGACATAAATGACTATAAAAAATTTCAGTCCAGACCATTAACAGCCGACACTTCACCTTACAATTTTCAAACTACTCATTCAGGAAAATTTCCAAAAGAATTAAACGGTACTTCGTTTGACCAATATCTTGAAGATAATAATACAGTGGCTTTTCTGATTATTAAAAACGACACCTTACAATATGAAAAATATTTCAAAGGTTATGACAAGCAAAGTATTGTTCCTTCGTTCTCAATGGCAAAATCTATTACTTCAATTTTAATTGGTTGTGCTATTGACGAAAGTTTAATAAAATCAGTTGACGAGCCTATCACAAACTATATTCCTGAACTGACAAAAAACGGTTTTGATAAAGTAACTATAAAGCATCTTTTACAAATGACATCTGGTATTAAATTTAATGAAAGCTACATAAATCCTTTTGGCGATGCAGCTTCATTTTACTATGGGCTTAATCTTAGGAAAGAAATTGGAAAAATGAAATTGAAAACAGAACCGGGTAAACAGTTTGATTATGTTAGTGGTAATACCCAACTATTGGGTTTGGTTTTAGAACGTTCCTTAAAGAACAAGACAATTACTTCATATTTACAAGAGAAAATATGGTCACCGCTTGGAATGGAGTATGACGCATCTTGGAGTATTGACAGGAAAAAGAATGGACTTGAGAAAACATTTTGTTGTTTAAACGCAAGAGCAAGAGACTTTGCCAAAATAGGTCGACTATATAAAAACAAAGGCAACTGGAACGGAAAACAAATTGTATCACAAAGATGGGTTGAAGAATCTACAAAACTTGACACGTCAGAGGGAAGTGCGAACTTTTATCAATATCAATGGTGGTTACCGACCCCAAACGAAGACTTTATGGCGGAAGGTATTTTAGGACAATTTGTTTACGTAAATCCAACAAAAGACCTAATAATTGTAAGACTTGGAAAGAATGAAGGAAAGGCTGATTGGTGGACAATTTTCACATCATTAGCAAAAGCATATTAAAAATGATAAGAACTACAGGCTATAAAAGGTGTTTGGCAAAAGTGGAGGTTCAGTCCATCGCATTCAGCCAAATGGCGGAGGTTAATCATCAACCACAGGTGGATGGCGAAAATCGCCACCTTCGCAAAGCAGCAAAACATTAGTAGCAAGCATACGAAAAAAATCATAACTAAAATGACAATTACGTTTTCAAAGAAAAATAAGAACAATGTAAATAACGCCATTGAAGGAAAGAAATTATTTAAAAATTTGACTTCCGAAGAATGGCATCAATTCGTTCAAAACTACAATTTCGATGACGGCAAAGAGCCCTTTGAATGGCTAATCAAACAAAAAAATTGTGATAAAGGAACGGCTTTATGTTTATATTGGTTTTTACAACCAGATTTTTATTGTGATGAAAACAATATTGACACATCAGATGAAAATTACAGTTTAATTAAAGAAATTGAGAAAAGATTTTTAGACGGATATTATGAAACAGAACTTTTTTCGTTTGACCCTAAAAAAGAATTTCTGACATCTGAAACCAACATTTCTTGTATTCCACAAATAATGCAGAAAAAAACTAATGGAGTGCCTTTTGAAAAAATTAATGTTGAGTTTGCTTATTTGCGAAATCCTGATGAAAAAGAATTAAAAACGATAGACAAAAAAATCAAAGATGCACTATTAATTATTCAGAAAACAAATCCTGACTACAGCTACACAAAAGACGTTCAGAAAACAATTACTGAAATAATAAATTCCGTTGAATATTGGAAAGGTAAAGATTTAGGGAAATTGAAAATTGAAAATTTATCTTATTTATGGCTTGACTGCCTGCGTGAAAAATATAATTGGACTTGGATTATTTGGGATTGGGAGACGGGTAAAAGTATAGGTGTGTCTAATAAAAATAAAGCATTGACTTGCTTATCAGACAATATAATTAAACATACGATTGACGGATTTCAACCAACTAATATAATTTCAAAGCTCTTTGAAGACTTAAACGGAATAGAAAAAGTATTCGATATGAAACAAAATCCTTATATTGGAATAGGATTACTATTTTCTTCTGACCACTTAATATTTCGTGCATAATGCCAGCTGCTAACAGCGGCTAAAATAAATTTGCTTCATTGTGTTCTAATTAAATTTATTTTACATTTGAAATGTGGTTTTCTAAATAAAGTTTGAACTTCAATATCGCCAACTTTCTTCAGTAGCAAACCGTTAGTATACATACTAATTAAAACCCAACTTCAGCTTTGCATATTTGATTTTCCCATGGCTTTGACACCATAATGATCCAAAAAAAATAGTATTTTTGTTAACTTGTATTTTTATATTTGCCATATTACCTATAAATGGGGAGGTTAAAGTGTAAATTTCCATCAATGGAGCAAGGTTGTAATCATCCTTCTAGATACTGCAGGCGAGCAGCATGAGCAGTCAAAGAAAAAGTATTAGTTGCTTGATCATAAGTTTCAAATGTGATTTTTTTTTTAGGTTTTTTTTGTTGTTATGAAAGTAAATCATATAACTAATAAATTGTATATTTGCAGTTTAGCTTTTTAGTTAATAATGGGTTAAGCTCTAGTGGCCGTTTAAAAGTCAAATCAGATTATCTTAAAGCACACCAATAAAAACAAAAAGCGAGAAATATTGTATTATAAATTATAAAATTATGTTTTTTCAAACTATAAACGAAGTAAAAGCTGAATTTGAGAAGATACAGGAAGATGAAGCTATACAAGGAATATTGTTTTTTGGATGCGATAAAAACAGTCCTGAAATAAGCGAACTAGAAGCATCATTAGCAAGCAATCACAAGCCTTTATTGGGCGGCATTTTTCCTGAAATCATTGCCGGTGGTATTCGAAAAGATACCGGTTTTATTGTTGTGCCTTTATTTGAAGAGCTCGAAGTAGTTCATTTTCAAAGTTCTGAAAGCCATCCATCTATTGAAACCCAAATAGAAAATTTCACCAAAAATAGAAATGCCGAAATTGGAAGTGTTTTTTGTTTTTTAAATGCACTTTGGTCACACAAACAATCGTTTTTAAATGCTTTATACAATCAAATTGGCCCATTTGTGCAATATGTTGGTGGCGGAGCAGGCTCGCTAAGTTTTAAATCGTTTCCTTGCGTATTCTGCAACCAAAATGTGTTTGAACATGCTGCCGTAATCGGTGTGATAAAAAACCCCATTGCCATAGGCGTAGCACATGGATGGGAACCTATTTCTGATGCTATCAAAGTTACTGAAGCGGTTGGCAATTCTATTGTTTCGCTTAATTGGAAACCCGCATTTGAAGTGTATCAAGCATGGGTCGAGAAGCATTCAAAACTAAAAATTGGCCCAGATAATTTCTTTGATATAGCAAAATCATATCCATTGGGTTTAATAAGAATAGATGATGAAATGATTATTCGAGATCCTTATGTAGTTGAAAATGGCATGCTTCATATTGTTGATGAAGTGCCCGAAAACACCTACATACGAATCATGCACGGCAATATGAATTCCTTATTAAATGGTGCCCGCAAAGCCATGGAACTTTCCTCTCAAAAAATACAAAGTAAAAATACGCTCTTTTGTATTGATTGTATTTCAAGGGTTTTGTATATGCAAGATAATTTTGAAGAAGAATTGGTTATATTAAACCAAATTGATAGGATAAACGGGATTTTGAGTATTGGTGAAATAGCCAATGCTGGACATGCTGCACTGGAAATCTACAATAAAACGGTAGTAGTTGTTCAATGGAAAAAGACAAATTAGATATTCAAATCTTATTAGAAATAGCCCTGAATCAAAAAATTTCTGAGGTTATTGAAAGCAGTTTACCTTCCATACTTCAGTTGTATTTACGGAAATTGAATTGTATAGCCGTAGCTGTTTTTCAAGAAGGAAATTGGACTTATGTTTTGC
Source organism: Bacteroidota bacterium (assembly GCA_037141455.1). GTDB lineage: Bacteria > Bacteroidota > Bacteroidia > UKL13-3 > UKL13-3 > JAAFJM01. The sequence goes on from JBAXCN010000024.1 coordinate 12,434, forward strand.
CTCACGCTCTTAAGAACAATGAAATTTGGTTAAATAACTTACATACTTTCTCCGATAAATTCTTAACAGACAACCATAAACCAATTTATCAAGAAATTAATCAAGTAAATTTTTATGGATTTCCGCTCCATCAATTTGGTTGGCTTTGTTTGATAAGAAAGGCAGATTTTTCTAATGAAATGTTTCTGGAACTGAATAAAGTAGTTCAGCAATTGGGCAGAGAATTAACTCAAGCAAAAGAAGAGCAACGCCTCAAACTACTTCAGCAATTGTTTGATAAATCATTTGATGCCATTCAGATTTGTGAGGAGTCTGGAAGAATGTACTATGTAAATGATGTGGCTTCAAAACGTTTGGGAATAGTACAATCCAAAGTGAATGAATACAAGGTTAGTGATTTCGAAAAATTATTTCAAGCAAAACCAGAAGCTTGGGCGGAACATGTGGTAGATTTGCTTGAAAATGGCCAGCGAATTTTGGAAAGTGAAAACATCAACCAAGATACCGGAGCTGTTATTCATGTGGAAGTTACTGTAAGTTTAATTACAGTCAACCATAAAAACTTTGTTATTGCCATTTCAAGGGATATTTCAAAAAGAAAAAAAGCGGAAGAAAAACTATTAATTTCCTACAAGGAAAAAAACAATATTCTCGAAAGTATAGGAGATGCCTTTTTTACAATTGATAAAAATTGGACAGTAACTTATTGGAATAATCAAGCCGTAAAGCTAATGGGGTTAGCTAAAGAAGAAATTGTAGGAAAGAACCTTTGGAATGTTTTTGCTGATGCTATCGATTCAAGTTTTTATCGTCAGTATCACCATGCCATGGAAACAGGAGAAATAGTTCGTTTTGAAGAGAAATATTTAACTCAAGGTAAATGGTTTGAAATGAATGTTTACCCATTAGAAACTGGGCTATCCATTTACTTTACGGATGTAACGCTCAGAAAAGAAGCCGATGAGCGTTTGATTAAAGCCAACGAACGCTTTGAAAAAGTAACAGAAGCTACCAACGATGCTATTTGGGATTGGGATATTGAGAATAATACGCTTTATTGTAGCGAAGGTTTTAAAACTTTGTTTGGATATGATATAAATAAAGTTACGCAACCACTAAAATTTTGGACCGATCATATTCATCCGGAAGATTTTGAATGGGTAACCAAAAGCTTAGAAGACGTTATCCAAAACGATGGATCTATTTTGACAGTTGAGTATAGATATAAACGAGAAGACGGCACTTATGCTTTTGTAATTAACAGAGGAATTGCTATTAGGGATGTTAATGGCAAAGCTAACAGAATGGTTGGAGCTATGACAGACATTTCTGACAGGAAAAAGCATGAAGAACAATTATTAACTTTTAATCGAAAACTTGAGTCCCAAAAGAAAGAACTACAAAGATCAAACGAAGAATTGGAGCAATTTGCTTTTATCACTTCTCATGATTTACAAGAACCCCTACGAATGATTTCAAGCTTTATGGATCAGCTAGAGCGCAAATATGCAGATAAGTTGGATGATAAAGCAAAACAATATATCCACTTTGCCAAGGATGGAGCCAAACGAATGAAGCAGATTATATTAGATCTATTGTTCTACTCAAGAATCAATAGACCTAATGAGCAAGAAGAATTGGTAAACTTAAATGAAATCGTTTCAGAATTTTTATTACTTAGAAGAAAATTAGTAGCAGAAAAGAAAGCAATCGTTCATTATCACCAATTGCCTATAATAGTTAGCTACAAAGCCCCAGTAACACAACTATTTCATTGCTTGCTGGACAATGCATTAAAATATTCCAGAGTAAATGTACCGCCCGTAGTTGATATTAAAGTAGAAGATAAAGGGGCGTATTGGCAATTTGCAATAAAGGACAATGGAATAGGTATTGAGGAACGATTTTATGAAAAAGTGTTCATCATTTTCCAGCGACTACATAATAGAAAGGAGTATGAAGGAACAGGTATTGGTTTATCGACTGCAAAACGAGCAGTCGAGTTTCTTGGTGGAAAGATTTGGCTTGATTCAATAGTTGGGGAGGGTTCTACATTCCACTTTACAATTTCAAAAACAACAAATTATACATCATGACATATATTTTAGAACCTGCGCACATCCTGCTAGTAGAAGACAACGAAGGAGATATTCTGCTTACACTTGAAGCTTTTGAAGAAAGTAAATTTCAAACACGTGTTAGTGTGGCAAGGAATGGACAAGAAGCCTTGGACTTTCTTAAAAAAACAGGTGAATTTTCGGATGCCCATAAGCCCGATTTGATTTTATTAGATATCAACATACCTATATTTAGCGGACATGAGGTACTTGAACAAATAAAAAAGGATGAAAATTTTAAAAAAATTCCAGTAATCATGCTCACCACATCTTCCAATCAAAAGGATATAGAGAAAGCATACAACAATTATTGTAACAGCTATATTCAAAAGCCTTTGGAAATGGAGGAGTTTATGCAGACAGTACTTAAAATTGAGGAGTTTTGGCTTCAGCTAACAACACTAGCCAAATGAAAGATCAGAAAACTAACAGCGCTTTATCAGTTCTCGTTTTCGAAGATAATGATGGAGATTTCGTATTAATTGAAGATTTCCTGATAGATGCTTTTAAAACGGTTCAAATCAAAAGATGTGATTCCTACAGTGATTTTGAGAAAATTAAACATATTGAGCATGGAATCACCTTTGACTTGATCCTCTTGGATTTGCATTTGCCAGATTTATCAGGTTGGGAGCTAATTCAAAAAATAGTTTCTGAAAAAATTCTAGTTCCTATAATTATTTTAACAGGCTATGCTGATATTAGTTTAGCCAAGGAAAGTCTTAAACAAGGTGTTGAAGATTTTTTGGTCAAAGATGAAATAACACCAAGTATTCTGCATAAAAGTATAGAATTTGCATTTAGTAGAAAACAATATGTCATACAAATTGAAGAGCAAAATAAAAAACTCAGAAACATTGCCTGGACACAATCACATCTTGTTAGAGCACCCCTAGCAAGAATTTTGGGGATAATTAATTTGATAGAAACTCAAAAAGAAAATTTAGAAGATTTGATGTTTTGGTTAAGCCAACTTAGTGTCTCGTCTAATGAAATGGATAAAATTGTAAAAAAAATCATTGAAGAAGCACAAGAAATTCAATTAAATAAAAACAATGAATAAAACAATATAAATTATAGATGTTGATTCATTAAATCATTTAGTAAAAGATAAAATGATGAATAGCGTTTACCATACTTTAATAATTGTTTATTGTGAAAATTGAAAATAGGTTTGGAAAAATTGAATTACCACGAAGGAACCCTTGCTGATTGTATTGTCCTTTTATAGACCTAAACATGCCTTAATTAAACGGCTGAGGATTTCAGGTGGTATACAAGAATGATTAACACTCCATGTCACTATATAATATTTTATCATCCTCGATCGAATTGGCGAGCAATTCCTCTCTGTTTGACGGAATTTTAGTAGTTGATAAATTCGATTCCACTATTTACATTTGTATATTATAATCACATCTTTCGGGTAGCGGAAAGGCCATTAATAAACTAATAACACCAAAAGTATTTTTAAAAAATTAAACAAAATTTTATGTCAAAAAAAAGAATTTTTACTATTTATCTAGCAGCTTTCCTTTTAATTGGAATAATACCAAGTACCCTAGCACAGAACAATAGCGAAAAAAGAAAGCCTGATGAATTACTTATTTCAAATAAGAAAAAGCGAAAATTAAGACCTGCATACATCAATATAGGAATGGGTGTTAATTCATCTTATTTCAGAGATTTTGCAACCTCACCGCTTTTCTATAATGGCAATGTTCTTCAAGTATCATTTTCAAAGCTCCGTAAAGATTATTACAGAGAGACTGAGTTCGGATTTTCATACGACTTTGGCAATTACCAGGCAACTTTTAATGATAACATTACAAATAGTCAAGTAAAAAAAGTTGAACTTTTTTACTCAAGACTATATAATTTTAAAAAATTATCCTCGAACAGCTTTAATACCAAAATTGGTTTTCAAGTAAATAGTAATGGAAATTTAAGGGTTAATGAAGAGTTACAAAACAATGCTTTAGGCATCGAAATTTTTAATAACTTATTGGGTTCTATTAAAGTTACTAAAGATATAAGTCGCAAACAAACGAAAGAAAAGAAAATTTGGTTTATTAAATATAAACTAAATGAAAAAAAAAGAGAATTAGCCTTTCGATTAAATATGGGTATAATAAATAGTGCTTTAAGAAATGGATACATTTATGGAAATCAAAGTGGAGTATTGAACTCTCCAAAAATTTTTGATCGCTACGAGTATAAATTATTTTCTGGTATAAGAATGGGGAGTCGCCTCGATTATACACGTTTTCTAAAAAATAAAAATGCTATACAGTTTTCCTATATTTGGGATGCTTACAAAACCGGAGGAGAATTAGATGTATTCGAAATGGCTCACCACACATTTAGATTTACTTTCCTTTTCAATACCAATAATCAATAAATTTATAAATTATGTTAAATAAAAAAATAATACAATATTTCACCCTCATTGTTTTGTCTATAGTCCTTTCTTCTTGTGAAAAATTATTTTTCGAAAAAGACCTGTCTTCAACTGACCCTTTTGTAAATTTTGAATATCTCTGGAAAGAGTGTGATGAGAAATATTCATTTTTTGAAGTTAAAAATATTGATTGGAATGCAGTAAAAGTAAAGTATTCTTCTAAACTCTTTAAAGGAATGTCAGAAGATTCTTTATTTAAAGTTATGGGTTCTATGCTTAATGAGTTACGTGATGACCATACCAACCTAAAATCTTATTTCAATATTTCAGCATACAAAGTAGACCTCACTGCACAAGACAATTTTGACTGGCGAATAGTGATAGATAATTACATTACAAAAAACTACAATGTTTCAGGACCATTTTCTCATAATTTTGTTGATAATGGTAATATTGGATATATTCGTTTCCCAGCATTTACAGGTAAAGTTGACAATAAGAATCTTGACTTTGTACTTACAAAATATAAAGATACAAAAGGATTGATTATTGATTTAAGAGAAAACGGTGGAGGAGCTGTTAGTGATTTATTCAGTATCCTAAGTCGTTTTGTTGAAACCAAAACTTTAGTAAATTATTCAAGAATAAAAACAGGCCCAGGTCACAATGACTTTTCAGAAGCTGAACCTGTGTATGTAGAACCATACAATGGCGAAAGGTATAATAAAAAAGTTGTATTTCTTACAGATAGAGGGACTTATAGTGCAGGTTCATTCATATCTTTAGCAACTAAGGCTCTCGACAATATAGTATTAATAGGAGATACAACAGGAGGAGGTCTTGGATTGCCTAACGGAGGTCAACTTCCCAATGGATGGATATATCGCTTTTCAATCACTCAAGCATTGTCTCTTGATAAAAAACCAGATTACGAAAATGGTGTACCACCAGATATTAATGTTTCATTTAATTGGAACAACTTAAGCAAAGACGAGATTTTAGATAGGGCAATATTGGAACTTCAATAACGAGAAATAATACCGAACCAATATCAGTACATTGGCAATAGGTAAGGTTTCGTATCTGTTAGACAGGATTTTATTGATTGATAAATTCGTTTACACTTTTAATTGGTATTGTTATCGCCACTAAAAGAAATTGGCAGTTCAGTGGTTAAATTATTCCGAAAACTTTCGGGAATACATACTGCCTTGCGGAAACATATAATAGCTGATTATTTTCGGCTCCGAAATCACCAAGTTGAAGCTGCAAACCGATAGCTTTAATTGTTGCAGACCACAATAAAATCGAAGAAATTCAAACAATAATTAATCCAATGTGTTAATATATAAATTATAAAAAGCAATAGTGTTAAATCAAATTGAAAAAATTAAAAGGACAATTGAACCCTTAAGACAAGAGATTATTAATCATAAAGTTTATTCAGCAATTAAAGACATAGATGACTTGAAAGTATTTATGCAATTTCATGTATACGCTGTTTGGGACTTTATGTCTTTGTTAAAAACTTTACAAAGCAACTTAACTTGCACAACTGTTCCTTGGTATCCCAAAGGAAGCGCAGAAACAAGATATTTGATTAACGAAATTATAGTAGGTGAAGAATCGGATGAAGATCTAAATGGTATAAGGAAAAGTCATTTTGAATTGTATTTAGACGCAATGAAACAGTGCGGGGCAGATACTTCAAAAATTGAAGCGTTTACAGAGGTATTAAAAAATACTGGCGACTTTAACACCGCTTATTTGCATTCAGAAACTCCAAAGGAAGCAAAAGACTTTGTTGACTTTACATTCAAAATTATTGAAAGCGGGAAAGACTATCTGCAATCAGCTATTTTTACTTTTGGACGTGAAGACCTAATACCAAATATGTTTATATCTATAATAAACAAAATGCACAAGAACTTACCTAACGATATTTCGATTTTTAAATACTACATTGAACGACACATTGAAGTTGATGGCAACCACCACAGCCATATTGCTTTACAAATGACAGCCAATCTATGTAAAGACAACGAACAATATTGGAAAGAAGCAGAAGAATCAGTTATAGAATCATTGAAACAAAGAATTGAATTGTGGAACGGTGTTTACCGAATGTTGACAGTAAGATCAACTGCCTCTATGCATTTAGTTAGCAATGCAGTCTGAGGATGAGAAATGAATGAAGTGTGTCTTACATGCCCTCCAAAGTTAAGTTATTTATTAACTATTATTCCTGTTTTTTTAAATGAACAACAAACATGAATAAAACCAAACTATCAATTTTATATGTTTTGTTTCTTATAGTTTTATAGGTATTTTCGTCCGGATTTTATTAAGTTAGCTTAAAAATTAATAAGCTGAAGATAAAGGCCAACTTAAAACAGAAATCAAAAAAAAAAGCAAAATGAATATAACAATCATAGGTGCATCGGCAGGGATAGGATTAGAAACAGTAAAAAGAGGAATAAATAGAAACCATTTGATAACGACCCTTTCTCGAACTGAAATTGAAATAGTAGAGAAAAAATCGTTTAATATGATACTTGGTGATGCAACTAATAAAGTCGACTTATTAAATTCAATCCAAAGCGCAGATGCGCTAATTGTAACTTTGGGAACCGGCAAAAATATGAAAGCTACTACCCTATTTTCAGATTTCGCAAAATTAATTGTAGAAATCCATAGTGAGAGAAAAATAGAGATTCCACTCATTTTTGTGACAGGATTTGGAGCTGGAGAAAGTAAAAATTATGTTCCTTGGCTTGTAAAGATGTTTTTAAAATATCTTTTAAAAGACGTTTATGCTGACAAAACTAAAATGGAAGAAATTATCGTTAATTCAGATTTGAAATGGACGGTTGTTAGACCAGGAAGGCTTTTAGATAAGAAATTGACAGAAATATACCGTGTTGAAAACAAATTGTTCAAAGGAATTAACATTGGTGGTATAAATAGAGCAGACGTAGCTGATTTTTTAATAAAACAAGCAGAAAAACAAACTGAATTAAAAAAGTACATTGCGATATCTGAAAAATAGGATTAAATAATTGTCGAACCTCAATGAGCGCATAAACGCATTTCGAAAATGGTATACTCTTGTGCGAGAAATGACATTAAACATTAAGCAATACGCTTAAAAAAATTATGGAATTAACATGAATTACTCGATTTTTAAGCCTTTTTTTCAGTTAAGATATTTGTTTCTTTTTATTAATTTATGTGCTAATTTTTATTTGAATGCTCAGACTTTCCTTGACATTGAATCAGGAGCATTTTTTACAGAAATTAATGATATTCGTAATGGTAATAATGGAACGTTATTTTCTCTTAAAAATGACTTTCAAACTCCAATAAGTCCATTTTTGAGGTTGCGTATTGGTTATATATTAAACGGTAAAAATCATTTTTCAATTCTTTATGCTCCCTTAAAAATTGTAGAAACGGGAACAATAGAAAAAGATATACTATTTGATGGAAAAAACTTTAAAGCTAACCTGCCAACATAAGTTGTTTACAAGTTTAATTCTTATCGCTTTACCTATAACCGAAGAATCATCAATAAAGATAATTTTAAATTTGGCATTGGTTTGTCTGCAAAAATTAGAGATGCTGGAGTATCTTTGAATAATAGAGAACTTTTAAGAGAAAATTTTAGTATTGGCTTCGCTCCTCTTATCAATCTAATAGCTATTTGGGATATAACTCCAAAAATGGGTGTTGATTTTTTTGGAGAAGGTATAGCTGCAAGTAAAGGAAGAGCCATTGACATTTCCTTATCCGGAAGATATTGCTTCACTAAAAACCTACAAGCAAAAGTTGGCTATAGACTCCTTGAAGGTGGGGCGAACGGAACGAATGGATATAATTTTATTCAACTTCATTTTATCAATGCTAGTATAAATTATTCATTTAACAAAAACAGTAAAAAGCTATAAGTTATAAATTTTAGTGATTTAATTTTTATTAGTAATAATATTCTTTGAACGTTTTAAAACAGCAATTGATAATGGATAATTGATAATGGATAATTGATAATGGATAATGTTTAATTGATGATGGATAGTGTTTAAAATTTGCTGATATTCCATTTGTGATAGGCTATCTATTTCTTTCTGCTTCTCGGAGTGTAATTTAAAATACAATCTTAATCTTTCTAAATGCTATGGCTCATGAATTTAAAGTAGTGACATTATCATGAATTGCAGTCTTAATATATAAAATCTTGAAATAAAATTAACTAGAAAATAAGAAATAAAATTTGTTTGCTGATTCTTAAAAAAAAACTACTTTTGGCTACTGCTTATGGATAAAAAATTAGATATTGTACTTATTGACGATGATAACATTTTCAACTTTATTAGTAATAGGGTACTGAAAAGTTCAGGTATTGCAAATAACATAACTACTTTTTCTAATGCTAAACAAGCTTTAGTTTTTTTCACTGAATCAAAAGAGAATTGCTCTGATATAATCCTGCTTGATATAAGAATGCCAGAAATGGATGGTTTTGAATTTTTGGAAGAGTTTATTGAACTAAATTGCTTAGGCACTAACATATTTATGTTAACCTCTTCCATGGATTATAAAGATAAAGAAAAAGCAAGTACTTTTTTACCTGTTAAAGGATTTTTAAGCAAACCACTTACCGAAGATAAAGTAATTAAAATTTACAATACAAAATTAAATAACATCAACTGAATTGTTTAATTATTGTAAATGTGAACTTGGTTCATTTTGAGAAAATTCCTTGTTGATATAAAATTAACTTAACTCTTTAGTTTTAATTCCATTTGGTATAGCTATTGTAAATTTAGTTCCCTGAAGTGGAATCGATTCCAATGATATTTTTCCATTAAGTTTATTAATAATTTCCGAACAAATAAATAGTCCTAGTCCTGAACCCGAGGTTGTGCTTGATGCTCTGTGGAATATTTTAAATACATTTTTTTGATGATCATAAGGAATGCCTTCGCCATTATCTTCTATGGTTATCAAACAATTTTCATAATCAATTTTAGCTGAAAATTTTATAAATGCATTGCCATCATTTTCTCTACTATATTTTACGGCATTGGCTATTAAATTATTTATTAGCGTAATTATACGATTTTCATCAGAGTAAAAAGGGCTATCAATGTGTATCGATGTTTCTAAATTAATTTCATAACTAACATAATATTGAACACTTTCAAAAGATTGATTCACTAAATGTAGTAAATTAATTTCAGTATAATCAATTTCGGTTCGAGCATTTCGATAATAGTTTAGAATTTCTCGAATAGTGTCATCTAACCTTAATATAGATTTGCGCATTAGGGTTAAATACTCTTTATTTTCACTCCCAAATTCTCCACTTTCATATATAATATCTAGCAACCCCATAAGCGCAAGCACTGGCGATCGCAGGTCATGTGTAATGGAATATGCTAGACTATCAAGCTCTCCATTAAGTTTTTCAAGTTCTTTGTTTTTTATTATAAGCTCGTCACGGCCTTTTTTAAGCTCAGTAATATCAACACCATAAGCCATTAAAAAATTCCTACCTTCATTATCTTCATAAGGAAATAACTCTCTAAGTATTACTTTTTCATTATCGTCAAACTCGTTATATACATCTTGATATCGGACTGCATTTTTTTCAGTAATTGCTTTTTGAAGTAATGACTGCCTTTCATCTGCAAGTTGCAAATCTAAACCCCTAAACTCATAATAATCTTTCAGTGTTTTATTAATTAACCACTTTCGTATCTTATCATCTTTAACCGAATTCTTATTTAAGAATTTATATCTAAGTTCATTGTCAAATACTCCGATATCTACCGGAATGTTATCAAATAAATTTTCATAAAACTTTTTTTGTTTTTCAATTTCAGAATTAAGGATAATTTTATCATTGAATTCCATTCGTAAAGAACTTGTAACCTGAAGTAAATCTAAAACTGAATCGTGTAATGCAAAATCAGATATAAACAAATTGGTTTTTACAAAATCATCATCACTTGTTATCCAAGGAGATCCGCAGAACAAAAGTCTATTATTATGGCTATCAAAAACAAATTGACCTTTTAAATTTATTGGATGTGTTAGATTCCTAATTTGTAAAATAAAAACTTGGTCTTTAAACTTCAAAATAGAGTCAAACTTATATTCAATACCCAATTTAGGCCTAATAAAAGCAAATGTATCTTCAAAAGAAATTGCTTCAGCAATAATTTTACGAAGACTTTTACCTGCAAGCGTAATTGATAAATCTTGCTCAATAACTATAAAAAATGGAAAAAGCTCTTCAAGTATTTGAGAGTTAAAAATCATTTGATCCATATATTTAATGGACTATAATCTCAAACAAGTCATAAGTTATGTCTGTGTCACTGTGCTTTAAATGATTTACAGAGCATTTGGCGTCAAAAAATTCAGAAAGTCCATCAATCAAACCAAACATAAAATCTGTTAAACCAATTCTGGATGAGTAGTAGTGTAAATGAATTGTATTTTCACTAATTACGTCAACCTTAAATTCAGGTGGTTTCGCATTAGGATAAATCAACATCACTCTACTATGGAAATTTGGCAAATTTTTTAAAAACTGTATAATATTATCCCCGCCTGATTTCATGAGTATTCCATACTTTTCTTTTCCAATATTTAAAACCCAATATTTACCAAAAGCTTTAAGTACATTTTCTAAACTTATTTCCAGAACTTCAGAGGCAGTTGTGGCCAATGAAAAAGTAACACTGTCATCATACAATTGAGAGGCCAAAAAAGTCACATCTTCATAACCTGCCTTTACCTTTATTTTTTCCCAAATGGCGTCACCATAATTTTCAATTATTAAGCCTTGAATTCCTTGATTTACTAATCCGTACATATATTTTTTTGTTTATGTTAAAAGTAGCTTTATAACTATTGTTCATATAGCTTCGTGGACGCAATATAATTCATAGCTTGGTTCCAAGCAAATAAATACTCAAAATCTTTATTAAGCTTCCTTAAATTTTCTAACCATAAAATAGTTCCTTCTAAATGAATAATGATCAGAAAATATAATTTATCGGATTAATAAAACTTTATTTTGTGAGTTTTAAAACAGTTTATTTGATAGATTTTTACTAGAAAGCTATACAAGTAAATCTAAATCGATAGTTTAAGTATTGTGAACAAAAAAAATTAGGTGTTTTTGCCTGTTTAATAACGACAAGTCACGAACAGTGAATCATAGTTAAAATAAAATGCAAGAAGTTTTGGAGGTTTTAAATCATTTACATCAAGAGAGTAGATAGAGGCTATAAAAAATACAAATAATTAGTGAAAAGTGAATAATTTGGATAATAAAACGAGCAGAAAAACTGATTAACAAAACTGAAAATAACTTTGGCATTAATAAATTAAAGAGTTGATGCGACTCGCTTATGTTCTAAAAATATTATCTTTTGTAATGCGAAAAAATATAACCCCTATTAAAACATTTGCCTTATTAATAACAAAAAAAGGATTACAAATCTTTTTAATAAATCTATCTGATCGCACATTGGAATTAGTTGTTTATTCATATACTTTATTCAGAGTAAAACAAAATATAACTATGAGAACCCACTAACTAAAATGTTAAAAGTAAATAATTGGGTATAAAAATGAAATCAATTCAATTAAACTAATCTCAAATTTGTAACGACTATTTAATAAATTGTTTAGTTTCCCACATTGAAAATAAAGTTTATAATATATTCAACTCAAATACAATCTAAAATTTAGTGAGTAAAAAGGGTATAAATTAGCTTTTTTACTACTCGTAATTAATTTTAAAATAGTTAATTTGCATTTTTAAAATTACAAATATGAAATTTTTTATTGACACTGCCAATCTAGAGCAAATTAAAGAAGCCAACGATTTTGGTATATTAGATGGAGTAACTACGAATCCATCTTTAATGGCAAAAGAAGGAATCAAAGGCGATGAGGCTGTAATGCAACATTACAAAGACATTTGTGAGTTGGTAGATGGCGATGTAAGTGCTGAAGTAATTGCTACCGACTTTGATGGAATGGTAAAAGAAGGTGAAGCATTGGCTGCATTACACAAAAATATTGTGGTAAAAGTACCCATGATTAAAGATGGAATTAAAGCCATTAAGTACTTTAGCAGTAAAGGCATTAGAACCAATTGTACATTAGTGTTTAGTGCTGGCCAAGCTATTTTAGCAGCCAAAGCAGGTGCAAGTTACATTTCGCCTTTTGTTGGCAGATTGGATGATATCGGATTTGATGGCATGGAGTTAATCGCTCAAATTTCGCATATATTTTCTGTTCAAGGATACGAAACAGAAATTTTAGCTGCTTCTATTCGCAATCCTATTCACATTATTAAGTCGGCCGAGGCTGGTGCAGATATTATTACTAGCCCTTTAGCTAGTATTTTAGCTTTACTAAAACATCCATTAACCGATAGTGGATTGGCCCAATTTTTAGCTGATCATAAAAAACTAAATGCTTAATTTAAATTTTACAATTTAAATTGCACAATAGGAACTTTTAAATTCATAATAATAAACTTTTAAATTTTTAAATATGATGGTAAGAAAACCTTTTAATTTACAAAAATGGATAGACGAGAATAGGCATTTGTTAAAGCCACCTGTTGCTAATAAAAACTTGTATCCAGAAGGAACTGATTTTATTATAATGATTGTAGGCGGACCAAATGCCCGTAAAGATTATCATTACAATGAATCGGAGGAATGGTTTTACCAATTAGAAGGAAATATTACTGTAAGAATTCAGGAAGAGGGGAAAGCAGTTGATATAAATTTAGGCCCTGGCGATATGTTTTTATGTCCGCCAAATACACCTCACTCTCCCATTCGTTCAGAAGGCTCAATTGGGTTAGTAATTGAACGTGTTAGAAAAGGAAAAGGTTTAATAGATGGCTTAATGTGGTTTTGCGATAAATGTAATAATAAATTACATGAATACAGGTTTGAATTAAGCGACATAGAAAACGATTTCCAACCGCGATTTAGAGAGTATTATGCTAATGAAGAATATAGAACTTGCAAAAACTGTGGCCATGTAATGGAAACCGATCCTCGTTTTGTATAATGCCTGTTGAAGAATTAGATAAATTATATTTAAGCATTGGTGAGCTTGCAAAAAAATTCAATGTAACTGTTTCATTAATTCGATTTTGGGAAAAAGAGTTTAAACAATTTAAACCCGAAAAAACAATAAAAGGAACTAGAAAATACAGTAAAAAAAACATTGAAACCTTTTCTGTTTTATATAGGTTAATAAAAACAGAAGGGCATACCATAGAAGGAGCGAAAGAAAAATTAAATAGTAAACCTAATATACATAATAACCTGGAAGCAATTGAAAAACTATCAGAATTGAAAACTTTTTTAATCAAACTAAGGGATTCTATTTAAAATTACAAGGTTGAAAGGTTTTAATATTGAAAATTTAAAGATTGAAAGATTAAATATCAACATTCAAAATTCAAAATCCAACATTCAAAATTCATAACTCAAAATTCATAATTCATAATTCATAAATTAATTGATGTTTAATACCATAGAAGAAGCAATAGAAGATATAAAAAACGGTAAAATTATAATAGTAGTTGATGATGAAGACCGTGAGAATGAGGGAGATTTTTTAACAGCTGCCCGAAATGTTACGCCTGAAGTAATTAATTTTATGGCTCGAGAAGGCAGAGGTTTAATATGTGCACCATTAACTGATATTAGATGCGCTGAATTAAAATTAGAGTTAATGGTAAACGACAACACTACTTTACACGAAACGCCTTTTACTGTTTCAGTCGATTTATTAGGCAAAGGATGCACTACAGGAATATCAGCTCAGGACAGAGCAAAAACTGTTCAATCATTAATTGATCCAAAAACAAAGCCTGAAGAATTAGGTAAACCAGGACATATATTTCCTTTAAAAGCACAACCAGAAGGTGTTTTGCGTAGAGCTGGACACACAGAAGCTGCTATTGATTTTGCGCGTTTAGCAGGTTTTGAGCCTGCAGGATGTATTGTTGAAATATTGAGTGAAGATGGAACCATGGCTCGCTTGCCCGAGTTGACCCAAATTGCCAAAAAGTTTGATATGAAATTGGTAACCATTAAGGACTTAATTTCATATAGATTAAAAAACGAAAGCTTAATATCTAGAATTATATCAGTTGATATGCCTACGAATTATGGAGATTTTGTGTTAACAGCTTTTAAACAAATAGACACTGGTCAGGAACATTTGGTATTACAAAAAGGGACTTGGGAAGCAAATGAACCAGTGTTGGTTAGGGTTCATTCGAGTTGTGTAACAGGCGATATTTTCCATAGTTTACGTTGCGATTGTGGTGAACAATTATCGAAAGCAATGGAAATGATTGAAAAAGAAGGAAAAGGAGTAATTTTATATATTAATCAAGAAGGACGAGGAATAGGATTAATAAATAAACTAAAGGCTTATAAACTTCAAGAACAAGGACTTGATACTGTGGAAGCCAATATAAAATTAGGTTTTAAAATGGATGAAAGAGATTATGGAGTTGGTGCACAAATAATAAGAGAAATGGGGATTACAAAAATGAGGTTAATGACTAATAATCCTACTAAAAGAGCAGGTTTAATTGGATATGGCCTCGAAATTGTAGAAAATGTTTCTATTGTTGTAGAATCAAATTCTCATAATAAGAGATATTTTGATACAAAAAGAGATAAAATGGGTCATGAGTTTAAATAGTTAACAGTTGTTAGTTTTATAATTTTGAACCAACAAACGGTGAATAACAGTTGGCATTAAACAGGGAATTAAAAAATAAAATTCATAATAGATTTTCGACTTGCGTGATAAAAATTCATAATTAAACTATATTTACAAACAGAAAAGAAAAAAATGAAATTTTTACAAAATTTTGGTGAATATATTTTGTTTCTAAAAGCAGTATTTACCAAACCTGAAAAATTAAAAATTTTTAGGCAACAAATAATAACAGAAAGTTACAATATTGGAAATAGTTCTTATGGAATTATAGCTTTAATAAGTACATTTATTGGAGCAGTTTCAACCATTCAAATCGGCTATCAATTTGAAGGAAGTTTATTACCCGACTATTTAATAGGTAGGATTGTAAGAGATAGTAACATATTAGAATTTGCACCAACAATAACAGCACTTGTTTTAGGAGGTAAGGTAGGTAGTAGTATAGCTTCTGAAATTGGCACAATGAAAGTTACCGAGCAAATAGATGCTTTAGAAATAATGGGTATAAATGCAGCTTCTCATACTTCGTTTGCCAAAATAATTGGTGGTGTAATTACTATTCCAATGTTGGTTTTATATGCCATGATCTTAAGTTTAGTTGGTGGTGCTGTATCAGGCTGGTTATCGGGAATAATAAGTGTTGAAGGTTTTGTTAAAGGATTGAGAACTGGATTTGTTGGCTATAACGTAGTTTTTGCTATGACAAAAGCTTACACTTTTTCTTTTATAATTACTTCTATTTCTGCTTTTCAAGGTTTTAGAACAGTTGGAGGTGCATTAGAGGTTGGTGAAAGCAGCACCAACGCTGTTGTTTACAGTTGCATAGGTATTATTTTCTTCGATTTTATTCTTTCACAACTAATGCTTTTTTAATGATAATAGTAGAAAATGTAAATAAAACTTTTGGTAACAAACATGTGCTAAAAGACTTTTCGGCAAAGTTTTATAAAGGCAAGTGCAACTTTATAATAGGTGCAAGCGGTGGAGGAAAATCTGTTTTAATGAAATGTATGGTTGGGTTAATAACTCCTGAAACCGGCAGTATAACTTTTGATGATAGGGATTTTTTAAAACTAAATTACAATGAAAAAATTAATGTCAGAAAAGACATAGGTATGCTATTTCAAAATACTGCATTGTTCGATTCATTGAGTGTAGAAGAAAATGTGGCATTTCCCTTAAGAATGTTTACTTCATTTTCTGAAGAAGAAATTTCTGAAAGAGTGAATTTTTGTTTAAGCCGAGTAAATTTGATAAACTTAAATAAATTAGCTCCTTCCAATATTTCGGGTGGACAAAAAAAACGTGTTGGCATAGCGCGGGCAATTGCCTTAAATCCCAAATATTTATTTTGCGATGAGCCTAACTCAGGATTAGACCCGCTAACAAGCAGACTAATTGATGAATTAATAAAAGATATAACAATTGAGTACCAAATTACAACTATCATAAATACCCACGACATGAAAAGTTTATTTGTAATGGGAGATAATATAGTATTTATACACCAAGGAAATAAATGGTGGGAAGGTGAAAAAGAAGGAATAAGGTCGAGTGCAAATAACGAATTATTGGCGTTTATGGAAGCCAGTGAATTTTAATATTGCCTAAAAATTAGAAGTTTATAAAAATGTACAAAACGAATTAATAATTAATGAAATGGAGTTTAAATTATCAATAGCATTTGGAATATTATTTTTTTTAACAGCAATAGTGCTTTTATTCATATTATACAAAGCAAAATTGAATATCAAAAAATTAGAATATTTACAAAAAGAAGTAGAAGCAAATAACAAAGAACTTTCAATTTTTAATAAACAAAAAGATTATATTTTAGCAACAGTTGCTCACGATTTAAGAGGACCTATTGGAAATATAAAAACAATTACGGGATTTATAACACAGGATGAAAAATTGAACGATGAAAGTAAAACTTTGATCCAATTAATAAACCAAAGTGCCGATTTTTCATTGTCTATTATTAACGATTTAGCAGATGCAATTAATGTAGACAGGAAAACTGAGATATTGAATCAAGATAAAATAATTTTGTCGGAAATAATTGAATTAAATATTCAAATGCTTCAGGAATCATTAACAAAAAAGAGAATTAAAATAAATACTATTTTTTTTCCAAGCTTAGAAATAATTGGTGATAAGAATTTAATTATTCGATTATTTTTAAATTTAATATCAAATGCAATAAAATTCAGTAATGTAGATAGTGAAATAGAAATTGAAACATTGTTACATGATGAAAATGAAGTAATGATAAAAATATTAGATCACGGAATAGGCATAGAAGCAAGCCAAACTTCAAACATTTTCGAAGCATTTACCTCTAGTTCAAGGCGAGGAACTTCAGGCGAAAAATCAATAGGTTTGGGTTTATCAATTTGCAAAAAAGTAGTTGAATTACATAAAGGAAAAATTTGGGTTGATAGCAAACAAGGTGTTGGTTCTGTATTTTTTGTAGTTTTACCTATAAACTATTTAAATAAAATCCTTAAAAGTATTCCTTTCGACATTTAATTTAGTTAAAATAATAACAAAAAAGCCCAATTGAAATTCAATTGGGCTTTTTATTGTTATTATTGAGGCGTAGCGTGAAAATAAATTAACGTTTCCTGTAAACTGTAAAGACGTTGCATGCAACGTCTTTACAATGTTTGTCTATCAACTGACAACTAACAACTATTAAGCTTCTTTCATAAAATCGTATTCATATCTTTCTGGCGATACAAATGTTTCTTTAATGGTACGTTGACTAACCCACCGCATTAAATTAATCATAGCACCTGCTTTATCGTTGGTACCACTTGCACGCGCACCACCAAATGGCTGCTGACCAACTACTGCTCCTGTAGGTTTATCGTTTATATAAAAATTACCTGCTGCATTTCTTAATTTTACCGTTGCTAATTCTATGGCATATCTATCTTGAGCCAAAACCGCACCTGTTAATGCATAAATACTTGTACTATCAACTATTTCCAAAGTTTCTTCAAATTGTTCAGCATCATACACATAAATAGTTAAAACAGGTCCAAATAACTCTTCACACATGGTGATATATTTGGGATTGGTAGTTACTATAACTGTTGGGTCGATAAACCATCCTTTACTTTTATTATAAGTGCCTCCTGCAATGATTTCGCAACTTGAATCTGCTTTAGCCTCATCAATATATTTTGCTAATTTGTCAAACGACTTTTCATCGATAACCGCATTTACAAAGTTTCTAAAATCTTCAACCGGGCCAACATTAAAGCTGGCAATATCTTTCACCATTTTCTCTTTTACTTCAGCCCACATATTACTTGGAATATATGCCCTACTAGCTGCTGAACACTTTTGACCTTGATACTCAAAAGCACCACGAACCAATGCAGTAACTACCGCATTAACATTAGCCGATTTATGAGCCACAATAAAATCTTTTCCACCTGTCTCCCCTACTATTCTTGGGTAAGTTTTGTATTTATCAATATTGTTTCCAATTGTATTCCAAATGCTTTGAAAAACACTTGTGCTTCCTGTAAAATGAATGCCAGCAAAATCAGGATGATTAAATACTACTTCCGCAGCAACTGGCCCACTTGGATAAATTAAATTGATTACACCATCAGGAACACCAGCTAATTTAAAAACTTCCATTAAAACATTGGCCGAATACACTTGCGTATTTGCCGGTTTCCAAACAATTACATTACCCATCATGGCCGCACTAGTTGGTAAATTACCAGCTATTGCAGTGAAATTAAATGGAGTTAATGCATAAATAAAACCTTCTAACGGACGGTATTCAATTCTATTCCACATGCCTTTTCCCGATTGTGGTTGCTCGCTATAAATTTGGCTCATAAAATTTACGTTGAAACGCAAAAAATCAATAAACTCACAAGCAGCATCTATTTCAGCTTGATAAGCATTTTTACTTTGAGCCAACATGGTAGCAGCATTTAATTTAGCACGGTAAGGACCAGCTATCAAATCGGCTGCTTTTAAAAATATAGCTGCACGTTGTTCCCAAGTTAATGCTTCCCACTTTGGTTTAGCTGCTAAAGCTGCATTTATAGCATCAGTAACATGGCTTGCATCGCTTACATGAAATTTACCTAACAAATGTTGGTGGTCGTGTGGTGGACGCATATCCATTGTTTTTTCGCTGCGCACCTCTTGCCCACCAATATACATTGGCACATCAATAACCTTTGATCGTGCTTCAGCTAAAGCATCTTTTAAATCTTTGCGTTCTTTGCTACCCGGAGCATAGTTTAACACAGGTTCGTTTACAGGAGTAGGTACTTTAAAAAATCCGTTCATTTAATAAATTTTGAATGTTGAGTTTTGAATTGTGAATTGTTTTCTGTTTAATAACTTGGCAAAAATAATTCTTATTTTGAATTATTAGTTATGATAGTACTTATCAAAAAAGTAATTACCTAAACTTTAAATCTAACCCTAAAAGTAAATTTGGATAAACTAACATATTGGCTAATTTAGGTTCATCGAAATAAATTAATGGGCTAATTCCAACAGTTTTATATCAAATTCCAACACCTTTAGCGGTATAATTATTAGACTAGTTTTTACGCTTTAGCCTAACTCGAAGCGATGATTGTTCTTTCATGCAGCGCATCTCCTTGGTATGGCAACCATTTTTCCATTAGCTATCTTGGTTACCAAGGAAAGACGATTGGTTTGGAATGAAGTTAAGTCAGCATGTAATTTATTGCATTTCGTTCGGTTGGTCAGGAGACGCAACCGAGGGCAGAAACAGTAGAGACGTTTAATTAAACGTCTCGTGTGGTTTGTTATTTAAAATAATAAAGACGTTGCAATGCAACGTCTTTATAAATTTATCTAATAACAGAAATTTCGTTTTCTAATTTCGAATTTAATTTTTCAACCGAGGGCAGAAACAGTATAGACGTTTAATTAAACGTCTCGTGTGGTTTGTTATTTAAAATAGTAAAGACGTTGCAATGCAAAATCTCTACGAATGTATCTAATTATAGAAATTTCGTTTTCGAATTTAATTTTTCGAATTTCCTTATTTGCATTTTTCCAATTCATCCTTCACAAACGCCATCAATTGTTTGATGTAGGGCGCTGTAAAATTAAACTCTATGCCAGCAGTTTTATATATTTCGCCAATGGTTTTGGTGTAACCTAAACTTAAGGCTGCTTTGTATTGCGCCAATGCTGTTGGTTTATCTGCAATATAGTTTTTCCAAACAGCCAATGCGCCTAACTGTGCCATGCCATATTCAATGTAATAGAATGGTACTTCGTATAAATGCAATTGTTTTTGCCAAGTATATGCTTGTATATGTTCAAAGCCTGTCCAATCAACCATGCCGGTACCAAACTCTTTGCTTAACTGCACCCAATATTCTTTGCGCTCGACTGCTGTATGAGTTGGATTGCTGTATATCCAATGTTGAAATTTATCAATGGTAGCAATCCAAGGTAATATTTTAATAATTCCTTCTAAATGCTCTTCTTTAGCGCGGTTAAAATCTTCTTTGGTAGTATAAAATTCGTCTTGACCATCGTAACTGATTAATTCCATGGTCATACTTGCTAGTTCAGCCACTTCACTCGGACAATTTTTAAATGCTCCTAATTCTAAATCCTTACTTAAAAATGAATGTACAGCATGACCACCTTCGTGTAACATGGTTTCCACATCGCGTGTAGAAGAAGCCGCATTCATGAATATAAAAGGCACATTGGTTTCAGACATTGGATAATTGTAACCGCCTGGAGCTTTGCCTTTCCTGCTTTCCAAATCAAGTCTTTCCATATTATACATGGTTTCTATACACCAAGCAAAATAATCATCTACTTTTCTAAAGCATTTTACCGTTCTTGATAATAAATCTTCACCTGTTGTAAAGGGTTCTAATGCAGGACGATTCTTGGTATCCACTTCCATATCCCAAGGCTTTAAATTAAAACCAAGCTCAGCTTTGCGTTTTTCATTAAATGCTTTCACCAAAGGCAATACTTCCGTTTGAATAGCATCGTGAAAAGCAAAACAATCATCAGGAGAATAATCAAATCTGCCAAGGGCAGCAAACATATAATCTCTAAAATTATCAAAACCCGCATTTATCGCTACTTTATGTCGTAAAGCAATCAGTTTATCAAACAATTCATCTAACTCGGCAGTGTATTTACTGCGAACTTCATTTATTTTCAAAAATGCATTTTCACGAACATTTCTATTTGGATTTTTTAAGAAATTAGCCGCTTGTGGTAAAGTCAATTCTTTACCATCAATCTCCACACTCATGCTACCTACAATGCTGCCATACTTTTGACTTTCGGCAGCTATTTCGGCCATTAATGGAACGTTTTCTTCTCTAAAAATTTCAATTTCTTTTTTAATTCCCCTCAGGTATATAAAGTATTTGTCGTGGTTTAATTCATTAATGAATTTACAAGCTACTAACTTTTTATTTAACTGATCAGAAAGTGGTGAAATTTGAGGTTCAATTTCAGTAACAAAAAACAAATAAGCTTGTTCTAAATCTTTATTGGTGGTATCGCAAGTCATTTTTACATAACGCCAAGCCAAATCTTCACTTACGAAAGATTCTAACTCACTTCGGTCTTTAAGCCAATTTTCGAGTTCCTCAATATTGTTAATTTCTCTATCTAATAACTGATTAAAGAAAGGAGCTAATACATCCCAAGAGGTTACTTTAAGTTTATTTGGTAAAAATTTACGTTTTATAATAGTTATCATTTCAAAATTATTTATGTTTTATTTAGCACTGTTTTTTAATTGAAAAAAAATTATGCTGCTTTTTTTATATTTTAAATTTATTGAATAAAGTAATTATTTATTGAACAAACCTTTTAGCTTTTTCTTGGCTTCTTCTTCTAATTTATTTTTAGCTTTTTCCGCTTCTGCTTTAGCTTTGGCCTCTGCTTCTTTCTTTAATCTATCAGCTTCGGCTTTAACTTTGGTTTCGGTTTCTTTTTTTAACTTTTCGGCTTCGGCTTTTAATCTTTCCGCTTCCGCTTTGGCTTTATCTTCTAATTCTTTTTTCTTTTTATTAATCTCATCAGCCACTTGGTTTTTTAAACTGTTGGCTTCATTTTTAGCAATATCAGCCAAATTAGTACTTATAGTTGGATTAGTAAAAGTTCCGCCCAAAACCATACCTATATTTAAAATTTCGTTAAGCTTAATATTTGAACCACCTTTTTTATTTAATTGAGCTAAAACTCCATCAACTGCTGCATTGGGATTGCCTAAATCTTTTCTTGGTATTGCAATAGTTCCATTATAATTAAGTGTTTGGTCTAATCCACTCGATCCACTTAATGTTAAATTTTGTCCTCCAACTTTCACATTAAAAGGCTTGGTATAAACCCTACCTCCTTTTATTTCGTATTTAACTAATACATTTTTAAAATCAACTTTTTTCCAATCATCCCGTTTAAATGCATCCGCTACTTTGTTAAAAACTTCAATATTAGTTACAGTTGCATCGGCAATTTGCAAATCGCCACTGGCATACAAATTCTCGTAAATTGGTTTCATTCTATTATCTAATTCTGTGTTAAATTTAAAAATAGATGTAGAAAATTTTCCTGTCATTTTTTCGGCAATGGGTGCAATTTTTTTGATGGTATTAAATGTTTTAAAAGCCAGCGGAATATCCAATTCCTTTACACCAAAAGCCATTTCAACTGTAGGCTTTTTAGGGTTTGTAGTTTCATAAAAACCATCCATATTTATTTTGCTGCCTAGCAATGTTAATACCACTTTGCTAAATGAAATTTTTGAATTAGCTACTTTAACAATGCCATTAAAATTATTTATATCATATGTGCTATATAGCAATTTATTCATTGAACTAGTAAGTGTAAAATCAATGTTTGAAGGTATTTCTACAACATCCATGCCATTGGTATCGGCTGCTTCGGTATTATTTGCAACTGGTGCAACCGAATCTTTACTTAAAAATTGATTGGCATCCATCATATTACTTTTAAAATTTAAGTTACCAACCAATGTTCCTTTGCCAAAAAAGTAAGGAAAAAAGTTGCTTAAATCGCCATTCATTTGCATATCGCTATTGCCAATTTTTGCGTCAAAATTATTTAATATAACTAACTTAGGGTTAAATGATAAAGTTGCACTTTTTACATTCATTCCATTTGGCAATTCATTTGATTGGTATTGAATATCGCTGACCGAAATATTTCCACTTGCGTTAAAATTATCGTAATTTTTATTTTCAATATCACTCATTTTTCCTTTTGCTGCAAAATCGGAAAGCAACATACCTGAAAGCTTTGTACCACTTGGCATAGGAGCAATTTTTACTACATTATCTAAATTTAATTTCCCTTTTAAATGAGCATCAACAAATGGGTCTTTCAATAAATTTTCGGCTAATAATTTAGCATCGAATGGATCGCCTTGAAGCTCGAAATGAAACTTTGATAAATTAATTTTTGTGTTATCTAAATTGCCATCAGCATTTGTTACATGAAAGTCAATTCCTACATTTTCAACAGGTGCTGGCAAAGCTGGGTATTTGAACCATCCATTTTCTACCATTAAATTAAACGCAAAAGCAGGTAATTGTTTTTCGTTATAAGTACCATTTACAAAACCATTAAAACTAAGTTTCCCTTTCGATTGCAAATCTTTAAACGATGAACTATAAATAGCAGGTATTAGTGATAAAAATGCTTTAAAATCGTTTTTTATAGCAGCATATTTTATATCAACTCCAATGTCATTTCCTTTCATTTTCACATTTCCTTCCATTTTAAAAAGCAAATCGTTTAAACCAAATTCGTTGTTTTTAAAAGTATATTTACTGTCTTTTTGATTGGCATCAATTTGGGCTTTTGCAATAGCATGTACTTTATTTAAATAACTAATATTTGCCATAGCAAATGATAATTTTTCAATATCTAATTTATTATCCATTGTAAACAAATCTTGGTTAAAATCGCCTTTTAAAACATAATTCATTCCAACTATTTCACTAGTCATATTTCCTTCTTTATCAATGTAGCTGATGTATCCATTTTTTATTTCAAAATTTTTCATAACCAAATCGAACTTTACAGGTTCAGATACTGCGGTTTGCTGCGTGGTATCGGAAGATGGTTTGGCTATGTCCCAATTAGGTTTTCCATTTTTTAAAATAATGGCATGAATTCTAGGTTCATTTAAAAAAACATTTCTAATTCTAATTTTTTCACCATTTACTACACTCATAAAATCGAGCGAAACTGCTAAATTTTTTAAAGACAGTAATGTATCACCTTCAAATTCATTAATCCCTACTACTTCAATGGCTTTCATCGACAATGTAAAATCGGGGAAAGATTCAAAAATACTTAAGCCTATGTCATCGCTAAACTTAACTTTTGCATTTACATTTTTATTGGCCTCTTCTGTAATTAACTTTATAATTTTACCTTTAAAAATAAAAGGAAGTGAAACCCCTGCTAACAATAAAATTGCTAAACTGAATAATGTTATTTTAATTGATTTTTTCATTTAATTTTGATGATTAAATATTGAATGGTCGAAAATAGTGCCATTTTTTTTATAACTGTATTTTAATTGTTTATTTAATGTAATTTATTAAATGATTAATTTATTGGGTATTTCTATTTTAATGGTAGTGCCTTGGTTTAGTTTACTATCTATTGTAATTTTTCCCTTATGCAATTCTATCGTTTTATATACAATAGACATTCCCAAACCTGTTCCTGCTCCTACAGGCTTAGTTGTATAAAATGGTTCATATATTCTGTTCAAAACATCTTCACTCATTCCAATTCCATTATCAGTAAAGGAAATTACAAACCTTCCATCAATATTTTCTGTTTTTATGTTAATAACTCCACCAGTTTCATTTACCCATTTTTGGTTGATTGCAAATATTGAATTGCTTAAAATATTCATGAACACTTGGTTCAATTTACCAGGAAAATGTTCAATAACAGCATTTTCATTATCAAACTCCTTTATTACTTTTATTTTCGTGCTTATTAAATTGTTTAATAAAACCAAAGTACTGTTTAATCCATCATTTACATTGGCAATTTTAGTTTCAAATTCATCTGTTCTCGAAAATATTTTCAGCCCTTTTACTATTTCAGCAGTTCTACTTGCGCCTTCTTCAATTCCTTTTAATAAAAAATTTATTTCTTCATTCAAATAGTCAAAATCTAAGTCTAGTTTTAGCATTTTTAATTTTGCCGTTTTTTCCTCAACTGTTAATGAAGATTTTGCCACATCTTCAAAATTATTTAACAAATCAATAACCATTAAAACATCTCTTTTTAGTGGCTTAATATTTCCAGTAACAAAATTTATTGGATTATTTATTTCGTGAGCAATACCAGCAGTTAACTGACCTAATGACGACATTTTTTCTTTTTCAATTAATTGCATTTGTGCATCTTTTAACGAAATTAAGGCCTCATTTAATTGTATATTAGTATTAGAAAGTTCAACTGTACGTAAGTTCACTTTTTCCTCTAAAACTACGTTTTGTTCTCTAATAATTCTTTCATTTAAATTGGC
The DNA here is from genome assembly GCA_037141455.1 of Bacteroidota bacterium. GTDB lineage: Bacteria > Bacteroidota > Bacteroidia > UKL13-3 > UKL13-3 > JAAFJM01. The sequence goes on from JBAXCN010000024.1 coordinate 38,322, forward strand.
AATGGAAAGGGCTTTTTCTTGCGCTTTTTGTTCTTCTAATTTTAATATGTTGTACTTATCGGCTTGGGCTATGCTTAATAAAATTACTTGCAA
>JBAXCN010000025.1:0-37248 GCA_037141455.1 Bacteroidota bacterium
CAGCTCCTAAAAAAGCAGCAGCAAAAAAAGCAGCTCCTAAAAAAGTAGCAGCAAAAAAAGCAGCTCCAAAAAAAGCAGCAGCAAAAAAAGCAGCTCCAAAAAAAGCAGCAGCTAAAAAAGCAGCTCCAAAAAAAGCAGCAGCTAAAAAGAAATAGTTATTTACTTTTTATTTAAAGAAGCCTTATCAATTTTTTTGATAAGGCTTTTTTATTTATCATTGAATGAACTTATTTAATATGATTATTTCATTACATACCAAAAATCCGAATACAAGAGACTTGAAAAAAGTTATTGATGTTTTAAATAATAATGGAGTTGTAATTATTCCTACTGATACTATATATGCCATGGCTTGTAAATTGGATAGCAAAAAAGCCATTGAAAGGATGTGTAAGATAGTTGGTAAAAAACCCGACAAAATAAATTTCTCATTGGTTTGTTCTAGTTTAAGTCACTTAAGCGATTTTACTTCTGCAATTGATAAATCGGTATTTAGGTTAATGAAAAATAATTTACCTGGACCATTTACATTTATTTTAAAAGCCAATAACAATGTTACAAAGTATTTTGAAGGCAATAAAAAAACAATTGGAATTCGAGTTCCTGATAATGTTATAACCCAAATGTTGGTAGAAGAAATTGGAATGCCTTTAGCAGTTGCAACTATCCATCACGATGATGAAATAATTGAATACATGACAGATCCCGAGGAAATTCATGAAAAATTTGAATACGTGGTTGATTTGGTTATAAATGCAGGCAACGGAGGCAATGTTCCTTCAACTATAATTGACTGCAGTACCAATGAAATTATTTTAATTCGTGAAGGTAAAGGACTTATAGTTGAATAAAATTTATACTCACAATTTATACCAACTCACTTTATGCTTTAATTTTACGTTATTTTTGAAAAGTTCATTACACAATTAAAATGTTTTACGCTATCTTATTATTAAGATATTTATTTACATCAATGATTAGAAAATTATATTTACTTTTTACCTTAATATTATTCACCTGTTTTACTAATAATATTGTAGCGCAAGTAAAGATTATAGGGCCTGATAGTTTAGAAATATCGGAAGAGGAAGAGGAGGAGGAAGAAAGTGAAGAGTCGGCTGAATTTGACAGCATAATTGTTGATAATAATGGACCTTATTGGGATTATTTAAGACCAAGAAATTTTACTTTCGATACATTGAATGCCCCTGCAAGGCAATATTATAACTTTTGGGATACAGTAGTTATAAATCCTTATAAAGAAGATTTAAAGTTAATGAATGACACAGTTGTTATTCCATTAATAACAGATGGATGTGGTTTTCATCCTCCAGCTATTGGCGACTTAAGTTCAAATTTTGGTTTTAGAAGATGGGGTAGAAGAGCAAAATTCCATTTTGGAGTTGATGTAAAAATGGATGTTGGCGACCCTGTTTACGCTGCATTTGCTGGAGTAATAAGAATTGCTAAAAAAAGTGCTGATTATGGATATATGGTTTTAATAAGACATGAAAATGGATTAGAAACTTTGTATGCTCATTTTTCGCAATTAATTTGTTACATAGGTCAGCATGTAAGTGCAGGCGATATAATAGGTTTAGCAGGAAGTACTGGCAGATCGACTGGTCCGCATTTGCATTTTGAAGTAAGGTTTAAAGGCGAAAAAATAAATCCTAATTTAGTAGTTCATTTTCCTTCAGGTTCTCTTTTAGCTGATACATTGCAAATAGATAGAAGTTGTTTTAAACATTTGTACGAAGTTAAAGCAGCTAAATTAAAGTTAAAAATACCTAAATATGTTAAGGCAAGAAAAGGAGATACTTTATATAAAATTTCAAGAGAATATGGTGTTTCTGTTAAAAAAATTGCTAGACTAAATAAAATTTCTAAAAAGACTAAAATTAAAAAAGGTAGAAGAATTAGATTGAGGTAAAGATGATTTTTGAATTATGAATTTTTATCACGCATGGCGTGAATGAATTATGAATTATGAATTATGAATGTTGAATTATGAATGTTGAATTATGAATGTTGAATTATGAATGTTGAAAATTAATTCTATACAATTAAAAACATATACACTTAAACACTTTCAAACCTAAACACTACCAAACCTAAACACTTCCAAACTTAAACACTTCCAAACTTAAACACTTTCAAACTTAAACACTACCAAACCTAAACACTACCAAACTCCCTACCCCAAAAGTTCAAAATCCAAAAATCCTATTTCGTTACCATTGGCAACTATTGCTATTTTATGCGTACCTTCATAATGTTTGCGTGTGGTTAAATTAATAAACGAATGTTTTTTATTTACTTCAACAGTTTGATTGGGTTGTAATAAATAAGTACCTATTTGAAATATTTTTGCTGATTGTTTACCATTAGCCTTTTTATAATATATGTTGTACTCCAACCTTATTTGTGAAGCCTCTTTTTCTAATAATTGTATTTTTAAATTAAAGTTAAAACTTTGACCAATTTGAATTTTTAGTTTATCAATTTGTAGGCTTAATAATTTTACCAAATGCTCATTGTTTAAATCAAACAATTTTAAAATTTCAGCATTTCCTTTTTTTAATAAACCCCTGCTGGCATGTTTTAAAAGTTTATCTGTTTCGGTTGATTTATTTTTATTATTTTTAACTAAATCAACAACTATTTGGGGATGATCTTTGGAAATATCGTTAATACAATTGGCCACACTTCGCCTCACATATTCATGCTCATCTGCCATTAAGTTATTTAAAATAGGAATAATAGTAGCAGGGTCTTTTTTAAAATTGGGTAAAGCTATGGCCCAAGGTAATCGTGGTCTAATGCCCTCGCTTGCCAAACGCCTAACATGGTAATTTTTATGTTTACTCCAAATTAAATGTTGGTTAATCATTTGTTTTTGATATTTAATAATAAATGGCCTAACTGCAAATTCACTGCTTGAAAATTGAGTAAAATGTGTCAATGCATCAATAGATACTTCAAAATTATTTAATCCATATACTTCTACAAAATTGGGAAAAAACATGGCAATAAAACCATTAAAATGAGGAGCTGTATTTTTTAAAATATCAATTTGTTTCGCATAAGGTAAAGGAATAGATTGATACAAGCAAGTTGTGATATGCCTCATGCGTTGTTTTAGTTCTTTGTTATCCCAATCATTATTAAACACTGCATTTATAAAAACTTCTTTATTAAAAGGTTTATAATTGTCAGCCAAACTATCGGCTAGTTTATTTATTAAAGCTTGGTTATAATAGTTCTTTAAAGGTTCGGGCATTGGGAAATTTATTTTACTAACTGCAATCATAAAATTGCAAAGCGAAACTAACAAATGGAATTTTTTAAGAGCAAACTATAATTGGTTAACATTCTATTATAATTAGTTAGAATTTTTTGTATGAAAAGCTAAATATTGTTGTAACATTTCCTTTTTTAATATATTATTGAACCTTAATTAATTTAAATTTAAAAAAAATGAAAAAAACAACTCTATTTACTTTTGTAGTTATAGCAGCTACAGCTATTTTAACAAGTTGCTCAAAAGATGAAGCAACTACAACTCCTACTAACAATAATACAACTGCAACTACAAATTTAACAGCTAAAGATTGGAAACTTACTGGATTAACAATTTCTACTCCAATTGGTGAAATAAATTTTCTTGATAGTATCGATGCTTGCGAAAAAGATGATTTATTGAAGTATAATACAGATGGAACAATTACTGAAAAAGCAGGTGCTACAAAATGTAATCCTAATGATCCTGATACAAAATTAGGCGGTGTTTGGGCTTTTTTAAATAATGAGACTAAACTACGTATTATTGATGGCGATACAAATATTTTTGATATTAATACATTAAATAGTACAACTGCTATTTTAAAACAAACTCAAACCATAGATGGATTTACTACCACTGTTACAATGACTTTAAAAAACAATTAATAGTTATTTAAATATATTTAAATTAAAAGCTGCTTTTTAAGCGGCTTTTTTTATGGGAATAAATTTATTTTATCATTAAATATTGCAAATAATTTAAGTGGTTTTTGCCCATTGTTAGTGTTTATAAAAACTTTACGCCATATAGGTCGATGAAAACACCAAACATAGGCAATTTAATCATAGATAAAAAAAAATGAAATTTTGTATTATGAAATTTTAATAAAGTTAGAAAGTAAAAAATAAAAATTTTAACCATCACCACTGTTCGTAGTCTTGTGAGCAAAGCAGTGGCGTTGATGACTACGAATTAATAAATGAAAAAAGAGTTTGTAACTTGTTCAAATTAGCCCGTGTCAGAGACACTACATTTCATTATAAATCCTTAGAGCGTTTCGCTAACTCTAAAGATAGTAGAGTTATAGCTAATGGTAAACAATTAGTTAAAGCCAAGGAGATGCTTGCAGCATGACTTGGTTTTTGTGTTTCTATTCGTCATGTAGTGCATCTCCTTTGTTTGGCAACCAATATTCTGTTTTTTAACTTTGTCAAAGTTTTAAACTTTGACAAAGTTTTTTGCTAAAACACCTGACAGGTTTTTTAAAACCTGTCAGGTGTGAAACCCTTTACGAATTTGTTTTTCTCCTACTTACCACATTTACCCAAGTGCCTTTTAGGCGGGCATTTATGTTTGCATTATACATTGCTTCGCAATTAACAGGTGGTAAATAAAACTTACCTAAATAACTTGCATTTAATATATAATAATAGGTTAGTGTTTGTTGGTTATTTATATTAAAGTAAGTATAAACCCTATCGTCTCTTATATCTTGGTATTGGCTGTTTGATGAAACAAATAAAGGGTTTTCGCCAAATAACCTTGTGTTTTGTATTTGCCAACCGCTAGGGAAAATATTAGTTAGTGCCATTTGTTCGTAGTTACCCAAATTGCTATTGTTTTTAAGTTCAACTTTGCAAACAAAATCGGTACCTTGTTCTATGTTGGTGTGGTTAATATTTTTGCCTTTTAAATCCAAGTATTGAACACTCATTGTTAGGTTACTTGATGCATCTTCTACTTTATCGGTAAATGGTTGTCCTCTATTAATAACTCTAACAAATAAGCTTTTACCCGAATTGTTTTCAATATTAATACTAGTTGGTTTTACACTATTAAAATAAATGTTATTTTGGTTAATAAATGCTTTAGTACTTATATTTTGCTTAACTCCATTAATAGTTATGTTATAATTTAATTTATTTTCTTTTGAATTAGAAAAACTATAATCAGCCATTGCTATTAAACAATAAGCAGTAGTTTGTGTACTTAACCAATCATTGCTACTTAAATTTTTACTTATTTGAATAGCCTTTTGTAATGCAAAACTTTGTTTATTTAGTAAATTTAAAGTTTGTAAAATAATGGCATCGTCTCTTTCATCGCTTCCATAACTAAAGTTCATTTCAGCATAATTATTTACATTAATTGGCAAATTTTTAATTACGTTTTCGGCAACATCTTTTTGCCCCACCATGGCATAAGCCGAAGCCAAATACCATTTTGAAATAACATTGATATTTACATTTTCTTTTAATCTATTCATTGCACCTATTTCGGGCGAACCACATAATGCCAATGTATATAATCGGTATGCTTGTATTATATCATTTTGTTGGGCTGTTTGGTTATAATTTTGTGCCAATTGTTTTTGAAATTTTTTCCAAATGCTTAGTAAACTATTCGGTACACTGTATCCATTTTTTTGTGCTTCAATTAAAAAATGTCCTGCATAATTACTTCCCCATTCATCACTTATGTTTTGGCCTGGCCAATAGGCAAAACCTCCATCATTGGTTTGGAAATTTTTTAATTTATCAATTCCTGTTTTTATATTTTGTTCTATTTTTTGAACTCTATTTGAATTCAAATCTATTAACTTATTTAATACCAATTGAGGAAAAACAGAAGAGGTAGTTTGCTCAATACATCCATGAGGATATTGAATTAAATAATCTAACCGTTTACTTAAATTAATTGGTGGAATGCTAGAAACTTCAACTACAGCTGTAGTTTTATCGCCAAAGCCTATAGGTGTAATATTGGTAGAAAAGTTTTTATTTACATCAACTATATTTTCGCTTACATCGGTAATTATTGGATTAGGATTTCTAATATCAATTTCCATTTCTTCACTAATTTTATGAACACCACTAGTTGCTTTTATTTTAATTTTTCCAATGCCAGTTAAAGCTTTCATGTTTATTTCAAAATCAACCAATTCTTCTCCTACTTTTTTAAAGGTTACAGTTTTTGAGTTTCTTCCTTGTACTTTCATTAATCCGTTACATTCAATACTAACTTGTACATTTTTTATATCATTTTCCATTGCAAAAACACTTATTGGAAGCTTTACATTTTCATTTATACTTAATACTCTTGGTAGCGAAGCCAACATCATTAAAGGTTTGCGAACAGGTACTGCTTTTTCTGCATTTCCATAAGCACCATTTTGTCCTGCAACTACCATTATTCTTACCGAGCCATAGTAAGTAGGAAGTGTAAACTTTAAGTTTTCGGTTTTGCCTTTTGGTAAGTAAAATGGACCTAAAAACTTAACTACAGGTTTAAATCTATTGGCTTTACTATCTTTTTTCTTTTTGTTTATACCTTCATCTCCACCAATTGATAATATTCTATCCATTTGCAAACTATAAGCATTCATTATAAAATCATACAAATCGTTTGTTTGCACTCCTAAGGCTTCTCTTGCGTAAAAGTCTTCGTGCGGATTTGGAGTTTTAAATCTGGTCAAGTCAAGTAAACCTTCATCAACAATTGCTAAGGTGTAAGTCATGGCTTTTCCGTTTGCTTCGCTAATTTGTATCGATTGCACTTCATCAGGTCTTAATACTTCAGGAGATGTAATTACGGGCTTTAAAACGGTTTCTATATCGCTTACGTTTATGGGTTGAATTCCATACAAGCGGATAGGTAAATCGTTATTTACTTGCGCATGTGGTTGCAATAAACTTATATGAACAAATGCATTTGGCAACATTTCTTTAGTAGCTTTAAACTTAAATTCGGTTTCACCTTTGGTTAAAGTGCTCCAATATGTTTTTACTACTTCAGTTCCATTTTCAATGCTTATTAAAGCCCTACCATCGGCACTACTTGGTATTTTAATTGCTACTTCTTCGCCTACTTTAAAATCTTTTTTATTGGTACTAAACGATAGCATGGTTGCTTCTTGTTCATTGCTTCTATTGGCTCTGCTGTATGTATTTGGCCAATCTAAATAAAATGTTTTGGCACTGCTATGGTTGGTTTTTAAATTAGTAACTATAACCATGTATCGTCCCCATTCAGGGTAATTTACAGTAAAATTATAATTGCCAATTCCGTTTTTAATACTCATGTTTTCATTTTTAACTAAACGATTGTATTGGCTATTTGCAAAATCACTTAAGTCTTCATCCGATCTATCCCACCACCAACGGTATTCTATTTTATAAACCTTTACATTTACATTTGTAGAACCATTAACCAAAGTTCCATTTTTATTTAAGCAAGCCAGCTCTACTTTTAAAGGAGTATTTACTTCATAATTATCGTATTCGTTTTTTAAATCAGGTAATTTTAAACCAATAAACTCGTTGTAAGGAAAGTAATTTTCATTGGTTCTATCAGTACTAAAACCTCCGCCTGGTTCAAAAACTTTTGTTATAAAACTTACATTTAAAATACCTGGAGCATTTTCGCCTGCTTGCATAACTCCATTAATATTTGCTATACCATCTGCATTTAATTGTCCTTCAAAAATTCTTTCCGATTCAGCATTTAGTTTTTTTGTTTCATCTTGAAAGTTATATTTTTCAAATCCTTTGAAAGCATAATCACTCGTGCTAAAATTGGCATCAATAGTTGCATTAAAATTACTTGCCAATGCTCCATGTAACCAAGCACTGCTTAGTGTTCCGCTTAAATTATTTCCTTTTGATAAAAATTTGTCTTTAAAAGTTAAGTTTATTTTTAATCTGTTAGGAACAACAGTTTCAATGCGAACATTTTTTTCAAAAACAACATTTCCTATTTTTACTTTTGCAAGCCAGTTTCCTGTTGGTGCATTGTCATCGGTGGTAGTAGTAAAATTATAAAAACCATTTACATTTTTTGAGTTAATGTATTTTCTGTGTAATTGCCCTTGTGGATTATATAATTCAAAAGCAACTGGCACATCGGTTGGTAAAGTTTTTCCTTTATCTTCTAAAATAAAATTAAAAAACAAACTGTCTCCCGGTCTCCAAACTCCTCTTTCGCCATATAAAAATCCTTTTATTCCTCTCATTAATGGCCTGCCACCAATATCGAAACGGCTTAAGTTTAATGCAGTATTTTCATCTAATCTTAAATATGCTTTTTGGTTTTGATAGCTAGCAATTAATAAATATGGTTTTTGATTGAGCTTCACAGTTGCCCAACCTTGAGCATCAGTAATTGCTTTTTCAATTTCTATTTGTTGATAGTTTAAAATAGATAAGCTAGCACCTACAATTGGATTGGTTGTTTTTATGTCGTTTGCCGATATAAATAACATTCCATTGCTACCTCTTTTTGCAATTAATGCTATATTACTCGAAAGCACATTTTTTGTTTTCCATCTGTTACTGCTATAATAGCTGCTGTGGCATGGATTGTCTCTTTCTTCCCAATCGTAATCATAGTCATAATAATATTCATCGTATTCGCTAATGTTTTCAGTTTCATCCCAAACAGCTGTTGTTTCTAAATTATCTTCAATTGGTGTTTTTAAATTATAGTTAACAGTAGTATCTTTAGAGCAAGTATACAGGCTATACTCTTTTTTAAATGAAATTTCTACATTATAAATAGCACCTGGTTCAGCTTTTATTACTTGTGCAAAATCAATTGCAAATCGATTAGTTCTATTTAAATCGGTTAATTTATTTTTACCTAATAATACTTTTCTTTTTACAATTGGTATTCCTACTCTTCTTAATTCGTTTGTGCCATCTATAGTATTTACTTGTAAAAATTGAGGAATATTTTGTTCAAACACTTTGGTTATTTTTACATCAATGGCGCTTAAGTTTATTGCTTCAAAAGGAAATAAAAATTTATTTCCATCAGGCATAATAACTCCTTTACCTATTAAATTTACATTGGGCAATTCGTTGTTGAAATTAGCATCGAAACTACCTGTAGTTTGAAATTTGTTTCCAATTGTATTTAGTATTCCATCATTAATTAAAACGGTGTTATTGCCTATAAATTTCGAATCTGAATATATTCTTATTTGGTTTCCAAATACTGTAAATCTTAAATCTTCAAAATTATTTACAGTAATTAATCCATTAAAATCTTGGTTAGGATCTATAGGATCAGAAAAGAAAATACTTATAAATTGTTCTTCTGTGTTTTCGGCATTTACTGACAAAACATTAAACTCGCCAATGGCAGGAATTTGCATTTTAATAAAACCTTTGTTATCCGATTCAATGTCATTACCATTATAATTAATTAAAAGATCATACTTTGTATTTAATCTTTCAATGCTATCTAAAACAAATTCGTGTGTTTGTCCATCAATATTGTGGTTCCATTTAATTTTGGAACTATTTTTTTTATCGCCAATGTATAATAATGATTCTATTAATTTTCCTTCTTCAAAATCGGCTGTGTAAAAAGTACCTTTAATGCTTACATACTTATATTCGTTAGGGTCGGTAGCTATAATTTGAGTGCTATTTACTTCAAAAGCTTGTTTTACAGTTTGGGTATAAAATTCAAACTCACTAAGCTCTTTTGGTAAATCTTTTATTATTTTATTTAAAAAAAACTGAATTTCATATTCTTTCCCTCGTTTTAAAAGTTCGTTGGGTTTAAACTGAATTGTAAAGGCGTCAATGAATTCTACTTTACCATCAACTGAAGGGCTTATACTAAATAATCCTTTTGCATTATTTATAATGTTGCTATCAGTAACTGGTTTTGTGAGTTTGATAATAAAACCTTCGTTTCTTTTAATAATACTTGGGCTAAAGGCAGAAATATAGGCTCCAAAAGCTGGATTTATATTTTTTCTTTTTGAAATAGGATCAGCTTTTACTAACCAGATAATACCAATAAAAGCAGCAATAAACAAACCAATAATTAACCTAGGCGATTTAGAAATATATTTTTTCATTTTAAATAAATTGTGGTGTAAATTAAATAGTTATTTTTAATATTTTTAATTAAGTCGATTTTTTGTTTGAATGAATTTTAAAGATAATTTTGCCATTGATTAAAAACAACCCAATATTGAATATCTTTTTTATAAAATGTTTCATAAAACATTATTTAACTTCCACATTTATAGATGTTTTGCATTCTCCATTTGTATTTAATTTATATCAAACCTGTATTAAAAAACAGAATGATAAAAATGAAATGAATGAAATCGAATTTTGCAGAAACGAATTATTATTAGATAATAAAGTTATAAAATACATTGATTTGGGGGCTGGAAGTAATTTGTTAAATAATAAAATTAATAAAAAAGTGAAAGAAATTGCTCACTCACATTTAAAACCAAAACGAATTGCACATATAATTTATTATATAATATTAAACTTTAAGGTTAAAAATGTTATTGAACTTGGCACATCGCTTGGAATAACATCAAGTTATATTGCACAAGCTTTAAAAAATAACTATAAAAGCAATGAAGTAAATTTTACAACTATTGAAGGAATAAAAGAAGTAAAAGAAATAGCTAATATACAATTTAAAAAACTTCATTTAAATGATTACATACATTCAATGGAAGGAAATTTTAATACTGAATTACATGAAGTATTAAAAAATTATAAATCGGTTGATGTTTTTTTTGTTGATGGAAACCATACTTACGATGCTACCATGAATTATTTTAACTTGGCATTACCATACTCACACAACGATTCAATATTTATTTTTGATGATATATACTGGAGTAAGGGAATGACTAAGGCTTGGGAAGAAATAAAAAATAATAGTAAAGTTTTACAAACAGTTGATTTGTTTTTTATTGGACTGGTTTTATTTAGAAGTGAGCAGAAAAGTCAACATTTTAAATTACGTGTTACTTAAATTAAATATCGGTATAATACGTTTTTTTATTTTTGAATTTTTAAAAATAAATGAAAAAACTATTATCAATTATTACAATTTTTGTTGCTATTCGCTCAAATGCACAAAATAATCCTGACTCAATTCAAACTTTAATATTACCAAAAGTTAAATGGACTCACAATGTTCAAACAGGTTTAAATTTAACTCAATCATCCTTTTCAGATAATTGGAAAGGTGGTGGTATAAATTCAATTTCGTATGGTGGATTTTTAAATGTTTTAAGTAAAAATCAAGGAATAAAATGGAGTATAAACAGTGATTTACAATTACAACTTGGTTTTTTAAATAATGGAAAACAAACTACTAAAAATGCGGATAGAATTTTTTACGACTTAAAAGCAGGAAGAAAAATTGCAAAGAATTGGGATTTGTTCGTTTCTACTAATTTTCAAACTCAATTTCAAGAAGGTTATTTATACGGTAAAGCAGAAGACGGTAAAGATTCTTTAGTATCATTGTTTATGGCGCCAGCTTATTTAACATCTTCAATTGGTTTAGAATACAAACCTGTAACTTATTTTTGGGCTCGATTTGGAGTTGGAACTTTACGCCAAACTTTTGTTTTAAACGATGCACTTTCGGCCAATAAAGCTTATGGATTAGAAAATGCAGGAGATAAAATTAGAAATCAAGCGGTATTACAAGCTATTTTAAATTACGATAGAGATGTAATGAAGAATATTAACTTAAAATTCCGTTCAGCTACTAATTGGGATTATATTAGATTTGATAAACCAGGTTCAATAGTTCAGCGATTTGATTTGAACTTAACAATGAAAGTTAATAAATATATAAATACAAATATTCAAGCGGTATTACTTTACGATTATGACCAAGATAAAGATTGGCAGCGATCTCAAGTACTTTCATTAGGTATTTTGTATAACTGGACTCGATAGGGATTTAAAAATTGAATGTTGGGTTTTAGCGAATATTTTATAATTCAACATCCAATATCCAACATTCAAAATACATTTTATCCGTTGATAACTTTTTTGTATTTATAGTTGTTATCAAACACTTAAAATTTCTTTTTCAACAATTTGAATTCAATAAAATTGTTCGATTAAATTAGCAAAATATTTAGTTATAAAATGCAATTTTCCCATTTACATGTTCATACTCAATTTTCGCTATTAGATGGAGCTGCTGAAATAGGTGGTTTATACAAAAAAGCATTAAAAGATAATATGCCAGCTATCGCTATTACTGATCATGGCAATATGTTTGGTGCTTTTCAATTTGTTGCCGAAGCTTACAAACACAAAAATGCTGATGGAACATTAAAAGTTAAACCAATTGTAGGATGTGAGTTTTATGTAGTAGCTGATAGAAGTAAAAAAATATTTACTAAAGATGATAAAGATAAGCGCAACCACCAATTATTACTGGCTAAAAATGCAGAAGGATACCAAAATTTAATAAAGTTATGTTCACTTGGTTACACCGAAGGGATGTATGGAAAATATCCGCGAATTGATAAAGAATTAATTTTAAAATATCACAAAGGATTAATAGCTACTACTTGTTGTTTGGGTGCCATAGTTCCACAAACAATAATAAAAAAAGGAGAAGATGAAGCCGAAAAAGAATTTAAATGGTGGCTTGATTTATTTGGCGAAGATTATTACATAGAAATGCAGCGTCATAATATTGGCGATCAAGATGAAGTAAATGAAGTTTTAAAAAAATTTGCGATTAAATACAATGTTAAAGTAATTGCATCAAACGATTCGCATTATATTGATCAACAAGATGCAAATGCGCACGATATTTTACTTTGTATTAATACCGCTTCATTGCAAAGTACTCCAACTGTTAAAGATTTTTCTGATGATGATGTAAGTGTAAAAGGCCGAAGATTTGCATTTGCAAATGATCAATTTTACTTTAAAACTACTGAAGAAATGAGTACACTTTTTAGTGATATTCCTGAAGCAATAGACAATACAAATGAAATAATAGGTAAAATAGATACACTTGATTTAAAAAGAGATGTTTTACTTCCCAATTTTGAAATACCCTCCAATTTTCAAACACAAAATCAATATTTACGTCATTTAACATTAGAAGGAGCAAGAAAACGATACAGTGAAATAACTCCAGAAATTGAAGAAAGGCTGAACTTTGAGTTACATACTATTGAATCAATGGGTTTTGCTGGCTATTTTTTAATTGTAATGGATTTTATTAAAGCAGGACGAGACTTAGGTGTATTTATAGGACCAGGAAGAGGATCGGCTGCAGGCAGTGTAGTTGCTTATTGCATTGAAATTACCAATATTGATCCAATAAAATATGAATTGCTTTTTGAAAGGTTTTTAAATCCAGCTAGGAAATCGTTGCCCGATATTGATACTGATTTTGATGATGTAGGAAGACAAAAAGTAATTGATTATGTAATTCAAAAATATGGACGAAACCAAGTAGCTCAAATTATTACTTATGGAACAATGGCTGCTAAATCGAGTATTAAAGATGTTTCAAGGGTTTTAGATTATCCACTTTCTGATGCAAATTCTTTAGCAAAATTAGTTCCATCAAAACCGGGAATTAACCTAGGAAGATTACTGAAAGCGCCCTTAGATGGAGAAAAAAGTTTAAAAGAGCAAGAAGGTTTAGAAGGCGATGATTTAGAAAATGTAAAAAAACTTAGATTAATTTATGAAGGAACAGATCTTGCAGCAAAAGTTTTAAAAGAAGCTGAAAAACTAGAAGGTTCTGTTCGTGGTACTGGTGTTCATGCAGCAGGTTTAATTATTGCTCCATGCGATTTAACAGATTTAATTCCTGTAGCGGTAGCAAAAGACTCAGAATTATTAGTAACTCAATTTGAAGGTAAAGTAATTGAAGATGCTGGTGTAATAAAAATGGATTTTTTAGGGTTGAAAAATTTAACGATTTTAAAAAATGCACTTCGTTTTATTAAAGAAAATCATGGTGTGGAAATTTTATTAGATGATATACCCTTAGATGATAAAAAAACGTATGAAACAGTTTTTCAAAAAGGAAATACCAATGGAATTTTTCAGTTTGAAAGTGCGGGAATGCAAAAGCATTTAAAGGATTTGAAACCAGATAAGTTTGATGATTTAGTAGCAATGAATGCCTTGTATAGACCGGGACCAATTGCTTATATACCAACTTATATAGCCAGAAAACATGGAACGGAAAATATAAATTATGATTTACCAGAAATGCAGGAATATTTAGAACCTACTTATGGTGTAACTGTATTTCAGGAACAAGTAATGTTGCTTTCTCAAAAAATTGGAAACTTTACAAAAGGTGATGCCGATTATTTAAGAAAGGCAATGGGTAAAAAAGATAGGAAAAAACTAGATGAAATGAAAAGTATGTTCTTGGAAGGAGCAAAAAGTAATGGTCATCCTGTTGACGTTTTAGAAAAAATTTGGAAAGATTGGGAAGCTTTTGCTCAATATGCTTTTAACAAATCGCATTCTGTTTGTTATGCATATGTTGCTTTTCATACTGCTTATTTAAAAACACATTACCCAGCTGAATTTATGGCAGCAACCTTAGATAATGCTTCGGGCGATATTGAACAAATTTCATTTTTTATGGAGGAATGTAAAAGAATGGGATTAAATATTTATGGGCCAGATGTAAATAAATCGGAATTTAAGTTTTCAGTAAATAAAGAAGGAGAATTAAGGTTTGGATTAGCAGCTATTAAAGGGTCGGGAGAATCATCAATTGAAGAAATAATAAGGGAGAGAAATCAAAATGGACCTTATAGAAGTATTTTTGATTTAACAAAAAGAGTAAATTTAAAATCGGTAAATAAAAAAACACTTGAAGTAATGGCTTGCGGAGGCGCTTTTGATTGTTTTGAAGGAACTCATAGGGCTCAATATTTTTCATTAAATGATGAAACTACAATTATTGAAAAATCTATTCGATTTGCAAATGCAGCTCAAGCAAATGAAAATGCAAACCAACAAAGTTTATTTGGCGAAAGTGTTTTAGTTAGTTTGCCCGAACCAATAATTCCACAAGCTGAAACTTGGAGTTTGATGGAACAATTAAAAAAAGAAAAAGAAGTGATAGGCATTTATCTTTCTGGTCATCCGCTCGATCCATATAGAATAGAAGTTGAAAAATTAACTTCACATCCTTTGATAGAATTAAAAGAGTTAAAACCTTTAAAAGGAATTGACATTAAAGTAATTGGAATTGTTTCATCAGTTAACCATAGAATGAGTAAAAATGGAAAACCTTATGGAAGTTTTGTAATTGAAGATTTTACCGGTTCTTATGAGTTTACTTTATTTGGTGAAAATTATTTAAACTTTAAAAAATACATGGATCTAGAATATTTTTTATATATAAAGGGTAAAATAGATAATAGGTGGAATAAAGAAGATGATTTTGAATTTAAGATAAATTCGATTGAAATGCTGCAAGAAATTAGAGATAAATATATAAAAAATGTAAGTCTTGAAATAGAATTAGAAAAATTAAATAATGAATTAATAACTAAAATATTTGACAATATTAAAAACAATTCAGGCTCTACCATTTTAAATTTTATAGTATCAAATAAAAAAGAACAAATGGCATTAAGTATGCGATCTACTAAGTTTAAAGTTGATGTAACTAACGAAACTTTGAAACTTTTTGACGAGTTGGGTTTAACATATAAACTTAATTAAAAATGGTATTCTGACATTTTGTTAGGTTTTTAAATATTGGTCATTAAATTGCAATAAAAAATAAATTAAATAAATATAAATATGTCATTAGAAATAACAGATGCTAATTTTCAAGAATTAGTTTTAGAATCAAAAGTTCCAGTATTGGTTGATTTTTGGGCTGAATGGTGCGGACCTTGTAGAATGGTTGGTCCGGTGGTAGATGAATTATCGAAAGAATATGAAGGCAAAGCTGTAATAGGAAAAGTAGATGTAGATAACAATCCTAAAATTGCAACTGAGTTTGGTATTATGAGTATTCCTGCTTTATTGTTTTTTAAAGATGGTAAGGTTGTAGATAAACAAGTAGGAGCAGTTCCAAAACATGTTTTGGCAGGTAAATTAGATGCACAATTGGCATAAATTAGTTTTTTATTAATCAAATAAAAAAAAATCCCTTTAGTTTTAGAGGGATTTTTTATTTTTACAAAAGTGGAAAATACAATTTCGGAAAACAATATACTTCAAACAGGTAATTTAGAATTGCTGGCCAAACAAGTGGTTGAAGGATTTATTACAGGATTACATAAAAGTCCATTTCATGGATTTAGTGTTGAATTTGCGGAACATAGGCAATATAATGCTGGCGAAAGTATAAAGCATATTGATTGGAAATTATTTGGTAAAACAGAAAAGCTTTATACTAAAAGGTATGAAGAAGAAACTAACTTAAGGTGCTATATTGTTATTGATAATTCTTCCTCTATGTATTATCCAATTGAAGGAAAGAGTAAAATAAATTTTGCAACATACGCTGCGTCTTGTCTTATTTACATGTTAAAAAAACAAAGAGATGCTGTAGGTTTAAGTATTATTAACGATGAAATTGTATTTCAATCTCAAGCAAAATCCAGTTCTGTTCATATAAAAATGTTGTTTAATGAATTGAATAAGTTATTGATTTTTCCTAAATCAAATATTGGAAGTAACCTATCAAAAGGAATTCATCACATTGCAGAAACAGTTCATAAAAGATCATTAGTAGTTATTTTTACTGACATGTATAGCTCCGAAAATTTAGATCATATTTTTGAATCTATACAACATTTAAAATACAATAAACATGAAGTTATACTTTTTCATGTAATTGATAAAAAATTAGAAATAGATTTTGACTTTTTAAAAAGACCATATTTATTTGTAGATAGTGAAACCAATGAAAATATAAAGTTGCACAGTAGTTTAGTAGCTGATGATTATAAAAAATTGGTTAATAATTTTAAAGAAGAAATTAAATTAAAATGTGCCCAAATAAAAGTAGATTTTATGGAAGCATATATTGAAAATAATTTTGATCAGGTGCTATTAAAATTTTTACAAAAGAGAGAAAAAATAAAATAATACGACAAAAATTTTTTAATCCGAAAAAAATGACGTATTGTTGTGGGTGGGTAAAACGTATAAATCGACAAGAACTGTAAAAAGTTACACAAACAATAATCAAGCTTTGGCATTAGTTAATGAACCATTGGTAAGCAATTACGCAAATCCAAATTCTTTACAATCAATTTTAAATTTAACTACTAGTTTTCAAAATGAAATGGATTTAGTAAATTTAACTAGAAATGGAATATTAAAAAAATCTGTTACTAAAATGGCGGCTAATTTTGGTATTACTCAAGAAAAAATTTGTGAATTGTTACATATGAGTGCTCGTAATTTTCAACGAATAAAAGACAATACCCCTTTAGATATTTATACGTCAGAACAAACTATTGAAATGGCAAATGTTTATTCAAAAGCCCATTTAATATTTGTTAATGATGAAGCAGTGAAACAATGGTTTCAAACTTCTAATTATGCATTAGGTAATCAAAAACCTTTGGATTTATTAGATACTAGTTTTGGAGTAAAAATGGTTTCTGATGTACTTGGTCGAATTGAACATGGTGTTTTTTCGTAATGAATTTATTTAGGTTTGGGCTTGAAACTTATATAAATGATATAAGTGGGTATGGAGCAAAGTTATATAGCGGAAGATGGAATAATGTTGGTAAACCTATGTTATATACTTCTAGCAGCCCCTCTTTGGCTATGTTAGAATTTATTTGTAATGCAAGTGGTATTGCAAAAACTACTCAAACTTGTTTATTAACAATTAAAATAAATGGTAATGTTAAAGTAGAAGAATTAAAGGTAAATGATTTACCAGAAAATTGGCAAAACGTTCCTGCTCCTGATTCCATTAGAAATATTGGTGACAGGTGGTTGCAAAGTAAAATAAGCTTAATTTTAAAAGTTCCATCTGCTGTAATGCCTATTGAATTTAATTTTTTAATAAACCCAATGCATAAAGATTTTACAAAAATTAACATTGAAAATATAATAAATATGGATATTGATAATAGAATTATTAAATAAATTATGATTTCATTTTCAAATATTAAAATAAATATTGGACTGAATATAATCAATAAGAGAGAAGATGGTTTTCATAATTTAGAAACTATTTTTTATTCAATTCCTTTATATGATACTTTAGAGTTATTAAGTAATAATAATGAACCAAAAAATACAATTAATTTTCATTCGTTTGGTTTAACAATTGATGGTCCAATAGAAAATAATTTAATAGTTAAAGCGTATAATTTATTAGCAAATGATTTTGAGTTGAAAGGTGTAAATTTTTATTTATTAAAAAATATACCAATGGGTGCTGGAATAGGAGGAGGGAGTAGCAATGCTGCTTTTACTTTAAAGCTATTGAATGAATATTTTAGTTTAAATTTAAGTATAGTTCAGCTTGAAAATTATGCAGCAAAGTTAGGAAGCGATTGTGCTTATTTTATTGAAAACAAATCTAGTTTTGCAACTGGTAGAGGAGAAGTTTTAAATGCTATAGAATTAAATTTAAATGGATATTATTTTATTTTGGTAAAACCCAATATTCATGTTAGTACTGCCGAAGCTTTTTCAAATGTTATAAAAAGAGGTAATTCTTCTGTATCACTAAAAGATTTAATTAAAAAACCAATTGAAGATTGGAAAAATTTTATTGAAAATGATTTTGAAAAATCTGTTTTCAATATTCATCCTAGCATTGGAAAAATTAAAGAAAAATTGTATGCTAATGGAGCTATTTATGCAAGTATGAGTGGAAGTGGCGCAAGTGTATACGGAATTTTTAAAAATGAAATTAATTTAAAAACAGCATTTGAAAGCCAATTTTATTTTAGCTGTTGGCTTTAGCTAATTGTATCGCTTTCTATTACACCATCTCTCAATCTTACTATTCTTTTTGCCCTTTTTGCTATATCTTCTTCGTGTGTAACAATAATAACAGTGTTACCTTTTTCATGAATTTCTTCTAACAAATCCATAATTTCGTGGCTAGTTTTTGTGTCTAAATTACCAGTTGGTTCATCGGCCAATATGATAGCAGGAGAATTTACCAATGCCCTTGCAATTGCTACTCTTTGTCGTTGTCCACCACTTAGTTCATTTGGTTTGTGTTCAATTCTATCACCTAATCCAACACTTTCTAACGATTTTTTTGCCATTTCAAGTCTTACTGTTTTTGCAACTCCAGCATACACTAATGGCAGTGCAACATTTTCTAACGATGTGTTTCGTGAGAGCAAATTAAAAGTTTGAAATATAAATCCAATTTCTTTATTTCTTATTTCTGCCAATTCATTATCTGACATAAAACTTACGTCAATTCCATTTAGCAGGTAGTTTCCTTTACTTGGTGTGTCTAAGCATCCTAAAATATTCATTAACGTTGATTTACCTGAGCCTGAAGGCCCCATTAAAGCTACATATTCGCCTTTGTTAATTTTTAAATCAACGGTTTCCAAAGCATTAACAACAACTTCACCAATTTTATAGGTTTTGCCAATGTTTTTTATATCAATTACTAAATTCGACATTAATTTTTATTGCAATAAAATCTATTAAAAAGAATAAAAAATGTATTTTGTGATAGAAGGAAAATGATATTTTATTTATCTAAAAATTTGGGAACTCTAAAATAATCAGAATCTTTATCTGGAGCGTTTAGCAAAGCTTCTTGATGAGAAATAATTTGTTTGGCAATGTCGGGTCTTAAAATATTTTCATGGTTATTTATAAAAATTAATGGTTCAATGTTATCTGTATTTACTTGATTCATTTTTTCAAAAAACGATATAATTTGTGACATGTCTTTTTGTAACTCAATTTTTTCATTTTCAGTAAAATCAAGTTTTGCTAAGTCAGATAATTTATTAATAATTTCGTTATTTATTTCCATAATTATATTCTGCTAATTTACTATTTATTATATTATAAACTTGGTTTTTTAGTTCTTCTGTATTTTCAAGTGTTAAACCTTTTGTTGAAATAGGTTTATGAATTATTTGATAAGTTTTTCCAGGTTTTCCTTCCAAAACACCTTGATCTGGAAGTACAATATTATTACCAATAATTGTAACTGGTAAAATATCAATTTGCTTTTCAATTGCCAATCTAAATGGTCCATCTTTAAACTTAATTAATTTTGGTACTTGATTTGAAATTGTTCCTTCTGGAAAAATTACTAAACTTCTATTACTGTCAAAAAAACGAGTAGCTTTTATGTAAGCTTCTGCAGCTTTCCTAACATTTTTTCTATCTACAGCAATGTCTATTGTTCTAAACCAAATGCCAAACATTGGAATTTCTTCTAATTCTTTTTTGGCCATAAAACTAAAATCTAGTTGATTTAATTTTACAGTTAATGTAACTATATCTAGCTGTGAAGTATGATTTGGACAAATAATATATGGTTTATTGTAATCAAAAGGTTCTTCTATTATTTGTTTAACTCTTATAAAGCCCATAAATAATAAAAATGAACCCCAAAATCTTCTCACTTTATGACCAAATGGATATCTAGATGGTTTATGTAAACCATATAATATTATTGGATACAAGATAAAAAAAGAAATTAAAGTACATAAACCAAACCATATAGCAAATAATGATTTTAAAGGATTTTTAGAGAATTTGATTGCCATAATTTATTATTGATTCCAAGTTGAAGGACTTTTACGCCAATCGTTAAGTAAAGCCAATTGTTCTGGTAACACTATACCTTTATCAATTGCTTTTTGAATTAAAGTTGGATAATTACTTAAGGAAACATATTTGCAATTTACATTGTCAAAAGCTTTTTGTGCTTCATCAAAACCATAAGTAAATATACTTGCCAATCCTAACACCTCACAGCCATAATTTTTTAATGTTTCAATTACTTGCAAGCTACTTTTACCCGTACTCACCAAATCTTCAATAACTACTACTTTGGTTTTTGGAGCAATATCGCCTTCTATTTGTTTGCCCATTCCATGTTTTTTTGCTTCAGAACGCACATATCCGAAAGGTAAATTCAATTCATCGGCAGCTAAAGCTCCTGGAGCAATGCCTGCTGTTGCTACTCCAATAATTGCTTCTACTCCACTAAATTGTTCATTAATAACAATACCCAGTGATTTTTTTATATAATTTCTTGCATCTGGATAAGAAAGTGAAATTCTGTTATCGCAGTAAATTGGACTTTTCCAACCACTTGCCCACGTAAACGGTTCTTCAGGATTTAATTTAATTGCGTTAATTTGCAATAAGTATTCCGCTACTTTTGCGGCAGTGTTTTCACTTAAATTCATATTGGGCAAATGTATAAAATTTTTATAAACGATAAACCATTCATTATTGCAGATTCTGTTTTTATTGACAATTCTTTTCCTACACATAGTTTTGAAGAAGATTTATTCGATACTAAAATTTTTGAAGCGCTGGAAAAGAATTTTAAAGGGATAGTTTTTAATTGTAATGATGTAGAAAAGGCTTTTCAAAAATTTGCAAAACATTTTAAACTAATTGAAGCAGCTGGTGGTTTGGTTTTTAATAATAAAAATGAATTACTTTTTATAGAGCGTTTAGGTGTTTGGGATTTACCAAAAGGTAAAATTGATAGCGGTGAAACACCTGCAATTACTGCAATAAGAGAGGTAGAAGAGGAGTGTGGAATAAATGGGTTGACAATTGAAAATTTTATTTGTGAAAGTTATCATTTATATTTTTTCAAAGAAAAAAACGTTTTAAAACGAACTTATTGGTATAAAATGAAATCTACTTTTATGGGTGAATTAGTTCCTCAAATAGAGGAAAACATAACGAAAGTAGAGTGGATGAATTTTTCCAAAAGCCAAATAAGTTCTTTAAAAACCTATGAAAGTATAAAGGAAGTTTTAATAAAATACTTTGGTTAAAAATTAAACCAATTCCATTTCAAATTGATTTGCAATTTCTGTTTTCAAAATTTGACTTACTTCTTTAAAATCGACATTGTAGCCAACTTCTTTGGCAATACTAGTTACATCTTTATCATCAATACCACAGGGTACAATATTTTTAAAATACGATAAATCGGTGTTTACATTTAAAGCAATTCCATGCATGGTTATCCAACGGCTACAACGAACTCCCATGGCACAAATTTTTCGGGCTGTTGGTTTATCTGCATCTATCCAAACACCAGTAAAACCTTCAAAACGGTCACCAATTATTCCATAATATGCAATAGTTTTAATAACTGCTTCTTCTAAAAAACGTAAGTATTTATGAATATCTGTAAAAAATTGTTCTAAATCTATTATTGGATAGGCAACTAACTGCCCTGGGCCATGGTAAGTAATATCTCCACCTCTATTTATTTTATAAAAAGTGGCATCAGCTTGCTTTAAATTACTTTCATCTAACAGTAAATTATCTAACGAACCACTTTTGCCTAAAGTATAAACATGTGGATGTTGGCAAAAAATAAGATCATTAATAATAGTGGTTTTTATATTTTCGGGCAAATTGCGCTCTACCAACTTAATATCTACTTTTTGTTTAAGCAATACTTCTTGTTTGTCCCATGCTTGCTGGTAGTCAATAAGTCCCCAATCTATAAAATTTGTTTTTACCATGTTTTGTTTTCTGCTGGCGTCTAGCCTCTTGCCGCTGGCTTTTTATTTGCAATATATGCTAGAAGCTAGAGGCCAGGAACCAGTTGCCAGTTGCAATTTATCTAATCAAGTTTCAATACTGCCATAAATGCAGATTGTGGAATTTCTACATTTCCTACTTGGCGC
The DNA here is from genome assembly GCA_037141455.1 of Bacteroidota bacterium. GTDB lineage: Bacteria > Bacteroidota > Bacteroidia > UKL13-3 > UKL13-3 > JAAFJM01. Next base: position 22,941 of record JBAXCN010000025.1, read on the forward strand.
ATACGTTTTTTACCTTCTTTTTGTTTTTCTAATAATTTACGTTTACGCGATATATCACCTCCATAACATTTTGCTGTTACATCTTTTCGCAGTGCTTTAATAGTTTCGCGGGCTATAACTTTAGCTCCAATACTAGCCTGAATAGGAATTTCGAATTGATGGCGTGGAATTAATTCTTTTAATTTTTCACAAATCTTTTTACCCCAATCATATGCTCTATCTCGGTGAATAATTGCAGAAAGTGCATCTACATTGTCTTTTGCTAATAAAATATCTAGTTTTACTAAATCGCTTTGAACATATCCAATTGGATGATAATCGAAAGAAGCGTAACCTTTTGAAATTGTTTTTAATTTATCAAAAAAATCGAAAACAACTTCTGCCAAAGGCATATCAAATTTCATTTCAACCCTATCCATTGTAAGATAAACTTGGCTTTTTAGCATTCCTCTTTTACCTAAACATAAACCCATTATTGGACCTACAAACTCTGCACTACTAATAATAGTTGCAGCTATAAATGGTTCTTCAACATATTCGATGTGGTTTGGTTCTGGTAAATCGCTTGGATTATTTACTACAATTAATTCACCTTTTTTTGTGTAAGCATGGTAACTAACGTTTGGAACAGTAGTAATAACTGTCATTTTAAACTCGCGTTCTAATCGTTCTTGTATAATTTCCATGTGTAACATTCCTAAAAATCCACAACGGAAACCAAAGCCAAGTGCGGCCGAACTTTCTGGCTCAAATGTAAGCGAAGCATCATTTAATTGTAGCTTATACATACTTTCGCGCAATTCTTCAAAATCTTCGGTTTCAACAGGATAAATTCCAGCAAATACCATTGGTTTTACATCTTCAAAACCATTAATAATTTCAGCAGTAGGATTGGCTACAGTAGTTAAAGTATCACCCACTTTTACTTCACGAGCTTCTTTAATTCCTGAAATAATATAACCAACATCACCAGCTTTTACTTCACTTCTAGGTTCCATATCTAAGCCTAAAACACCAACTTCATCAGCAAAATATTCTTTGCCAGTGGCCATAAATTTAACTTTATCTCCTTTTTTTATTACTCCATCTATTATTCTAAAATAAGCTATAATTCCACGGAAAGAATTAAAAACAGAATCAAATATCAATGCTTTTAAAGGAGCAGTTACATCACCCTTTGGCGCAGGAACTCTTTCAACTACTGCTTTTAAAATTTCTAAAACACCTTGACCTGTTTTGCCACTTGCTCTTAATATATCTTCATAATCGCAGCCAATCAAATCAATTATTTGATCGCTTACTTCTTCGGGCATTGAACTAGGTAAATCTATTTTATTTAAAATGGGTATTATTTCTAATCCTTGGTCAATTGCCAAATACAAATTTGAAATAGTTTGAGCTTGAATACCTTGACTAGAATCTACAATCAACAAAGCACCATCGCAAGCTGCAATTGAGCGCGATACTTCGTAACTAAAATCGACATGCCCAGGTGTATCAATTAAGTTTAAAATATATTTTTTACCCTCTAATTCATATTTCATTTGAATAGCGTGACTTTTAATAGTAATACCTCTTTCACGCTCCAAATCCATATTATCGAGCAATTGAGCCTGCATCTCTCGTTTGCTTGTTGTTTGGGTGTATTCTAAAAGTCTGTCGGCTAAAGTGCTCTTTCCATGATCTATATGAGCAATAATACAAAAATTACGTATGTTTTCCATTCAATGCAATAATAACGATTTTGTTTTTTAAAATGTTATGTTAAAAATTGACTTTTAGTTTAAATTTTAATTATTATTTACTAATTTATTAATAAGCCTTTATTATTTTTAAATAATGAACTTTTTTTCTAATATTAAGTTATTATGATTGAATTGTTTAAATAATAAAATTAATTGATATTTGATAAAAAATATTTTTTATTATGGAATGGAAAAAATTTAATGGCCAAGTAATAGGCACTCCAATTATTGAAGAAGTTGAAAGAATTATTATTAAAGAAATAGAAAGCGGAGTAAAAATAAGAATTTGTATTGGAACAGATAGTCAGGTTTATGGTAACATAACAGAATTTGCAACAGTAATAGTTTTTATCAGGCCTAAAAATGGAGGATTTATGTTTATTAATACTGATAAATCAAAAATTAATTTAACAATTAAAGAAAGAATGTTAAAAGAAGTAGCTATGTCAATTGCGGTAGCGTACGAAATTCTTCCAGTTTTAGAATTATATCAAATTGACTTGGAAGTTCATGCTGATATTAATACAAGCCCTATGTATAAATCGAATACAGCTCTAAGTGAGGCTATGGGATATACCAAAGGAATGGGTTTTGAATTTAAATCAAAACCCAATGCTTTTGCTAGTAGTTATTGTGCAAATAAAATGGTTCACTAACTAATAAATGTATCCTAACTGTAAAATAACTCATTAAAATGTTATTTAAATGTTAATTTTAAGTTACCTTTGTGTATTGTAATTTAAATATTGAAAATAACAAAATACATATTAACATTTATAACATTTTTTTTAGTACAAAGCAACATTTGTGCAAAAGGTGAAAAGTATTGTTTTGAATTTTATGGAGATTCAGTTTCAATAAGCAATAACATTGAAATTGAAGATGTTAAAAAAATTATTAATAAAAAAAGTTCAGATTTTAATGAAAATCTTCTCTATGAAAAATTTGACAAAACGGTAAATGAATTACTTAAATACAGAAACGAAAAAAAACTTAATGACTGGATTTATTACCAATTAGTAAGAAAAGTAGCAAATAATATTTGTGATAAAAACAAAGCTTTTAACGAATACACTATTTTAAAATGGTTTTTAATGAGCAAATCGGGCTATGATTCTAAGTTAGTCTCTTTTAAAAAATCATATTTATTTTACATTAAATCAGATGAAAATGTGTATGATATCCCTTTTTTTATTTTAGATAACAAGCAATACATCTGTTTAAATTATCACGATTTTGTTAAAATAAATTTTAAAAATAACACATTAAAAATTGTTGAAATTTATATTCCTGAAGCTACTAAATCTTTTTCATATAAGGTTTCACACCTTCCAGATTTTGCTTTAAATACATTTACCGATAAAGATTTAAATTTTAATTACAAAGAAAAAACGTATCATTTTAAAATTAAATTGAGCAATGATGTTCAACAAATATTTAAAAACTACCCGGTTGTTGATTTTGAAACCTATTTTAATATTCCATTCAATAAAGAAACGTATAATTCGTTATTTCCTTATTTAAAAGAAAACATTAAAAATTTTGAATTAAAAGAAGGAGTTGATTACTTAATGAATTTTACAAGACATGCTTTTTTATACGAAAATGATATTGATAATTTTGGTAAAGAAAAACGGTTATCGCCCGAACAAACATTATTATTTGAACACAGTGATTGTGATGACAGAGCTGCTTTGTTTTTTTATTTAATAAAAGAAATTTACAATTTACCAATTATTGCGGTTTTATATCCAACCCATATAGTTATTGCTATTCATTTTGAAAAAAGTGAAGGAAAAAGCATATTATATAATGGTAGAAATTATTCAATTTGTGATCCAACTCCGCAGAGAGAGAATTTATTAATTGGTCAAATTTCATCTGAATTGATTAAAACACCTTTTCAAGTTGTTTACGAATATTTACCATTAGTTAAGTAATTGTTAAATTGACTTAATAAAATGATATCCTTTTTTATCAAATCCCAAATTCTGGTAAAAAGAATGTGCGCTTTCGTTTTCTAAATATGCATCTAACATAGCAGTTTTACAGTAGTTTTCTTTGGCAATTTTTAATACAAAATTGCATAAAAGTGCTCCAATTTTTTTGCCTCTGTAATTTTCATCTGTTACCACATTATCTAATTCAACATACTTACCAGCGTATATTTTTGTATTAATCCAATAACCGCAAACACCAACTGGTTTATTATTTAAGTATGCAACAGCTTGTTTATAATTTAACAAAACCATTTCATCAATCATTAAACAATAATTTTGGTACGAAACGTTTTTACTTAACTGTTTTATTAAATCATATTGAGCATACATTTCAGTTGCGGAATCAATTATTTTAATAGTAATATTATTCATTTTTTAGGAAATAATCTATTGCTAAATCGTAACTTTTTAAACCAAAACCAATGATAGTTCCAATACAATTTTTACTAAATTGTGAAATATGTCTAAATTCTTCTCTGGCAAAAACATTACTTATGTGCACTTCAATAACTTTAATATTTATACTAGCAATTGCATCAGCAATTGCAATAGAAGTATGTGAATAAGCGCCACCATTCAAAATAATTCCGTCAAATTTTTGTTTTTTTAAAGCATTAATTTCATGTAATTTATTTATTATTTCACCTTCAATATTACTTTGGTAATAATATAGCTCAACATCATGTTTATATAATGATTTCAAGGTTTCTAAATAGTTTTCAAAACTAATATTTCCGTATATTTCTGGCTCTCTAGTGCCTAGTAAATTTAAATTTGGACCATTTATGATAATAAGTTTCAAAGTTTTTAAGTTTATTTTTAATATTATTTGACTACTTTTGTGGCAACATTATATATAAATAACGAATGAAAAAAATATTTACAATTTTTATAACAGTTTTATTATTAACAAGTTTTGTTTCTGCTCAAAACTTTTCAATAGTTCCAAAAATTGGAAAAGCACAAGGTTCTAGCTTAAAAGATAAAATTGAAGTTTCGATTAACTTTACTAACAATGCAATTGATGCAACTGATACCGCTTTTGCTTGGGAAGTAATAGAAGTGAGCATGCCAAGTACTTGGACTGCACAAATTTGCGATCCTTTTACATGCCTTGAAGGCAGCGGCACTTTGGGTTTTAAAAGTGGCTACGTTTTAGGTACAAGTGTAGGAAATAACACAGGAATATTTAAATTAGATTTTTTCTCAAATGGTAATCCAGGTGCAGGAACCATGAAAGTAGTTGTAAAAAGTGTAAAAACTGGATTTTCTGATACTATTACAGCAGAAGGAAAAGTATGGAATGTGGCTGTTAAAGACGCTACAAAACAAAATAAAGATTTCAATTTTTATCCTAATCCTGCTAAGGACGAATTGGTGGTTAAATATTATTCAAAAGAAAACATACAAGTTGAAATATTTAATATTTTAGGTAGTAAAGTTAAAACATTTAATTTAATAGGCGGGCAAACTACCGTAAATATTGAAGAGTTGGAGAATGGAATTTATTTTTTACGTTTTAAAGACGATGGTAAAACTATTTCAAAAACCTTTACTAAAAACTAATTTTAACTAATTTATATTATATAAAAACTAAGCCATTGGCTTAGTTTTTTTTTGTTCAAAACTTACTTTTGTCTAAACTTTAATTATGACATATTTAGAATATAGAACATTAATTGAAAAATTAATGGAAGAAAGAAAAACTACTGGAAACGACCAATCAGATGAAATGATTCATTATGCTGAAATGAATATTCAACGAATGAATAGATTGGATAAAACAATAGTATTATCGGAAAATTGGATTGAATTTTTAAATAAAAATCAAGTTAAATACAATTGGATTGTTTTAACTGAAGGTTGGTGTGGCGATGCAGCGCAGATAGTTCCATTAATAAATAAAATTGCTGAAAATTCAAATGGAAACATAACTTTAGATTTACTTTTACGAGATGAAAATTTGGAATTGATGGATAATTACTTAACTAATGGTACAAGAGCAATTCCTAAATTAATTTGTTTTGATTTAGATAAAAATGAGTTGTGGAATTGGGGACCAAGACCAAAAAATGCTCAATTACTTATAAATGGGTTAAAGGAACAAGGAATGGATATGAAAGAAATTAAAACTGATTTGCATTTGTGGTATACTAAAAATAAAACACTTGAAACACAAAATGAAATATTATTGAAGTTTACATTGAATGAAAATTAAAATATAAGTAAAAAATAACTGATTAATGGCTGTATTATTGCAGCTATTTTTATTTACATCAATGAAATTATTATTAAGCTATTTAGCTAAATACAAGAAACTTGTATTTGTTGCACTTTTTTTTGCAACTGTTAACCTTGGCTTTTCTCTTTTAGATCCAATTATTTTTGGTAAATTAATAGGGAATTACGCTACAAACCCACTAAAGTATACGTTTGATGAGTTTATAAAAGGTGCAGGATTTTTAATTTTATGTTCAATAAGCGTAGCAATGATTAGTAGAATTGCTAAGGCATTCCAAGATTATTTTGTTAGTTTGGTTATACAAAGTTTAGGAGCAGATATGTACACCGATGGCTTAAAACATACCTTGCAAATTTCTTTCAGTGAATTTGAAGATCAAAGAAGTGGAGAAACCCTTAATATTTTACAAAAAGTAAGAACTGATACAGAAAAATTTATTTCAATTTTTATCAATGTATTATTTTCATCTATTATAGGTATATTATTTGTTATAATATATGCAATTCAAGTAAATTCACTTTTAATTATAATTTATTTAGTTTCAAGTTTAATATTGGCTACTATTACTAACTATTTATCAAAAAAAATAAAAAAAGTACAAACTACAATTGTAGCAGAAACAAAGCAATTAGCGGGTACAACTACGGAAAGTTTGCGCAATATAGAATTGGTTAAAAGTTTGGGATTAACTACACAAGAAACGCACAGGTTGCATATTTCTACTAAAAAAATATTGCAATTAGAGTTAAAAAAAGTTAGAAGTATTAGAAGTATTTCATTTGTTCAAGGAACTTTTGTAAATACTTTGCGACAAGCTATCATGTTCTTTTTATTGTATTTGGTTTTTAGAGGCGAATTGGTAGTTGCTCAAATTATTGCATTACAGTTTTTTTCGTTTTTCATTTTTAATCCATTACAAGAAATGGGGAATGTAATATTAAGTTATCGCGAAGCAGAGGCATCATTGAATAATTTTCAAAAAGTATTATCAACACCCATTGAAGTTAAACCTGTTAGCCCTAAACAATTAAATGCAATTAGTACACTTCAATTTGAAAATGTAGTATTTCAACATAAAACAGCTTCGTTTAAGGCATTAAATAATATTTCTTTTTCGGTAAATAAAGGCGAAACCATTGCGTTTGTTGGCCCAAGTGGAAGTGGCAAAAGTACATTGGTAAAATTATTAGTTGGTTTATATACACCCTTAGAAGGCAATGTAATGTATAATAATATTAACTATAACGAAATTGAAATTGATGAATTGAGATCGCAACTCGGATTTGTAACTCAGGATACCCAGCTTTTTAGTGGAACTATTAAAGAAAATTTATTGTTTGTAAAACCCAATGCTACTAAAGAGCAAATAAATGAAGCCTTAGAAATGGCAAGTTGCAATAATCTTTTAGCAAGGAGCGAAAAAGGAATAAACACAGTAATTGGCGAAGGCGGTATGAAACTTAGTGGTGGCGAAAAGCAACGATTGTCAATAGCTAGGGCTTTATTGCGCAAACCTAAACTATTGGTTTTTGATGAGGCAACTTCAGCATTGGATTCCATTACTGAAGAAGAAATAACAAATACCATTCAACAAATAGGTAGTATAAAAGAACAAATTACTGTATTAATTGCACATAGATTGTCAACTATAATGCATGCCGATAAAATATTTGTTTTGGAAAAAGGCGAAATAATTGAAATGGGAAAACACAACGAACTTTTGGAAGAAAAAGGATTATATTACGCCATGTGGCGCCAACAGATAGGAGAAAGAAAATAGTAGATAGTTGTCGGTTGATAGATTTTTGGGATTTGAGAGATGGATTAATTTAAATTATAAAATACTAATAAATATAAACACTTAAATACATTTAAATGAATAACACTGTTAGAGAAATAGAACCAATAGAACTTTGGAATAATTTTGCCGATTTAAATGCAATTCCGCGTGCATCGAAAAAGGAGGAAAGAGTAATTGAGTTTATTATAAATTTTGGAAAAAGTTTAGGTTTAGAAACTTTTAAAGATGAGGTTGGAAATGTAATTATTAAAAAACCAGCTACAGCAGGAATGGAAAATAGAAAAGTGGTTGCTTTACAAAGCCATTTGGATATGGTGCATCAAAAAAATGGGGATACAGAATTTGATTTCAATACGCAAGGAATTGAAATGTATGTTGATGGAGATTGGGTTAAAGCAAAAGGAACAACATTAGGTGCAGATAATGGAATTGGTGTTGCTTCTATAATGACTATTTTGGCTTCAAAAACCATTCTTCATCCACCAATTGAAGCATTGTTTACCATTGATGAAGAAACAGGAATGACTGGTGCTTTAGGTTTAAAAGGTGGACTTTTAAATGCTGAAATAATGCTAAATTTAGATACTGAAGATGACAATGAACTAACTATTGGTTGTGCTGGAGGAATTGATGTAACTGCTTCAGGAACCTATGATTTAGTTGATGTTAATACTATTGACATTGCTAAAAAAATTACTTTAAAAGGTTTAACTGGTGGACATTCAGGCATGGATATTTTTAAAGGAAGAGCCAATGCCAACAAACTAATGAATAGAATTTTATGGTTAGCGTCCAATCAATTTAATATTCAAATAAATTCGATTGATGGTGGCAGTTTAAGAAATGCAATTCCTAGAGAATCGAAAGCAATAATTGTAATTAATAATGACAATATAATTAATTTAGAAACTTTTATAAATGAACAGCAAGCTATATTAAAATCAGAATATTACATTACAGACCCTAACTTAATTCTAACAATAGAAGACGCAATTTTACCCCAAAAAGTATTTTCAAATGCATTTCAATCGGTTTGTTTAAAAAGTATTTATAGTTGTGTAAATGGTATTTACAGAATGAGTTCGAGTATTGAAGGTTTGGTTCAAACTTCAAATAATTTAGCTAGGGTTTTAATTAATGAAGGAAATTACAGCATTCAATGTTTAACTAGAAGTTCGGTTGATTCAGAAAAAATGGATTTGGCCAATAGCTTACAAGCTTGCTTTGAATTAATGGGAGCAACAATTAGTTTTGGTGGTTCATACCCTGGTTGGGCTCCAAATAAAGAATCGTCAATTGTAAAATTAATGAGCGATTTATATTTGGATAGATACAACGAAAACGCTTTGGTTAGTGCTTGTCATGCAGGATTAGAGTGTGGTATTTTAGGAACTTTTTATCCGCATATAGAAATGATTTCATTTGGTCCAAATATTAAAGGTGCACACTCGCCCGATGAAAAATGCCAAATAAGTTCAGTTCAAAAATATTGGGGCTTTTTATTAGAAACTTTAGTTAGAATTCCTGTAGCAAATTAAGCTGCTTTCTAAAGTGAATTAATAAACAAATCCTTTTATTAAAAGTGATTGGTTTGGAGTTTTTGCATTGCTTTCTACAATTATTGTTTTATAAAAAACACCTTTGGTGGCAGCATTATAGGTTATTTTTACTTTACCTGTTCCATTTCTTTTAACTATATTCTTTTCAAGTGCTATTTGAACACAGCTACAATTGGTTGATGTTTTAAATATTTTCAAATCAGCATTTCCTGTATTTTTAAAATTAAAAAAACAAGTTACTGGTCTGTTAAAAGCAATGGTGTCAAAATCTATAATTTGAGTTCTAAAAGTTAGTTCAGCTTGTTTTAGTTTGTAGTTTTGCGAAAACAATTGACCAAACAAGAAACAACAAAATATAAACACTATTTTTTTTGTCATTTTCAAATATATTAATTTACATGGTTTAAAGTTATAATTAGTAATAAACAATAAAATCCGTTTAAAATTTTTACTTTTTAAAAAAGTTATTTAAGTATAAATTCGCTCTATTAAATATGCAAAGCAATTATCAAACTTTAATCTTAAAAATTGAGAACTTTATAAAAAAGTTTTATAAAAACCAATTAATAAAAGGAGCAATATTTTTTACTGCTGCTATTGTTTCTAGTTATATATTAATTGCCACTTTAGAGTATTTTGGCAGATATAATTCATCAGTGAGGGCAATTATATTTTTCACCTTTTTGGCATTTACAATTTTTAGTTTGGTTAAATATATTTTAATTCCATTAACAGGAATTTTAAAGTTAAGGAAAACCATTAATTATGAGCAAGCTTCGCAAATAATTGGGAAACATTTTGTATCAATAAACGATAGTTTATTAAATACATTACAACTTAAGCAAGCGGCTAATTTAAATAATGAAGACAATAGTTTATTGATTGCAGCCATTGAACAAAAAACAGCACAGTTATCACCCATTCCTTTTCAAAAAGCCATTAACTTTAAAGCAAATTTAAAGTATGTTAAATTTGCATTGCTACCCATTTTTGTAATATTACTTTTAAGCTTTGTAAAGCCAGATTTATTAACTGATGGTGGTAAAAGAATATTAAAATACAATACCACTTTTGTACCTGTTGCACCTTTTAATTTTATTATAGAAAACAATGATTTAACCACTGAACAATTTACTGATTTTGATTTAAATGTAAAAATTACAGGTAAACAAATTCCTGATGAAGTTTTTATTTCAATTGATGGCAATAGCTATAAACTAAATAAAAACGATAAAACACATTACTCTTATAACTTTAAAAATGTTCAAAAAACAACGCCTTTTTTTCTTGTAGCAGATGATTTTAATAGCAAAGATTTTGAATTAAATGTGGTTGCAAAACCTATAATTTTAGGCTACCAAGTTAAATGCAGTTTTCCATCTTATTTAGGAAAAAAAAATGAGGTATTAAATAATCCAACCGATTTTACAGTTCCAGTTGGAACCATACTTACTTGGCAATTTATTAGTAAACAAACCACTAAAATTGAATTGGGTTTCGACAACAAAATTGTTCAAGCCAATGCGGTAGAAGAAAATAAATTTTCATTTAACAAAAAGGTTTTTATAAGTCAAAATTATTTTATAAAAAATAGTAATACCACATCTGCAAAAGGCGATTCGATGAACTACATGTTAAGTGTTATTAGCGATGCATTTCCAACAATTAATGTTGAAGAAAAAAGTGATTCAATTTCTGGGAAACAAATTTACTTTATTGGTGATGGAAATGATGATTATGGAATAAGTAAATTAACATTTAATTATGCTTTCATAAACAGTGAAAACAAAGAAAAATTAAATAAAACCACTGTTAAACCAATTGCCATAGATAAATACAAAACTGATATAAGGTTTAATTATTTTATAAATTTAAACGAAATAGGAATAGAAGCTGGAGATGAAGTAGAATACTATTTTGAGTTATGGGACAACGATGGAGTTTTTGGGGCAAAATCGGTAAAATCAAAAACTGAAATATACAAAGCAGCTAGTTATAAAGAGTTAAAAGAACAAAGCAATAAAAGTGCTGATGCTTTAAAAAATAAAATGGAAGATGCTTTAAAAGAAGCCAAAGAATTACAAAAAGATTTAAAACAATTACAACAAAAAATGCATGAAAAGCGGGAGTTAACTTGGGAAGAAAAACGCAAGGCCGAAAGTATTTTGAAACAACAACAAGAACTGAATAAAAAAATAGAAGAGTTAAACAAAGATTTTAAAATAAATAATAAACGAGAGCAAGAGTATAAAAAAGAAACGGAGAACATTTTAGAAAAACAAAAGCAAATTGAAAAAATGTACAATGAGCTGATGAACGATGAAATGAAAGATTTGATAAAGAAAGTGGAGGAGATGATGAAGCAACAAAACAAAGATCAATTGAAACAAGAAATGGAAAACATGCAATTGAACAATAAAGATGTTGAAAAAGAGTTGGATAAAATGCTTGAAATGTTTAAGGAATTAGAGTTAGAAAAAAAGATGGAGGAGGCTACAAAAGATTTAGAAGAACTATCGAAAAAACAGGAAGTACTTGAGCAAAAAACCGATGATAAAAACCAAAAAACCGAAGATTTAAAAAAGCAGCAAGATGAATTAAATAAAGAGTTTGATGAAATAAAGAAAGATTTAAAAGAAATAGAAAAACAAAACAATGATTTAGAAAATAAGCAGGAGTTAGCTGATACCAAAGAAGAAGAAAAAGAAATAGAAAAAGACATGAAAGAAAGCAGCGAAGACTTGAAGAATGATAAGCCAAAACAAGCCAAGAAAAAACAGAAGGAAGCTGCTGATAATATGAAAAAAATGGCAGAAAAAATGAAGACCAAAAAGGCGGAACAAGAGGAAAAAGAGGATGAAATAGATATAAATGCTTTAAGAGAAATTATTGAAAACTTGGTAGAGTTAAGTAAGCAACAAGAAGGATTAATGTTAAAGTTTAAAGATATAAATGGCTATAATCCTCAGTTTGTAAGTTTAGGGCAGGAACAACGAAACTTAAAGGATAATGCAAGAATTATAGAAGACAGTTTAACAGCGCTAAGCAAGCGTGTAGCCGAAATTAGTTCATTTATTGATAAAGAGGTTACCAAAATGAACTACAATATGGATAAAGCTACTAGCGGTTTTGCAACACGTAATATTTCGCAAACCCGCATTAGCCAACAAACTGCCATGACTCATATGAATAACTTGGCAGTGATGCTAAGCGATGTATTGAAACAAATGCAAGCCGAAATGAATGGTAAGGGTGAAGAAGGAGATGGAAAAAGCGGAGATAAAAAAGGCAAAGGAAAAGGCAAAGGAAAAGGAAGTGGCAAAAAAAGTATGAGTCAGTTAAAGAAAATGCAAGAAGAACTGAATAAACAATTGCGCGAAGGGCAAAATAAAAATGGCAGTGAAAAAGGAAATAAACTAGGACAAAAACCTGGGGAAGGCAATGGAATAGGAAGTGAAGGATTTGCAAGAATGGCTGCACAACAAATGGCTATAAGGCAGCAATTACAAAAGTTAATGAGCGAAATGGGTGCAAAAGAAAAAGAGTCGATGGGAGGGAACGGAAAATTAATGGAAATGCAAAAGCAAATGGAACAAACAGAAAAAGAATTGTTTAATAAAAAACTAACGCAAGAAACTATAAATAGGCAACAAGATATTTTAACAAGAATGCTTGAAAGCGAAAAAGCAGAAAAAAAACAAGAAGAGGAAAAAAAACGGGAAGCAGAAAAAAGCAAGGATATGGAAAAAACTGCTCCTCCACCAATTTTTGAATATTATTTAGAAAAGAAAAAGAAACAAACCGAAATACTAAAAACGGTTCCAACCGAACTAAAACCATATTACAAAAACAAAGCAAATCAGTATTTGAAAAAATCTGGTTAGTGTTCTAAAACTTTGCCCTCGGTTAGTGAGTGCCGCTATCGGACTCTCAATAACGTTTATTCGTATTTCATAGACCTGACAGGTTTTTAAAACCAGTCTGGTCTTGTAAACCAAAAAACCAAGGTGCAGGAGCGTCATCCTGATTCCGCCAAAGCGGAAGAAGGAACTTTACAAGGAGTTATGTTTCTGAACCATATAAAGATGCTTCCTTCGTCAGCATGGCATTTTTTCGTGTTTTGGAGACCTGACAGGTTTTAAAAACCTGTCAGGTCTATTTAACGCAAAAAGCCCAAAATTACTCTTGGGCTTTTTTTTTTGAATTAAAGTTGCAAACTTTATTTATTTAATCTTGCCAATCACCAATAAGAGAAAAGGCGAAGAAGACAGCAAGTAGTAACAAAATTCTTAAATATTTATACCCCTTCATGCCATAAAGTATCAGCACTCATATCTAATTCATGTTTTTCCCATTCAATAAAATATTTTTTATTTTTTACCTCACAAAAATTATTGAAATCGTTTAACACTTTAAATACTGGCAGTTCTAAATATTTTTTAAAATCAACTGTTTTTATGCAATCATTTTCAAACAATACTTCAAGTTTAAAATCATTTAAAGGTTTAATGGCAATTATATTTTTCATTTTATTATTTAAGTGCCTCAATTTTAAAAATGGGTTGTCCTTCAAGTGCTAGTTTCCAGTCTGCCAATAGTTCATCTTTATGAATTTCAACCCAAGCTTGAACCAATTTAAGTTTATCTTTAGGGAATTCTCCTACTATTTTATCTCCCTCTGGTATTAATATTACAGCATGAAATTCTCCGTATTCAATATGTATATGAGGTAATTTATGTTCTTTATTATCCATAAAAAACATCCTTATTATAATACCGTAAAACATGGAAATAACTGGCATATTTTTTTTTACAAGAATAAGTCTTTTTAAATTATTGTTACAAAATTTATTTCTAATAATAATAAAAATTTTGCAAACATAAACAATTAAAAAACCTGTCAGATCTAATAAGCAAAAATGGTTGGTGGGTGCAGATAGTTATTGGCAACCAACCACAGA
>JBAXCN010000026.1:0-36603 GCA_037141455.1 Bacteroidota bacterium
CAAAATCGAAGTGTAAGATTGTTTGCCGGAATTTCAGTGGTCAAAACCGAAGTGTAAGATTGCTTCTAGGAAATTCCGTGGCCAAAGTCGAGGTGTAAGTTTGTTTGTTGGAAATTCCGTGGCCAAAATAATGGTGTAAAATTGTTTGGCAGAATTTCCATGGACAAAATCAATTTACAACACTAAAGGAATTGCATTTTTTTTAGAAAGTAATTTTCCGAAATACCTCCATTATTGCTTTAGTTTTTTTATAATTTCATGCTTGCTGACAAAATCATTTTTTCTATTTGCTTTAATAGCTCTTCCTAAAGCTTGGTCTTCTAGCTCTTCTACCATTTTTTCATCTAATAAAACTACACTCTTTATTTTGTCAAACGATTTTAACATCTCTTGCAAAAAAGTCAGATCCTTTTGTGTTTTAGGTTTTATTAAAATACTTTCCATACTACTAAAGTAAATATTCTTTCCAATATAAATGAGTTAAAAGTATTGATCTATTATTTATTTAAAGCACACAGTTAACCTTTTTGCCTTAACTAAAACTATTCCTTATCATTGCAAACCTATTTTAGGATAAAAACTTAAGCAATAAAGGCATATACTTACAAATAGCAATATATTTGTAAAATAAATTTTAAGTACATGAAGTTGATTTTAGATGTAAAAGATGCAAAAGTTCCTTTTGTATTGGAGCTTTTGAAGAATTTTTCTTTTATAAAAGCTAAACCCATTTCTCCTTACAAAGCTGAAGTTTTGGAAAACTTGAACGAAGCTGTAACAGAATTAAACTTAGTGAGTGAAGGAAAGTTAAAAGCTCGTAAAGCCGAAGATTTGTTTAATGAGTTATAATGTTGAAGTACTTCCTCGTTTTGAGAAAGACTTGAAACGATTAGTTAAAAAATTTCCTTCTCTTAAAAAGGAATTTATTGAGCTTGTAAATGAATTGAAAGAAAATCCTATAAAAGGAATTTCATTAGGTAATAATTGCTATAAAATTAGGTTAGCAATTGCTTCAAAAGGTAAAGGAAAATCGGGAGGGGCTAGGGTAATAAGTCATATTAAAGTAATTGAGAATACAGTTTTTCTGCTAACTATATTCGATAAATCTGAACAAGAAAGTTTAAGTGATAACGAATTGCTTGAAATATTAAATACCATTAAATAAAACAATAAATTTTAGGATAAAAACCTAACTATGAAACGAACGCTTGAACTAACTGCTCTTCCTGAGCAACTAAAATCTGATGCGGATTTGAAGTGCGAAATCAGTAAAAATTTTGGCATTCCGGTTAATGAAATTAATGGATTTATTTACCTTAAAAAATCGATTGATGCACGCAAAAAACCAGTGCGAATTAATCTTACATTGGATGTTTTTGTAAATGAAAATCCAGTAAAGGAAACCATTCAGTTTGATTTTAAAAATGTAACCAATGCCAAAGAAGTAGCCATTATTGGTGCGGGGCCAGCGGGTTTGTTTGCTGCTTTGCAATTAATAGAATTGGGTTTAAAACCAGTCATTTTTGAACGTGGTAAAAATGTGCGCGAACGCAGACGCGATTTAGCCAATATTACTAAAAACAATACTGTAAATCCGGAAAGTAACTACTGCTTTGGCGAAGGTGGAGCTGGAACTTACAGCGATGGAAAATTATACACGCGTGCCTCCAAACGTGGCGATGTAAATAGAATATTAAAACTTTTGGTTTACCATGGTGCTGACGAAAATATTTTATACGAAAGCCATCCACATATTGGTACCAATAAATTGCCTCATATTATTGAAAAAATTCGCGAAACAATTATCAGTTGTGGTGGCGAAATTCACTTCAATTCCAAACTAACCGATATTGAACTAGATGGCGATAAAATAAAATCAATTATTATCTCCAATAATGAGATCCAACATTCAACATTCAACATCCAACATCTAATTTTGGCTACTGGCCATTCAGCTCGTGATATTTTTGAATTGTTGCATCGCAAAAAAATAGCCATTGAGGCCAAGCCTTTTGCTTTAGGAGTTCGCATTGAACATCCACAAGCGCTTATTGATAGCATTCAATACCGCTGTGGAACCCAACGAAGCGAATATTTACCTGCAGCCAGTTACAGTTTGGTAGAACAAGTAAATGGGAGAGGTGTGTTTAGTTTTTGTATGTGTCCGGGTGGAATTATTGCACCCGCCATGACCGCTCCTGGCGAAATTGTGGTAAATGGTTGGAGTCCATCAAAGCGCAATAATCCTTTTGCCAATTCGGGCATGGTGGTTTCAATCAATGCCGAAGATTTTAAGGCTTTTGAAAAATATGGACCTTTAGCTGGCATGTATTTTCAGAGTATGGTAGAAAAAAATTGCTTTGAGCATGGCAATAAAACATTGCAAGCACCAGCGCAACGTATGTTAGATTTTGTAAACAATAAAACAAGTAGTGTTTTGCCCAATAGCAGTTATTTACCCGGAACCGTTAGCCGAAATTTAAGTGAAATATTACCCAATTATGTGTCTAAAAGTTTGCAAGGAGCTATGAAAGCTTTTGGAAAAAAAATGCATGGTTATTTAACCAACGAAGCTATTTTATTAGCAACTGAAAGTAGAACATCGTCACCAGTTCGCATTCCGCGTAACAAAGAAACTTTTGAGCATATTCAAATAAAAGGTTTGTATCCGTGTGCCGAAGGTGCAGGCTATGCAGGCGGAATAGTAAGTGCCGCCATGGATGGAGAAAATTGTGCCAAGGCAATTGGCAATTCTTTGTTCTAATTATTTACTGTAACATTTATATATTTGAATACGTTACAAAAACTAAAATTATTAAAAATGAACATCATCAATTTACAATCATCAAAAAAAGCAGTTTTATTATTTGCTTGTATTTTTATTTCATTAATTTCATTTGCACAAGTTTCAAAAAGTGATACACTTTATGTAAAAAGCTTGTACTTTTATCAAAATGGAAAGTTTGTAAGCTTTGCAAAAGTTAAAAAAATGTGTGCACCGTTTCCAGAAACACAATCAAAAATAAAAACCATCAAAAACTACAGAATAGTTAGCTATCCGCAATCAATCATAACTGGATTAACGTTTGGATTTGGATTGGGAGAATTATTATTCAATAATGTAAATCTCAATTCAGTTATGCTAACGAGTAGTGGAATATTATGTGGTATAAATTTGCGTTTCCAACAAAGTTTACAAAGAAATGAAATGAGAAAATTAGCTATACTGTATAATCAGCATTTGAATTAGAAACCCAATTTTGGAGTAAAATAAATATTCGTTTATTCAAATTCCACTTCTTTTTATTTATCATTGAGCATTGATTACATAATCAATTATTTATTAATGAACAAAAAACTCAATTTACTAGATAGTATCATGCTCATTATGGGCAGTATGATTGGCTCAGGTATTTTTATAGTTTCTGCCGGCATGCTCAGGGAATTAGGAAGTCCTTTAATGTTAATTCTTGCTTGGATAATTACTGCAGCTTTAACATTTATGGCAGCTTTAAGTTATGGCGAATTAGCCGCATTGATGCCCAAAGCAGGGGGTCAATATGTTTATCTTAAAGAAGCTTATTCTCCATTATTTGGTTTTTTGTATGGTTGGACATTGTTTACCATTATTCAAACAGGAACCATTGCTGCGGTAGCCGTTGGGTTTGCTAAATTTACAGGTGTCATTTTCCCTGTTTTTAGCGAAAAAAATATTTTATTCTCCTTCCAATTTTCGAGCAATTTTACTTTAAATATTAGTGCCGCCCAATTGCTTGGCATAGGTTTAATTGCAGTGTTAACAGTATTTAACTTTGGTAAAGTAAAAAATGCTGCATTACTTCAAAATGTATTCACTTTTGCTAAAATTGGCTCTTTGTTATTTGTCATTTTAGCGGGATTGTATTTCATTTTAAGCAATAATAATCCAACTAACTTATCAACCCAATTAACTCAATCAACTCCATTATCGTTAGCAAACATTGGCATATTTGCAGCCGCGTTAGTGGGTTCTGTTTTTAGTGCCGATGCTTGGAATAACATTACTTTTACTGCAGGCGAATTGGAAAATCCTAAACGTAACTTGCCGTTATCGTTATTAATTGGAACAGGAAGTGTGCTTTTTTTATATGTATTAATTAATTTTATTTATATCAATGCGCTTTCAATTAGTGAAATACAAAATGCCGATCAAGATAGGGTAGGGACGGTTTTGTTGCAAAAAGTTTTTGGAATAAATGGAGCAATTATAATGGCAGCATTAATAATGGTAAGCACTTTTGGTTGTAATAACGGATTAATTTTAAGTGGTTCGAGGGTTTATAAAGTAATGGCTGAAGAAGGTTTGTTTTTCAAGCAAGCCGCGCAATTAAATAAACATCAATCACCACAAAAGTCATTAACTTATCAGGCAATATGGGCAAGTGTTTTAGTGCTTTCAGGCACCTATGGCGATTTGTTAGACTATGTAGTTTTTGCGGTATTAATTTTTTATATTTTAACTGTAGGAGCAGTATTTATTTTACGTAAACAACAACCAAATGCCGAACGACCTTATAAAGTTATTGCCTATCCATATTTACCTATTTTATATATTATTATGGCATTAATTATTTGTATAAGTTTATTAGTTTTTAAAACTGCTTTTGCCTTTACTGGACTATGTTTGGTGTTGATTGGCATTCCAATTTATTATTTTGTTAAACCCAAAAATGGTTAAGGTTTTTATAATTATAGTTTTTTTTTTTAGCTTTAGTTTTAGCTATGCTTCTCATGATACGTTGAATTTTAAAAACGTTTCTTATTTCATAAGAACAGGTTTTCATAATGGTTCTGTTTGGGCACATACACCCAATGCAAATTACGCTGATGGGGCTTTGGTAAACGGTATAGAAATAGAATTGATTAGAAAAAGAAATGATACATTAGATAAACATTACAATAAAAATGGTTTTATTTCAGGCTATGGAATCAATTATTTTATAGTTAATAATCCAGTCATAAAAAATAATTTTAATGTTTTTTATACACTTGAATCAACTATGTTAAAGTTTAAAAAAGCAGCTATTTCTTTAAAAGCTTGTGCAGGATTAAATTTTATAAGTAACCCATACGATTCAGTATATAATTCATCAAATTTGTCTTATAGTTCGGCTGTCAATGCTTTTTTATCAATGGGTTTAATAAGTAATTATTTTTTAAACAATGGAAATAGTATAGGTTTAAAAATTCAATTTAATCATTTTTCGAATGGAGGTATTAAAGACCCAAATTTGGGTGTAAATTTTATTACAAGTACTATTAGTTATCAATTTAAAATAGATGAAAAACCTAAAATTAAATTAAATAATAAACGAAGGTTAAATATTTTTGAAGGAAATGAGAATTTGCAGTTTACAGCATTTGCCACTTTTAAAACATCAACAGTTAATACAGAAAATTTTTATTTGTTAAATGGTTTTTCATTGAGTTTTAACAAACCTTTTGGAATAAAAAAAACGCATAGTTTAAGTTTAGGTGCTGAATGGCTTGAGGATAGAGCAATGACAGAACTATTGCGTTATGGAGGGAAACTAAATTTAAGTAATCAACGCGTAGGAGTTACGGTTGGACATGAATTTCTGTTTCATCAATTTACTTGGGGGCAATATTTGGGTTACTATGTTTATAAAGACATACCATATTTGAATAATTTGTATCATAGGCATTCAATTTCGTATAAATTAAACTTAAATTGGAGCATTGGTATTTCATTATTAGCAGGTAACCAAAAAGCTCAGTTTACTGATTTTAGATTGACGTATAAACTATTTAAAAAAGGTAAACAAACTTTATAAAACGAACTAGAATAATTGAATTAGTTATGAATATTTTGATAAATATATTAGAAAAATTTAAACTTAATTGGAAGTATTTTTTAATTATTTATTTAGTTGTAGATATTAGTTTTACTTTTAAACAAATTACTTCATTAACTATTGATGGCGATTTGTCGGACGTAGTAACACCTGCAACCAATGCAGGTAAGGTTTTAAAAGATCCTTTTGGATTTAATACCATTAAAAATAATGATACTTGTACCGGGCCAAATAGGTTTTTTGTACATTATTCAATGTCAAATTATTTTACTAAAAGTCCTGCGTTTTTTCAAAATTTTGTAACTCCAATTAATAGTATATACGTAGCTTCCGGAGTTTTTACACTTACTGTTATTTTATCAATTTTATTTATACTATCATTATTTGTTTTAGGGATAAGTAATGGTTTTAAAAAAGAAAATTTATTAATTATTTGTTTGCTGTTTCCCTTGGTTCATATTTATGGTTTTAATGAAAGTATGGGCATTACAAACTCTGCTGTTACTTATACCTTTTTTTATACATTTTCAATAATTGGGTTATTTTTAATGTATTTACCAATTGTTTTTTCATTGCATGAAAACAATATTTTAAATTTTAGTTATAAAAACTATTTATTGTTAATCCCAATGCTTGTTTTTTGTGCTTTAAATGGACCATTATTACCTCCATTAATGCTTATTATTAGCTTGTTATTGTTTATATATATATGGAATTTAGTATTTAAAAATAATGTTCAATGGACTAAAAATTATAAATTCATTGTGTTGAATTTATTTATCTTTTTAACAGTCTTATTTTGTTTTTATTCTTTGTTTTTAGGTACTTTTAATCAAGATAATACTTTATCGAATGTTTCGATAGTAGATAGATATAAAAAACTTCCAATAGGTATAATAAAATTATTTTTAATGAATAAAGGGTTTATTTATTTAGAATTGGTTTTATTAATAAACTTTATTTTGATTTATAAGTTTAAAATTAACTCAAGTTTTTTTAATATTTCTAAATGGTTATTGGTATTAATACTTTTATACGTTTTATTATTACCTTTAGGGGGTTATAGAGATTACAGACCTTTTATTTTAAGAAACGATACCGCTTTGCCTATTATCTTGGTATTATTTTATTTACTTGCTTATTCTACTTTTATTTTAATAAACGGTTTAAACAAATCGGTTAAATATTTTTATTTAGTATTTATTTTTATTTTTCTATTTGTAAATATTGATGCCGATGGAATAGATAAAAACAGAAATAAATGTGAAAAAATGGCATTACAAACCATAGCAGAATCAAACGAAAACGTAGTTAAAATAAATAAAAACTGCACAGTGATGGATTGGGGTTTATCAGTAAAGCCTGAAGATTCAAAATGGAATGCAATATTATTTTATCATTGGGGAATTACAAAAAAAGTACAGTTGTATTACCAAGAATAAAGAGAAAATTAATTTACAATTTACATCATCAAAATTGTAACAATGAGTTTATTAATTTATTGTTGCAATTAACTTTAAAGCCCAAAATAGTTGTTACCGACATTAAAAACATTAAACTTTTTAAATAAAAACCAAGTTTATCATTGGCTCTTATTTTTACTAATTATTGGTTTAGTTTTGTTAAAGTTAGAAGTTATGACACTCCCTTTTTTTTGGGATGAAGCATGGTCGTACTTACCAGCAATTAGAGAAATGGCAGCAAAAGGACCAAGTCTTTTGCCAGGAAGTATTAATGCCGAATTTTACCGTGGTCATCCAATGTTGTTTTATTTTTTATCATCGTTATGGATTAAAATTTTTGGATATAGTTTGCCTATTGCACATTTATTTCCATTATTAATTTCAATAATACTTTTATTAAGTGTTTACTTTATTACATATAGTTGGACAACCTCTTATTTTACTGCATTTGTAGCAACACTTTTATTATTTATCCAACCAATGTTTTTAGCACAAAGTACTTTTTTGTTGTGCGAAGTGTTGCTCGGTTTGTTTTTTTTATGGGCGTTTTGGTTTTACTTTAAAAGCAAATGGATTGGCTTTGGAATATTTATGGTAGCTGCGCTTTTAACCAAAGAAAGCGCTTATTGTTTAGTTCCTGCTTTTTTGTTAATTGCCTTACTTCAATGGATATTAAAAGAAATAAACACTCAATTTTTTCTTAAATTAACTGCATATATTTTATTGTTATTTATAATTGGTTTTAGTTTTTTTATTATACAAAAAATAAAGTTAGGTTGGTTCTTTTTTCCTTTGCATACCAGTATGATTGATTTAAATGAAATTGGAAGTAAATTTAAACTTTCAATCAAAATTTTATTTATTGAACAAGGCAGAGGTTACATTTTTTTACTCACGTTTATAACAACGTTATTGTCTCTTAACTTTATAAAATCAGAATTTACCAAATTTAAATACATACTTATTTTTTCGTTACTACTTTTTGTATTTGGCAATATGCTTTTTGCTTCAATTAACTTTCTTTCAACTAGGTATTTATTACCGGTTTTACCATTTTTAATGATTGTTTGCGCAGTTTTAATAGGCAGTTACAATAAATTACAATTTAAGTTTATCATTATTCCAATTATAACGTTTATTGGCTTTATTGGAATTAAAAAAAGTATAGAACAACCATTTTATTCTGATGTTGAATTAAATTATAGTAACATGTTAAAATCGCAAGTGGAGTTTACAACATACATGGAAGCAAACCCACCAACAGAAAGAATTTACGCACCTTTTTTAATGTATATTAACCTATGTAATGAACAAGCAGGTTTTGTAAAAAAAGGCTTTAAAAATTTAAATGCTGAGGTAAACGATAGTACAAATATGTATTATATAAAAACATCGATTGAAACCTGCAAAGAACTTGAAGATATGATACAAAATAAAAAAGTTCAATTAGTAAAGGGCTTTGAAAATAACAAAGCTAAAGTTGAATTTTACAAAAGGAAAAATTAATGTTAATAGCCAAAACCATATAAAATGTAAACTGGAATAAATTGTTGAGTAATAAACATAGCAAGCATGTATAAAATCAATAAAGTATAAAACACAATTTTATTTTTTGATTTATTATCCAATGCTATTTTAAAATTATTTATAAATAAAGGTATTGATATTCCTATTAATAAAGCATAAAAAATAGAAAAATGTTTATTTGTAAATGAATGAATAAATGCATGTTGAGCCATACAAATGGTCCACGAAATAGAAGCAAAAAACAATGCCCAAATTATTTTATATAATTCATTGTTTGTTTGTTTTAAATTTTTCATTGCTGTTATTCCTAAAATTAAAACTGCCCAACCAGGGAAAAAGTAAAATCTTTCCATTCTATTGAACCAATTAAATGGAACTTCCCAATAATTTTTCCAAGTAAATGGAGCTTCTGCTTTTTGAATAGTCAATTCAACTCCAGCAGTTCTTAGCATAAAAGCACTTTTCATGTCCGAAATTGCTAAATCGATGCTATTAAAATAAATGGCATTTTGTAAAATATGTAAACCAAAACCAATAGCTACAAATAAGCCGGCTGAAATAGTTTCGAAAGTAAAAATACTTTTTTTGTAAATTATAGAAAATCCTAAAGTTAATACTCCTAAAAATACGGGTTGCTCAAACGAAATATTTACTTGTAATAACATGATAATTAGCATTGGAATAAATGCAATTTTATTTGAAGCACCACTTTTAAAATAATTATATAACAAATAAAAATAGATCCATTTTAAAAATTCACCATATAAGTGCTGATGTAAATTGTCAGCCCAAGCAATGTAATAGTCGGCTAACACAAGCGAACAACCACCAATTAAAGCAATAAGGTTGTTTTTTGTTACATGTTTTAATACAAAAAATATAAAAAAGAAAAAAGCAATGGAAAGTAACATAGGTATTATTCGTAACACAAATTCGTTGTACGAGTTAAATATTACAGCATAAAAACCTGCCAATATATTGGGTATAGCAGGGTAATGGGTATAAGCATTGGTTTGTAATTGCTCAGGATAATAATCGTGAACGGGTAAAAAAGCTGTTTTAATAAAACCACTGTCATAAAAATATTTAGCTGATGAAAGTGTGTTTTTATCGCTATAACCATCGCCATAAATAGAATTACGCGCTCGTGAATTATCGAGACACGAAACATTAAATGCCCTATACACTAAAACAGAAAAGCTAAAAATAAATACAAAAAAAAGTATTCTTCTATAAATTGTATCCGAAATATTATTCATTTTAAATAAGGTTTTGAATTAGTTTAGTTATATCATTCAATTGCATGTCTTTCATACAAATATTGTTTCCTCCACAAGGTATAAACTCAGTGTGGTGTATGCATGGAGAACACGATTTTTTTAAGTAATAAGTATTTTCAATGTTGCTTAACCTTTGCAAAGGATTAATTGGTCCCCACAACGAAATGCAAGGAATTTTTAATTTATTAGCAATATGTAAAGGTGCACTATCTATCGAAATCATTAATTTTCCGTTATTACTTAAGTAATGGTAATACTCACTAAAATTAAATTTACCCGCTATGTTAAAAACTCTTGATGTATTAAAATTATATTTTAATATAAAATTATTTATGCTTTCGTTATCGCTTGGAGCACCAACAAAACTTATATTGTATATTGTATTTTCTAATAAATAATTACAAATTTCACTAAGTAAATTATCAGGTATTTTTCGCAATTCTCCTCCTAGTTCACTACAAGTATTATTAATAAAAATGGTATTCTTTTCAAAATTATTTTCTTCTATTATTAAAGGAAAAACATATTCAATAATATCAGTTACACCCATTGCTTTGGCTAGGTTTTGATAGTTAGTACTAACTAAATTGAACTGATTGAAATAAATATTATGGGTATTTAAATAATTTCTAAAATGTGTTTTATCTAATTGAAAACCAAACCTATTTATAGCAAAAGTCCAAGAAGCAAACAATGTTGTTAAAACCGAATAAACTTCTAAATCCATTATCCAAAGTTTTTTAAGTTTCCAAGTTTTTATAAGAATAGAAATTGACGATTTAAATAACACAAAAATATTTTTATCGTTTAATATTAAAATTTCATCAAACAAGTTTAAAGGCTCAATTCCTAAAGCAACACCTTTGCCACATAATAAAATATATTTTGCATTTGGGTATTTATTTTTTAAACTATAAATCGAATCGGATGCCATTATTACGCTTCCTAATCCTAAAATTTTTATAATTAATATGGTTTTGGGTTCTATAGAAACCGAATGATTTCTTTTAAGAATTAAACCCAATGATCTCACAGCAATTAAATTGAAAAACAATATTGTTCTTCCAATATATACATCTATAAATTGTTTTAATTTTAAATTCATTAACAAACAATTATAAATACAATAATTTAATTTAACAATTTAAAAAAAGTAGCGTTACTTTTTATTAAAAATTACCAATAACAATATTCTAAATGGTAATTTAAACATTTGTTTTAATAAGGTATTTTCAGGATAAAAATAAGGAATAACACTTTTTATAAATGACGATTTAGAAAATAATATGAATCGCTGTCATTTCTTAGAATATTTTTAAATATATTTTTTTTATTAATTTAAGAATAGCCGATACAGAAGTATATTACAAGTTAATTTTTACTTGAAAAGTTTTTATAAAAAATTTTAATAGTTACAAACAATAATTTATTTAATTTTGGTTTAAATATGAATAAACTTTATAAGGGCTATAATTTCAAGTTTTTTAAATTAGATTTAGCATTGCTTTTGTTAATTATGCTGAATTTTACATTAAAAATTATTTATATAAACGCATTGCCTTTAGAGGGTGATGAGCCATTTACAGTTTTTTTTAGCCAAGGAACATTACCTGAATTAATTGATATGATTAAAACAGAAAATAATCCTCCTCTACATTTTTTATTATTGAGTTTTTGGGTTAAAATTTTTGGTATTTCTCCTTTTTCCGTTCGTTTTTTATCTTATTTATTTAGCTGCTTTACTGTAATTTATATTTATAAAATTGGAAGTAAATTTTTCAGTCATTTTGTAGGTTTTTTTTCGTCATTATTTTTTACTTTTTCAAGTTTAAACATGTTGTTTTCTCACGAAGCAAGGGTTTATTCATTATTTGCTTTTTTAACAGCAGGAGCATTTTTTTATTTCTTAAATTGTTTAAAAAGTAAAGATACTAATAAATATTTTATAAAATTAACACTATTTAATTCACTAATTATTTATGCTCATTTCTTTGGTTTTATTGTTTTATTTATTCAAGTTTTAACTTTAATTTATTTAATAATTAAAAATAAAATTGATATTAAAAATTTTATTTATAGCTATTCAGCAGTTTTTATTTTGTATTTACCTTACTTAATTATTTTTATTAATAGGTTTTTATATTCTACCTCTAACGGAACTTGGGTTTCACCTCCAACTGATATTTCGGCTTTGTATTTTATGTTATGGAGTTTTTGTAATGCTCCTTTTATAACAGTTTTGCTAATTGTGTTTTTGCTGATGGCTTTATTTATTTATTTGTTTAAACAAAAAAATAAAGTCATTAATTTTCAAACTTTACTTGTTTTAGTTTGGACTTTTGTTCCTTTTATCGGCATGTATATTTTATCGTTTAAAGTACCAATGTATTTAGATAGATATTTGGTTTTTGTTTCAATAGGTTTTTATTTAATTTTTGCGCTAGCTATTTATAACTTAAGGGTTTTATTTAATATTAAATATGTTTATATTATTGCTTTTGCGTTAAGTATATTATTTGTAATTAGCTTTGAACCTAAAAAAGAAATTGATAAAAGAAAAGCAAATGAATGTGCTTTAAAAATTAAAGAAATTAAAGAAAAAAATCCGTCTACTCTGGTAATTTTATCTCCCGATTATACCTTTCGAACTTTTACTTATCATTATAATAGAAAATATTTTATTGATTATAAAAATACGATTACTCTTTTAAATAAAGAAAATATTTTTCCCGTAAATAATATAAACTTAATTCCAAATCATATTTTAAAATTGAATAATGATATTGTTTTTATTGATAACTGGGCTTCGCTTGTCGATTCCAAAGAAACAATAAAAAGTTATATAGATAGCTTGAAAGCTATTGGAAAAAATGTTGAAGATTTTAAAATAGGTGGGACTAATATAACTTACTTAAAACACTAGGTTTAATACTTTTTTTATATTTTGTCCCTTTTTTCGTTGCAATTTTCACTAAATTAATTTTATTATATATTCATTGCATCTATTATTATCAGCTTTATTTGAAAGGGAATTTCATTTTTATGTGTTCCCAAATTTCCGCATTTCTTTTACTAAATATTGAAGCTGATAGTATCAATTTAAACAATAAAAAATGTGAAAAAGTATCACTTAAAATAATAGCAACTTCTAAAGATACAATCATTAAAATTCATAACGATTGGAACAGCATAAAATGGAAAATAACGGCAGTCCCTGAGGATTCAAGATTAAATGGAGAGCTTATATTTTATTGGGGAATAACCAAAAATAAAAAATTATATTTTCAAGAATAAATGGGTTAGCCAATTGCCAATATAACAAGAATTACTTTCTCCAACTAACTAAGGCAGAAACGCCAAAAGGTAATGAAATCTTATTTTTTAGAAATGCGTTTTCACTCAAAAACAAATAGTACAAAACTGTATTTAAAAAACCCAGTTTAAACATAGAATGATCGCTTCCTGAACCATCTCGTTTAAACAAATTTGGAAATTTATTACTAATTGTTCTTATTAACCAAATAGGAATAAACAACCAAGAGTTAAAATAACTTAAAAATTGTATTTCTCCATTTTTGCTAAATAATTGTTTCAATTCATTGGTTTTATATCTTTTAAAGTGATGGTTAATTACATCATGATGACTCCATAAACTTGAAAACGCAGGAACTGTAACCAAAACTATTCCACCTGTTATACATACCCGTTTCATTTCAGAACAGGCTAAGTAATCATCTGCTACATGTTCTATTACATCAAAAGCACACACTAAATCATAGGTTTCATTTTCAAATTTCAATTCAAGAATTGAACCCAATTCAATATCAATATTCAATTTTTCTTTTACAAATTGATAGCAAACTTCATCGTATTCAACCGACTTTACTGTACCAAATGCTTCCAACATAATTGAAGTTGCTCCAGTAGCTACGCCAATGTTTAAAATTTTCAGATCATTCCTATTTGGAAAAAGTGCTTTAACTTGACTCTTTAAAATTTCTAATCTTGCGGTAAACCACCAATTGCTTCGTTCTAGTTCGTAATATTCTATGTAGTATTGTGAATCCATTAGTTTGTTAAATTAATTGTGTTTAAGTATTTTTTGTTTTGATAAATTAACAATTCATTGTTGTCATAAATTTTTGAATAGTTTAAAGTATCTTTTCTTATATTTTTCAATGAACCTTCAAATTCTTTTTGAGTTTGAGGAAAAGTTGAACTTTTTGTTTTTATTATCAAAATCAAATCAGCATTTATTCGGGTAGGAAAAGTATAAATTGTATCTCTAAAACTTATGTGAGGAACTAAAGCAGAACTGGCACTTATTTTGGCATTTGAAGGAATATTGTTTAAAATTTTATGCATTAAATTTACATCGAAATGTTGGGTATAATGCCTTTGGTCAAAAAAACTAGCTCTCGTTCTATCGTAATAAAATGAATACCTATGATCTAATGAAGCCATAGTTGATGCAAATGCAATAATGTTGAGAATAATTGCATATTTTACTTTATTTATGATGTTATCATTTTCAATTATCCAAGTGAATAATGCAAAAGTTATTATTGGAACAAACTCAATGCTGTAATGATAATTTAAACCCCACTTACAAGGATCTGAATTGTATAACTTTTGAGCATAAATTGAAATCAACATAATTAAGTATTGAGGTTTTAAAAATAATGCAAAACCACCAGCAAGAAGTACGTAAAAATGCAATTCTGTTTTAATTGCAAAAGTATTGGGATTAGGATTATTGCTCTCAAATAATAAAGTAATAACATATTGAAAACGGGTAAGAATTGTAAAAATTGCTTCTTTAGGAGTTTTACCTAATACATCAAAAGAAAAGTGAATATAGTTATTACCTGAAGGTGATAAAGCAGGTATAATATATGATATCATTATGTAGAAGTAAAATATACTTACAAAACCAAAAGCTATACTTCTTTTTACTAATACTTTGTCTTTCCTATCTTGAATTAATAAACCCAAATTTATAAAAAACAACCAAAGTCCCATTATTTCTTTACACATTATTATTAGCATAAAAAATACAATTGTTAATCGAATATTTTTTTTGCTAAAAAAATATAGGTACCAAGGTACAAGCATTGCACCAATAACATTACTATGATAATCAAACGACAAAGCAGAATATATACCCCAAATACTATAAAAATGAATGAGTGCAAAAATTGGGATATTGGAATTTGGTAAACACTTGAATTTAATATATTTATAAACTCCAAAACCACCAAAAATTACTGCACCAATTTGAACCAATAATAAAGTATAGCTGCCAAATAAAAAGCTGAGTGGAGATAATAAAACCACCATCAAATCAAAGTGGTCACTTAGTTGATTTCTGGTATTAAATAAAGGCATTAATAATAATGAATAATTCAATCTGAAATTTCTATAATCATACATTGCATGATTATGTAATCCTAAATCAAGTGAATATGTTCTAAAATAATAATGATTTACTATTGAAATAGTACAATAAATCAATGAAAAAAAAGCCATTATCAGTATGATAATTTTATGCTCGCTACTTTTAAATTTTATCATTTATAACATATTTAGAAACCATAACTATAGACAATATAATTGTACTCCAAAATAAGTAGGAGTAAGGCACTAACGAAAAACTAATTACAATAGTTAAAATTACTTTTAAACTGGCTAAATGCCAATTTGCTAAACTATGTTTATGTTTATTTTTAATAAAGTAAATTCCAATTATTAAAATAGAAATACAAGTAATTAAAAGCATGATTGTTTTAAATATGTATATCCTGTTTTCTAAGCTTCCATTTAAAAAACTATATGCCCACGATGCAAAACCTAATCCTTGAAATAATTGGTGTGGCCTGTCGTGCGCTTGTTGCCAGCTTTGACCGTTCCATTCGCCTAAAGCAGCCAAATCGTATGAAGCAGCTCCTTTAAAAAATATACTAGTGTCTTTTAATAAAAATGGAATTAAATAAAAAGCAGATATCATTATTATTACCAATACAATTTGTATCAATATTTTTTTATTGTTTAAGTAATACTCAATTAATAAAGCAATAGGAATGTAAAATACTACTATATACCTTGAGAGTACAGTAATTACTAATCCAATTGATTTTCCTAATACATTATTTTTTATTATAAACATTGCCAATATAAAATAATATGAAGCTATTAAAAGCTCTACTGTATGGGCAAAATTGCCTGATTGTTTAAAAAAAACATGTATTAAAAAAATAAAAGGTAAACATGCTTTTATTAAAAAATCTTGCTGTGTTTGTGCTTTTATAAAATGAAATAAATAAATGTAAACTGCTATCAAGTAAGTACCAAAAACAATCCATCTATGGTCGAATTGAAAGTAATATGAAATAGCAAATGGCAGCCAATGAAAAGGTAAATAATTGGGCGTCCAATTGCCGTATCCTAAACCTGGTGCTAAGTTATAAATGAATTCACCGTTAAATAATCGTTTTAAATATAAATCGTTTATGTATGGAATAATGTCTGATGTTTTTATATCAATTGGGTTTTTTAACATAATGAAATACGCCCAAAAGCCAAATAAAATCAAGGATAAAACATACAATAACTTGTAAATTTTTTTTACCTCAAAGTTTGCATTGTCAGGTATCAATTCATTTTTCTGTATTAAAAATTTGTAAGCAATAAATAAACTTGTAGCAGTAAGTATTATTGGCGATACAATAAATTCGAGTTTATTTCCTAAATAAAAAAAAATAAAAAACTCAATAAAAACTAATAATTGAAACTCATATTTTAAAATAAAACTACTCTTCATCAATTCTATTTGTGTTTTCAATTATACCTGTTTCATCAATAATAATACTATCGTTTACAATTGAATCGTTTTTAAAAATGTAAGTTTTAGCCGGGCCAGTAATGTTAATTTTATATGTTAAACCAACTGTATCTTCTGGCAAAATTAAACTACGCGAAACCATTTTATTTGCTATGAATTTAAACGAACGTTCCATGTATTCGCGCATGGTTCCATCCTTTTCAAATTTATACATAAATCCTTTTGGACTAGGAACTATACTTGCCAAATAAAGTGCTTCATTTAAGTTTAATTCTGATGGATTTTTTTGAAAATAAAATTTAGATGCCTCTCCAATTCCATATACATTAGGACCCCATTCAATTAAATTTAAGTATACTTCAAACATACGTTCTTTCGATACTAAGTAATTGTTCTCTAAAATGTATACCAATAATATTTCTTCCAATTTCCTAGCCATTGTTTTTTCTCTCGTTAAAAAAACATTTTTAACCAATTGCATACTTATAGTACTTGCTCCTCGGGCAAATTTCCCTGTTCTTATGTTTTTAGCAATTGATTGCCTAAAAGCTTCGTTTACAAATCCCCTGTGGTACATAAACGATGGATCTTCAGTTGTTAAAATGGCTTTTTTTACAAATGGTGAAATGTTTTCATATAGCACAAAGTTTGGGTTTTCGGCTCCAACAATAAATGAGCGCAATGCCCTCCCTTTTTCGTAAGGAGTATGCTTAAAACTTTCGTTTAGCTTGGCAATATTAGCCAAACCATATTTTGTTATGTGTAAATTATCTTTACTAATTGTACTTTCAAAAACCATGTTATCAGGTTTGTGAATGTCTAAATTAAAGTCTAAACGATAAGAGAAAGTTCCTGAAGCCTCCATTCCTTTTATATGGCTAAATAAAGCATCGGGCAATGAATTTATAAATTTTTGAGTAATTGTTTTATCAGTTTGCACACTCATTGAAACTATGTATTTATTAAAAAATTTATAAAACATATTTTCTTTGTTTCGTGGTGCTCTCTTTTCAGTATTTTCCTCTATTTTTCTTTCAGTTAAATTAAAATAAGGATGAAATTTTGTTTCATTAAAAGTTATTATTGTTGTACTATCAAGTGATAAAAAATCAGCACCAAACAAAAAATTGTATTTTACATCAGCATAATTAATGACTACATCTTTTTTGGCTATTCTAGCATGGTTTATCATTAAACTTTCAATTGCAGCTTCTCCTTTTATACTTAGTTTTTCATCTTCAAATGTTATTCCATCTAACTGAAATCTAACAGATTTAAAGCCAGTACTCAATCCAAATTTATTTTTTAAATAAGGTATTTGAACCAACAAAGAATCAAGCCTTTTAAAGTTCAAATCGGCCATTTTTTTTCGTGGACTTGCCGTGCCTTTTATTTCCCATATTTGCTTTACTTCGTTATTGAATACATTAATATTGCTTGTAAATATACTATTGTTTAAACTCAGCTTTTCTAAATTAAATACTACTTTGTTTTCATTTTCAATCAGCAATAAATCAAAGTTTTCAAACAATACTTCATTAGGCACTTGATCAAAAATTTTCGAAATTAATTTATAAACTACTTTGGCATAATTAATAGTTATTGGAGTTTTTTCTTCACTTTCTAATTCTTTTAACGAGTCGTTAATTGTTGTATCTTTTTTAGGTAAAAATGCCTCTATGTTTTTATAATTACCTTTTTTAATTAAGTGTAAATAGCCGTTACTTAAACTTATGTCTTTTATCCTTACATCGGCCAATAATAATTGCCAAAATCGCACACTTGCAGTAAAATGGTCAATGCTTAAAATGGTATCGTTGTTTGCAGGTACCAACGAAAGTTTTTTTAATTCAATGCCACTTATACCTTTAAAATTTGCTTCATCTATTTTAAAAGTGGCATTGTAATCCGTTTT
Source organism: Bacteroidota bacterium (assembly GCA_037141455.1). Classification (GTDB taxonomy): domain Bacteria; phylum Bacteroidota; class Bacteroidia; order UKL13-3; family UKL13-3; genus JAAFJM01. The sequence continues at coordinate 18,882 of JBAXCN010000026.1, forward strand.
AAATTTATTACTAATTTTAGCTATTGCTTTATTTAAAAAATAACCTCTTAATGAAAAAAAACCAACTAAAATTATTACAAAACCAACTCCCAATATTTTAAAAAGGGTAGTTAATGTTTTTATGTTCATTCGTTTTTTTAAGTTCACTTTTTTATTTTTTAGGTTATGTAAAAAAAAACAATGATTCAATTTGTTAAATTGAATCATTGTTTAAGTTTATAAAAGTATTTTATTTTTTATACATGCATAATTTCTGCTTCTTTTATTGCTAAAAGATCATCTATTTTTTTTATGTATAAATCTATTGTTTTTTGAACCGATGCTTCTGCAGTTTTAGCTTCATCTTCAGGCAACCCATCCTTTTGTAATTTCTTTATGGTTTCGTTTACATCTTTTCTTATGTTTCTTACCGCTACTTTGGCATTTTCCGATTCGCCTTTGGCTTTTTTAGCTATTTCTTTTCTTCTTTCCTCGGTCAACGGTGGCAACATGATGCGTATAATAGTTCCATCGTTGGTTGGGTTAAAGCCTAAGTTCGATATGATAATTCCTTTTTCAATGGCTTGAAACATGTTTTTTTCCCAAGGCTGAATGGTAATTGATTTTGCATCGGGAGTACTAACATTTGCCACTTGGCTAACAGGAACCAATGAACCATAATATTCAACTTTTACAGCGTCTATCATGCTTGGATGTGCTTTGCCTGCTCTTATTTTGGCAAACTCGCTTATTGCATGGTCTATTGCACCATCCATCATTTGTTTTAAATTATCTAATACTGGTTTTAAACGTGGGTCGCTCATAATATCCTAAAATTATATGTTTATTTAATTTGAAGGCGCAAAATAATAAATTTAAACAATTAAAAATTTACTTTATTAGCAATTATATAGTCTGGTCTGCCTTTTACTTCATCAAAAATATTAGCAATGTATTGCGCCACCAAACCAATAGTTAATAATTGAATACCTCCAAAAAAAACTACAATTGTTAATGTACTTGCCCAACCTGCTACAGTTTGACCGCTATAAAAATAGCCATATAATATGTATACAAAAAACACAAATGCTACCATTGTACTTAATAAACCCATTTGAATGGCTAGTTTCAATGGCTTTTTTGAAAAATATAAAATGCCATTTAACGCAAAGCGAATCATTTTTTTCATTGGATATTTTGTTTCTCCAGCCAGTCTTTCATCTCTTTCGTAATAAAATGGAATTTGTACAAAGCCAATCCAACTTATTAAACCACGCACAAATTTGTTTCTTTCATTTAGGTTTTTAAACTCGTCAATTATTTTTTTATCAATCAATCTAAAGTCACCAGTATCTAAAGGAATAGGAACTTCGCTTAATCTATCCATTACTTTATAAAAATACTTTGCAGTTATTTTCTTAAAAAAAGTTTCCCCTTTTCTTGTTTTTCTAACACAAAAAATCGAATTGCAGCTGCAGCTATTATATAAATCTAACATTTCTCCAAACAACTCAGGAGGGTCTTGTAAGTCGGCATCAATTATTATTGCTAAATCGGTAAGTGTATTGTTAATTCCAGCAGTTACAGCAGGTTGATGACCAAAATTACGTGAAAAATGAATGACCTGAACTTTAGCATCATTGCTTGCAATAATATTTAATTTTTCTGCAGTTTTGTCTTTACTACCATCATTTATAAATAATATAGTCCCAACAATATTAGGTAAACTATTCATTACATCGTTTACTCTTTGGTATGTTTTTTCTATTAATAACTCTTCGTTATAACAAGGAATTATAATAGTTAAAGTTTGAGACATGGATAGTTGATGGTTGTTAGTTGGCAGTTGATAGATTAATTATATTTATGAAATGTGAATTATGAAATGCTTGATACTGGTTACGGGTTAATGATTGCGAGTTGCGGGTTACAAGTTTCGGGTTACAAGTTTCGGGTTGCGAGTTAGAAATAACAAGTTGTCTATTACGATTTAAAATTTATTAAAACTAAATTACGCAAGGCGAGAAAAAACTAAATCACGCAAGGCGTGAAAGAACTAAAAACTATTTTTTCAATTCCAATCTTTTCCAAGTATCGGTGCGGCCAAATAAACTAACGCCTATAAAACCTCTGATATTCATGGTTGTTTTGTCTTCTAAATTTATTTTACAACTGTAAACTTTACCACTTTCAGGGTCGTAAATAGTGCCACCATCCCAAAGATTATCGCCTTTCCATTCAAAACCACCTACTAGTTGCAATCCCAATAAAGGTTTGCTTCTTTTGGTTTCATCTTCATTGTTTTTATCCACTTTTGGTTTGCCTTCTTCGTTTAATGGTTCTTTAAGCCATACTATTCTCCCAAAATAATAATTACCCACTTTTGTAATTTTAACACGCGCTTTTCCATTTCCAGTTTCCCAAATTCCAATTATATCATCTGCATTTTGTTGTGCTTTTGCTATAAATAATATCGATATAAGTACTAATAAACTTGCTATTATTTTTTTCATGTTGTTATTTTTTGTTTAATTTATAATTGCAATAAGCAAAAAAATTACTAAAATAAAAACTATTTTTTAATTCAACCCCATTTTTTGCTATAATCTCTTTTTGTATAGATTAAAAACTATTTTAAGGAGTACTAATTAATATTTTGATTTTTATACCAAACATTACAGTAAATCTCATTATAAAATAATATTTTAAAATAAAAAACCAAGTCATGCTGCAAGCAATATTTGGTAAACTGACACCGTCTTCTTGGCTTTAACTTGTTGTTTTATATTAAACATTTCCTATGCTACGTTCTGTGTTTTCAATTCCTTATTAGGCTTATAGGTTGTTGAAAACAACAACTTAAAGCAAATACACCTATTTTTTCAAGTATTCAACTCCTTCGGAGTTGTTTTTGTTTATGCATTTTTTTAAACACCGAGTTTCACTCGGTGTTATTTATATTCAACTCCTTCGGAGTTGCGTTTTTTTGTATTTATATTTAATCAAAATTTTTATTACCCAACTCCGAAGGAGTTAAATTTTAATAGCCCTGCATGTAATGCAGGGCGAAATGATTATAATTACCCAACTCCGAAGGAGTTGAATTTTTTTGTAACCATATTTAATCAAAATTTTATTACCCAACTCCGAAGGAGTTGAATTTTAATGGCCCTGCATGTAATGCAGGGTATAAGTAACAGCAACAAACACAACTCCAAAGGAGTTGAATACCATTTTGAATAAATTACCCATTTAAAAACCCACAAAAAAATCCCAACCGATTACTCAATTGGGATTAGTTTAATTAATTTTCGTTATTCGTTATTCGAATTTCGTGCTTTCAGCCATTGCAGGCTGCCGATAGCTATCGGCACTGCCTGCAATTTTGTTTCAATTCTCATAGATGTTGGCGAGGATTCAACATCGGCTAAATCTAAATTTAAGTTGACGCCAATGGAGACAACTCCAATTTAAAGTAAAGGCTATGTTTTCTATATTTCAATGTGGTTCATTTTTTTTCTAATAAATGGATTTACTTTTTTTTAAACTTTAGCACAAAAAAATAGGCTGCCTTTTTTAAGACAGCCTATTTAAAATTTAAAAGTGATAATAAATTATTTACCTGAAACCATAAACTTAATGGTTTGCATGCCATTGGCATTGCTTATGTTTAAAAAATAAACTCCATTGTTTAATTGGCCAATGTTTAACTGCTCGTTAAAGTTTTTGGTATTAATTGTTTGTTTGGTAATTACTCTGCCTAACATATCAATTATTTCTAATTGTGCTGGCAATTGGTTAATGTTTTCAATACTTACATTTAACTCGGCATAAGCAGGCGAAGGATAAACTTTAACGCTATTTGCAATGGTGTTTACTTCATTTACTCCTACTTTATTTATTACAATTACAGTTCTTACTGCTGTTCCTGTATTTCCTGCCAAATCTTTAACCGTATAAGTAATGGTGTAACTACCTGTTTTGCTCGAATCAATTGAACTTACTTTGGTAATTTTTGAGGTTATGTTACCGTCTCTGTCATCTAATGCAGTTGCTCCTGGGTCGTTATAAGTATTAGTTCTTTGTAAAGTATCAGGGTTTTTACCTAATAAAGTTATTACAGGATTGGTAATATCGTTGGCAACAACCGTTACAATTCTAACTACCGAGTCCGAGTTTCCACCTCTATCGTTAACTGCGTACGAAATATTGTATACACCAACCACAGCAGTATTTACCGAACCTGTTTTTCTAATATTTGCAGTTATATTACCATCTTTGTCATCCGTTGCAGTTGCGCCTAAGTCAGTATAAACACTGTCTTTTTTAACTGTAACGTTAAATCCACCAATAACAGTAATAATTGGTTTAATAGTATCAATATTACTAAAATCAACATCAGCTACATTTCTTGGAACTATTTTAAAGTTTCCATTACCATAATACATTGGTCCTTGAATAAAATTCATTTTCATACCTACATAAACCAAGTTATTGTAATTTTTAAAATTAGCATTCAAATCATCTACTCTCAAGCTATTTGCTGTTTTACCTTTTACAGCAAACTCACCAAAACTTCCTGTTGGTGCATCTGGGTTTTTACTCGAAATTTCAATGCTATCAAAACGCATTAAAACGGCTTCCCATTTGTTGCCATAATTAGTATTTGCTAATGCAAATGAATCTAACGATAAACCTAATTGAACAGGTGGTAATGTTTTTCCTGTTGCAACAACTTCACTTAAAATATTATTTAAAATAGTAATATTAAATGATTCTCGAACAGTTGCTCTAGTAATTAAAACTGAATCGCCTACATTCCATTTTGCAGTACTATCAGCTCCTGAGTTGCGGTTTACAAATATGGCTGAATTTGGTCCCGTTCCATCTTGAACAGTGATTAAGTTTCCAAAACCTTTACCAGTTACAATTCCTCTTACATTAATGTTTAACAATGAATCTCCATTCCAAACGGTAGTTCCATTAGGCACAACCGATTTTTGTAAAGTTCTGATATTATCAACTCCATTTGACCCAGTGATATAAAATTTAGAACCTACATTAAATGGATCAGGAAACAATGAGTTTCTGTTTTTTCTATCAGTAGCTCCAACCCAATAAGTAAATACACCTTCACTATTAATTGGTGGTATAGTTGCACGATATTGATTAGGGAAGGAAGGAACTGCAGTTAAAGTAACTGAATCTAACACATTGTTAATTGGAGTTTTAAAATATAATTTACTAGTTGCTAAAGTGGTATCGCCCACAGTTATTTCAAAAGTTAAACGAGTAGTGTCGCTCGATTTTACAACAGTAGGATTTCTGCTTATGAATTTAATTGATGGAGGGCATGTAGTACAAATTTTATAATCGCCAGGATATAAAGGTGCAATTCCATAACGGTTTATACCACTAACTGTATATTCAGTAATGACTCCTTGTAAGTATTCTAAACGTGTTCCAATTGGTGGTGCATTGAATCTATTTGGGTTAACCACATTTAAACCTGTTGAATCTCCGTTCGCATCTCTGCGGTAATAAGCCGAAAAATCTCTAATATCAATTACATTTCCATTGTCGTCAATTACACTCCAAGTAGTTCTATTTCCACTTACTGAAACTTCGTAAACTGTTACATTTCTCAATCTTACCAAAGTGCCTTCTAAAGCCTCACCTGTAAGCTTTTGTTGCACCCTGCTCGAATTAGGATTACCCAACATTAATTTATCGGCAGTTATTTCGTTATAAACCAAAGTATCTGGAGTTAAGCTCAATTGCTCTACGCCATTTTCCCAATTAGCATTACTTCTAATCAAATTTATTTGAGTTTCACCTTGAGAAAATTCTCTAACAACTCCAGTAATTCGTACTTTGTAACCTACCACAAAATTATCGTAAAACTTTGTTTCAGATAATAATGTAGCTAATGTAGTTCCTGTTCCAGCAGGTTCACACATAATTTGAACACCACTCCAAGGTCCTCCGCCTTTACGTTGTAAAAATGCAGCCTTTCTGCTAGTAGACAAACCGTAAGCTTTCGGATTAAAAACTACTATTCCTTCTATTCTTACTGTGTCTCTAAAAATGGTATCTTTAAAAGTAGGGTTAACATAATCTGGTTGTGTAATTGTTCCAGCATTTGAAGAAGTAGTGGGAATTGCTAAACGGGTTGGATTCACAAACTGAACTGTGTCAGTTGAAATAATTGGATAAGGATTTTGCGCATTGGCAAATAATCCACCCAATATGGTTGTAATTAGTAAAATTGATTTTTTCATTTTTATTGTTTTTTTTATTAGTTTATTATTTATTTTATTTAATTATTGCAAAATTTCCTGTTTGAACAAAACCACTTTCCAAGTCTTTTACGCTGAACATATATACTCCTTGTGCTATTTGGTTTTTAGAGTCGCTTAGTAAATCCCAAGCATGTTCCCCCCCGGTCATTATTGTTTTATCTTTATCACTTAATCTTTCAAACCAAGCATTTCCTGATCCATTATAAGTATCTCCATTGTGTTTAAAGTTGGCAATTATATCGCCACTTACTGTGTAAATGGTTATTTCGCAAGTTTTAGGTAAATTATAAAAATACAATTTGCGGGTTCTTGAAGTGGTTCCATCCCAAGCGGCATTGGTATTGTAAGGGTTAGGGTATACACCTACTTTGGTATCTTGGTCTTGTTTGGTAAAATTATTTATTTCACTGCCGGCAAACACCCTAAAATCATTACCACTAAACGATGATTCTAAAGGTTCTAAATTCAATGATTTGTTCCCTCTATCAAATGCTGTTACAATAATTAAATTTTGCCAACCATTACTTAAGTTGTTTAAAGTATATTTATAATAATAGGTAGTTGTATCTCCATCAAATTTTATTGGAGTTTGCAATTTTATTAAATCAAATCCATTGTTAAAGCCCACATTATTTCCAGCAATATCCCATTGTCCAATTAAGTTTCTTGCATCGGTATAATTTGGTTTTAAATCATCGCCAATTTTGCTCGAATAAATTTTATATCCTTCAAAATCTTTCTCTCTCGAAATAGGGTCTATGGATTCTTCGGCATTATTGCTCCAATAAATGGTTGCTTGTTTGTTTCCTGCTATAATTTTTACTTTAGGGTCTAAAGGTGGTTCGGGTAATACAAACCTATCTAACTTACCATTATTATTTAAATCTTTTTCAACGGAATAAACTCCAGTTTCATCAGCATCTTCGCCCAAAAATGTTGATTTGCAACGTTTAAAATGTTCCTTTAATTCTTTTTGCGATTCGGCTGTACTTAATACCGATAACGATTGATTTTGAACAAAATCTCTTAATTGTTTTGCACTCACAAAACTCATGGTGTAAGTCATACTCGAGTCTGGTTCTAGCGAACGAAAAGGCCCAACACTCATTAATTGCAACCAATTAGAGGGTGCACCATAAGTAGGGCCTGTGCTTGAATTTAAATCGTTTGTATCAATTCCAACCGCTAATTTATTGTACCTTGTTTGTTCATCGTTAGGGCCAATAAATGGCGGAGTAGTAGAACCAAATGTCCAATAATTGGTATTAAATGTTGGTGGGGTAAAACCTTTATTTGTAAATATTTCGGGTTTTGAAGGATTAAAAAATAATCCTTTCCAATCAACACCTAAAAATTGCATAGCACCATATGAACTGATAAAATTAAAATCGTCTGCACTTTTTGAAGCCATGTAAGCCACAATTGCATTGTTTTCTTTATCAGTAAAATTTCTCCCTCTTTGAAAAAACAATGATCCAGTTTCTCTAGTTACGTTTACATTTCGCACTACTAAATCGCTAAAGTTTCCAACATAAATGGAATCCCAACGCTGTTTACTTTTATTGGTTATGGTATAATTTAAAATTACAAAATAATCAGCATACGAGTAGTTCCAATTTAGTACTTCTAATTTTACAACTGCTTGCAACGGATTATCGTGCCCATTAATAGGAATAGTAGTTCCAGGAATTATTATATTGCTATCAGTCATTATTAAAACAAAATCTTGATGCGAGATAGCCGAACTCGAAAAACTAGCACTTTTTGTTAGGTTAGATTTTTCTATAATATTTGTGATAGGAGTAAATTCAAAATTAGTAGAACCAGTAGAATATCCAGCACTGCTTTCGGCCGAAGAGGAGGAAACCCTTACTTGTCCATTAACGTAAGCACCAATCCATAAACCAGCTTCAAACAAATGCTCCACTCCGCTGCCTGTAGGGTAAGCCATTGATGGTGGTCCACTTGTATTTGATCTAACATTTGGTCTACCAATAGTGCCTGAATTACTTATAGTTAATCCTAATCGGGCAGCAGTGGTGTATTTACTTTCAATTTTTGTTTGTCCTAAAACTGATTTATTGGAAATAAAAAAACCAATTATTAATACTATAAATAGAATTACTCTTTTCATAAATTTAAGATTACAAATATGTAATTTTTAATAATACCAATTTGTTAAATTTATTAATTATATAATATTTATTATAAAAAATATTTTACATCAAGTTATCAAACATTAAATCATTGTGAATGTTAAATTTAAACAATATGCACCTCAATATTTTCAATGATAATTGTCAATAGCTAAAATTAAGTTTACTAGTATTTGACACCATGATTATATTGCAACACATTTTAAGTTTAAAATTAAAAATTTTACCAATGAAGTATTTAAAAATTAAAACATCTTTTGTATTTGTATTAGCAATATTTCTGCTTACAAGTTTATCTGTTTTTGCACAAGATATGAATGAAGACGCTGTAGCAGCAGCAAAATCAACAGCAAGTAATATTAACTGGTTAATAGTTGGAATTGCTTTTTTACTAGTTTTCATCATAGGAATGATTTTCGATATTTTGTCGAAAGTTGGTGATGTACAAAAGAAGCCTGTAATTAATTGGGGTAAAATTAATGGAATTTTAAGTATAATTTTTATAGTAGTAGGTTTAGCTGCTTGTGTTTGGGAATTTATTGTTCATGGAAAATTAACCTTCTTTAATTTGCCAGCAGCATCTGCTCATGCCAATGAGTATGATGATATGTTTATGATCACATTGTGGTTAACCGGTGTTGTGTTTGTTGTTACTCAAATACTTTTATTTTGGTATACTTACAAATACAGAGAAGCAAAAGGCCGCAAAGCTTTATTCTATCCCGATAACCATACATTTGAAATATGGGCTACCATCATTCCAGGAATTGTATTGACTGTTTTAGTAGTTAGGGGTTTATTTGTTTGGAACGATATGACTTCGAGTAGAGATAAAAATGCATTGAATATTGAAGTTTTCGGTTATCAATTTGCTTGGAATGCTCGTTATGCGGGTGCAGATAATAAATTAGGAAAATATGATTTCCGTCAAATGGGCGTAGTGAATGCTTTAGGTGTAGATAGCTTAAAAGAAAACGCAGGTGACGATATTATTACTTCTGAATTACATGTTCCGGTTAATCAACCTATCTATTTACATTTCAGAGCTAAAGATGTAATTCATTCAGCTTATTTACCTCATTTTAGAGTTCAAATGAATGTGGTTCCAGGTTTGCCAACTAATTTTCATTTTACACCTATTTTAACCACAAACGAAATGCGTGCAAAACAAGATGACCCTAAATTTGATTATATATTATTATGTAACAAAATATGTGGTAGTGCACATTACCGAATGAAAATGAAAGTAATTGTTGATAGCAAAGAAGAATTTGAAAAATGGTTAAAAACAAATCCTGCTTTAACAGCAAAAGGAACTGAAACCAATAATTCATTTTCGTTTTTCAGCAAAACAAGCCCTTTGGCATTTAATTAATTAAATTTTTAACTAAGAAAAAAATAATATATATATGAGCGCAGTTGCATCACATGCCGATGTTTTACATCACGATGATCATGGCCATCACAAAGAAACCTTCATTTCGAAGTATGTTTTTAGTATGGACCATAAAATGATATCAAAGCAGTTTTTAATAACTGGTATCATTATGGGTACAATAGGAATGTTAATGTCATTAGTATTCCGTTTACAACTTGCCTATCCTAACACTACTTTCCCAATTTTTGAAACTTTATTGGGCGAATGGGGTAAAGGTGGCAAATTAGATCCAAACTTTTATTTGGCTTTAATAACAATACACGGTACCATTATGGTTTTCTTTGTATTAACAGCTGGTTTAAGTGGAACTTTTAGTAATTTACTAATTCCTTTACAAGTTGGAGCGCGCGATATGGCTTCTCCTTTTTTAAATATGTTGTCGTATTGGTTTTTCTTTACCTCATCGTGTGTAATGATTGCTTCATTATTTGTGCAAGGCGGACCAGCATCTGCAGGTTGGACAATTTATCCACCATTATCAGCATTGCCTAAAGCCATTCCGGGTTCTGGAACTGGTATGACATTGTGGTTGGTATCAATGATTTTATTTATTGTATCATCGTTATTAGGTGGCATTAATTATGTAGCTACGGTTTTAAACATGCGTACCAAAGGTATGAAAATGACTAGACTGCCTTTAACCATTTGGGCGTTTACATTTACAGCTATTTTAGGTATTTTATCGTTCCCAGTTTTATTTGGAGGTTCATTATTATTGGTATTCGATAGAAGTTTTGGTACTTCCTTTTATTTAAATGAAATCCCTGCAGATTTAGCAGGTGGAATTGAAAGAGTAGGAGGTTCACCAATTTTATTCCAACATTTATTTTGGTTCTTGGGTCACCCAGAAGTATATATTATTTTATTGCCAGCATTAGGAATCACTTCTGAAGTAATTGCTACCAATTCTCGTAAGCCTATTTTTGGTTACCGTGCCATGATTGGTTCAATAATGGCAATTGCTTTATTGTCATTTGTAGTTTGGGGTCACCATATGTTTATTACAGGTATGAATCCGTTTTTAGGTTCGGTATTTATGCTTGGTACATTAATCATTGCTGTTCCTTCGGCCATAAAAACATTTAATTACTTAGGTACTTTATGGAAAGGTAATTTGCGTTTAAATCCACAAATGATGTTTGCTATTGGTTTAGTATCTTTCTTTATTTCAGGTGGATTAACTGGTATTTTCTTAGGAAATGCAGCGTTAGATATAAACTTGCACGATACTTATTTTGTTGTTGCTCACTTCCATTTAGTAATGGGTAGCGCAGCTATTTTTGGAATGTTATGTGGTATTTACCATTGGTACCCTAAAATGTTTGGTAGAACCATGAATGAAAGTTTAGGTCAAATACATTTTTGGATGACAATAGTTTCGGCATATTGTGTGTTTTTTCCAATGCACTTCATGGGCTTAGCTGGTGTGCCACGTAGGTATTATGCTTTTACTGCTTACGACCAATTCAATGTGTTTGTTGATATGAACATATTCATTACTTACGCTGCATTTTTAGGCGGAATTGCACAGTTTATATTCCTTTTCAACTTTTTCTATAGCATGCGTAAAGGTAAAAAGGCAGTTCAAAACCCTTGGGAAAGCAATACATTAGAGTGGACTACTCCAGTTAAACATTTACATGGTAATTGGCCAGGAGAAATTCCTCATGTTTACCGTTGGCCATACGATTATAGTGTACCAGGACACGAAATTGATTTTATACCTCAAAATACACCTCATGAAGGTCAAGAAGATCCTTTAACTGAGCCACAAACAATTCCAACTCCTGGACGCAAAGTTGTTCCAACTTTAGCAAAAGAAGAAGCAGTATTGTTTACTTTGGTAAAGCGTTGGTTAGGATTTGCTTAAGCAATAAATGATTAAATGTGATTGGTATAATTACCAATCACATTATATCGATTGGTGATGACACCAACCGTGGACAAAAAAAATAAATACTACCATTTTTAATGGTAGTATTTTTAAAACAAGAATGAAGTTTTTCGTTCAATAAAATGCAAGGTAATAAATACGAAATTAGGTTTAGACGTTTTGGAATTGCTACCATCATTGCAGTGTTCTTTTTAATATTTGTAGGAGGTTTGGTACGAAGTACCGGAAGTGGGATGGGTTGCCCTGATTGGCCAAAATGTTTTGGACAATATGTGCCACCAACTGATATAAGCCAATTGCCAGTTGATTATAAAACAAAATTTGCTGTTCAAGGAAAAGAAATTGCAGATTTTGATGTTTTTAAAACTTGGGTTGAGTACTTAAATAGGTTGGTTGGAGTGGTTATTGGTTTTTTAGTGTTTTTAACTATTGTATTTGCTTATCCATATTTAAAAACAAAACCGAAAATATTTTGGCTAAGTTTCTTGGCTTTTGTATTGGTAGGCATACAAGGGTGGATAGGTTCTAAAGTAGTATCGTCAGACTTGGCAACATGGATGATTACCATACACATGGTAATTGCTTTGGTAATAGTTGCTTTGTTAATTTTTACTGTTACAGCCTCGCAACAGTTTTATGTAACGCAATTTAAAAAAGATAGTTCTTTAAAATGGTTAATTTCGGTTGCATTAATTGTAAGTTTAATACAAATAATCAGTGGAACACAAGTAAGGGAAAAAGTGGATCATGTAGCTAAACTTTTTGGTGAAGCATACCGAACACAATGGGCTACTTTTTTTATGGAAGAAATAATTTTTAAATTCCATCGATCGTGGTCAATAATTAGTTTAGGTATTTCAATTTTATTGATTTTTAAATACAGAAATTTATTTGAAAGAGATTCGTTGATATACAGAAATGGTTTAGGAATAATATTATTAATGTGTGCCCAAGCATTAAGTGGAAGTATTTTAGTAAACTTAGGTTTTCCTAAAGAGGTTACTTCAATACATTTAACATTGGGAAGTATAATAGCAGGTATGCAGCTATTTGCAGCAATTTTAGTTTTTAATAAAACAAAATTGATTGCAAATTGATAAGTATAAATTAAAAATAATTGGATAGAGTAGAACATAATATAGTATTAGAAGCACCCAATTTTTGGAAACAAAAATGGAGTGATTACATGCAGTTAATAAAATTTAGATTGAGCAGTTTGGTAGTATTCAGCTCTGTAATAACTTATTTAACCGCTGTTAGTGGTACTATTAATTGGTTTGAAGTAAGTATATTGGCATTAGCTGGTTTATTAGTTACAGGTGCTGCAAATGGCATTAATCAAATAATAGAAAAAGATTACGATAAGTTAATGACTAGAACTGCTAACCGACCGGTTTCAACTGGCCGAATGAGTGTTTTAGAAGCGGGTGTTAGTTCCACTTTAATGGGCTTAATAGGAGTGGTTTTGATAGGAGTTTATTTAAATCAACTAAGTGGTTTAATAGCTTTGATATCTTTATTAAGTTATGCTTTTGTTTATACTCCCTTAAAACGTGTAACTCCAATTTCAGTATTTGTAGGTGCTTTTCCTGGTGCGTTGCCTACTCTTTTAGGTTGGGTAGCATACACTGGCAAAATTGATTTAGCAGCTATTGTTTTATTTACAGTTCAATTTGTGTGGCAATTCCCGCATTTTTGGAGTATTGCTTGGTTATTGGAAGATGACTACAAACGTGCAGGTTTTAAAATGTTGCCTTTCAATCCGGGAAGAACAAAGAAAACTGCATTTCAATGTTTATTATTTTCATTGATATTAATACCCGTAGGAATTTTACCTACTGTTTTTGGAATTTCAGGAATAGTAGCCGCAGTGGTTGCAGTTTTTGGAGCATTGTATTTTAGTTTTTACGCCTATAAACTTTACAAAAGTTGCGAACTAGCCGATGCAAAAAAACTAATGTTAGCAGCTATCATCTATCTACCCATTGTTCAACTTTTTTACTTGATAGATAAAATTTAAAAATGATTCAAAGCATAAATAAGCCAATAATTGATGAGAAAGAGCCAGGTGTAGAACCCAAAAAGTTTGTACTTTGGTTATTGTTAGTAAGTAGTGTGATGTTATTTGCTGGTTTTACCAGCGCTTACATAGTACGAAGAGGAGAAGGGGAGTGGGTAGTTTTTGAACTACCTGTAATGTTTATGTTAAGCACCGGAGTAATTGTATTAAGCAGTGTATTTATGCAATGGGCTTATATTTCGGCAAAAAAAGATGAAATACTCAATTCAAAAATAGGGTTATTAGTAACCTTAACTTTGGGTTTATTATTTGGTGTAATGCAATATTGGGGTTGGAGCCAAATGGTTTATAACGCTATATATTTTGGATTTGCTAACCCAAGTGGGTCCTTTGTATATGTAATTACAGGCTTACACGTTGCGCATGTAATAATTGGAATTTTTTATGTATTGGCTATTTTAATACAAACTTTTCAATACAAAGTACATAAAAAAGCATTGAGAGCAATATCAATGTGTAATACTTATTGGCATTTTGTAGGAATACTTTGGATATATCTATATGTATTTTTACTTTTGAACAGATAATAATAAAACTTAGAAACAAATAAATATAATAAAACAATGGCAAACACAGCTACTTTAACTACTGACAGCAAACAAACATGGGGTGGAGGAAAATCGCCTTTCAGTGTAAGTTATGGTAAATTAATGATGTGGATTTTTCTACTTTCAGATGCATTTACTTTTTCATCATTACTAGTTGCATATGGTTTTGTACGATTCACTTTTACATCTACATTACCTAACACAATTGTAAAACCTTTTGCTCACCTTTCGCATAGCTTTGTAGAAGAAATGCATAAAGCAGGATTGTTTGTTACCGAGCGTTGGCCTTCGCCCGAGTTGGTATTTAACCATTTTCCTTTTTTACACGGTATTCATTTGCCATTAATGTTTGTTAGTTTAATGACTTTCATTTTAATAGCAAGTTCTGTAACTATGGTATTGGCGGTAGAAGCAGGACATAGAATGGCTAAAAAAGAGGTAGAAATGTATATGATTTTAACCATTATTGGTGGAGCTGCTTTTTTAGGTTGCCAAGCTTGGGAATGGACTAACTTCATAACTGAAGGTGCTAGTTTAAGTGGAAATCCTTTTGGACCAACCGCTTTTGCTGCATTGTTTTTTATTGTAACAGGTTTTCATGGTACGCACGTTCTTTCAGGAGTAATTTTAAATATTGTTATTTACATCAATGTTGTAAAAGGAACTTACGAGAAACGTGGTCATTACGAAATGGTTGAAAAAGTAGGTTTGTATTGGCATTTTGTTGATTTAGTTTGGGTGTTTGTTTTTACATTCTTCTACTTAATATAATAGGTTTAAATTTTATAATTAATTTACAAATAAAAAATTATCATGGAACACATAGAACATTTAGAACATACAGAATCGCCTGCTAATATGAAGAGCCAAATATGGAAAACATTTTGGATATTATTGGTTCTTACAGTAGTTGATATTGCATTGTATTTTGCATTATTATCAAATAGCTCAATTTATAAAAACATTTTGTTTGTGTTTTTAGGAATTGTAAAAGCATTTTATATTGTATCGGTATTTATGCATATGAAATTTGAACGCAAATTTTTAGTTTGGATTATAATAGCTCCAATGTTATTTGTTTGCTTTTTAATTTGGTTGGCGCTGAATGAAGCAGGATTTACTTTCGATTCGCGTTTATTTTAACAAAATTAAAATTAGTAAAAACTTTTATTAAATTTTTTACTTAATAATATTAATGAAAAGAAAATCATTTTGGGTAGCAACTGCTCTTTTAGTGGTGCCAGTTGCTCTCTTTTTTTTATTGCGTGCTGCAAAACATAATTACAAGCACCTACCGCATTTAGGTTACCACACCGAACCCAATGGTAAGGACATAAAAGACACCATATTTTATCAAGTTCCCGAGTTTTCGGTTACTGATCAAAGCGGAAAGGTTTTAAATACTAAAATGCTTTCTAATAATATTGTAATTGCAAATTTCTTTTTTGCAAGTTGCAAAGATGTTTGTCCTGCTATGAACAACAATGTATCGGCATTTTACGAAAAAGCAAAAGAATGGGGCGAAGTAAAGCTCATTTCGTTTACAGTTGACCCATACAATGATTCAACTAAAGTACTTGCAAATTATGCTGCAAAGTATAAAGCCGATAAAAACATTTGGCATTTTTGTAGAACAGACAAAGAAAATTTATTTAAAATAGGGCAAGGGTTTTTGTTACCTGTTTCTATTGAAGATAAAACCATTGACCACAGTCAACAAGTAATTTTAATGGATAAATCGAGGCACATAAGAGGTATTTATGACGGCTTAGATTTAAATGAAATGAAAAGATTAAATGATGAATTAAAAGTTTTATTATATGAGTACCATGAACCAAAATAACCAAAATAATCAAGATAAATTAGTTTTTAAAATAGTAAGCATCTTATCAATTGTTGTATTTGTTGCTGTTGTAGTTTTAAACCGTAAAATATTACCAAGACCCGAAGTAATGCCTAGTTGGGTAATGTATTTACCTACGTTAAATGCAATTATTAATGGAACATGCTCTATTTTATTATTGCTTTCTTTATACTTTATAAAACAAAAAAACATTGCAGTACATAAAACACTTAACTTAACTGCTTTTGTATTGTCGGCTTGTTTTTTAATAAGTTATATTCTTTACCATTGGATGGCAAATGAAACTTCGTTTCCTGAAGGTAATCCAATGCGAACATTGTATTTAACTATTTTGGTAAGTCATATTATTTTGGCTGCTTTGGTATTGCCTTTAATTTTGCTTGCCTTTTATTATGGATTGCAAATGAATGTAGAAAAGCATAAAAAAATTGTACGCTTTGCATACCCTATTTGGTTGTATGTAACAATTACTGGTGTAGTGGTGTATTTAATGATTAGTCCATATTACCAATTTTAGTGCTCAAACATCCCCAATTTAAAGCTTATTTGGCTTACGTAGCAGTAGCCATATTTTGGGGAACTACTTTTTTAGCTATTCGTTTAGGAATTAAAAACGATGGCATACACTTTTTTCCTCCTTTTTTATTAGCTGCATTCAGGCATTCTGTTGCAGGTGTTTTAATATGTGGCTATTTTATTATTTACCAAAAACAAAAATTACCTACTTGGAACCAATTTAAACAATTTAGTTTAAATGGCACTTTAATGTTGGTAGGTGGCAACGGAATTATAAGTTGGGGAATGCAATGGATTGATAGTGGATTGACGGCATTGTTAAGCGCTATTACTCCATTGTGGATTGTAATAATTAATATTTTAATGGGCAGTAAAGAAAAAGTAACTTGGCCTATGTGGTTAGGTTTTTTAATTTGCTTGTTGGCGCAATATTTAATTTTTTACGACAAAGTGCAATTGTTTAATAATCCCAATTATGCTTGGGGATTGGCGGCTGTTATTATTTCGAATGTGTGTTGGGCCTTGGGTACTGTTTTTTCAAAATCAAATAAATCTGATTTTCCTGTTTTATACAATGCCGGCTTGCAAATGATTCCGGGAGGAATGATATTGTTTATAATTTCAACCTTGCAAGGCGATTGGACGAGGTTAAATCCTAGTAATGAATCGGTAATGGCTTTGGTGTATTTAATTTTATTTGGTTCGTTATTGGCTTATGGGTGTTTTATGTATATTATTAAAGAATTGCCGGCTGCATTTGTAAGTACTTATGCCTATGTTAATACTATTGTTGCTGTAACTTTAGGTGCAATTTTTTTAAAAGAAGTAATTAATACCGAAGTAATTTTAGCCATGCTGCTTACTATTTTGGGTGTTTATTTGGTTGGGAAGAAAGTTAAAGTAAAGGAAGTGGGATAGTATTTTTAGGTTATAAATATAAAATGA